>DATELR010000341.1:0-10437 GCA_035276345.1 Streptosporangiaceae bacterium | reverse complement strand
AGGCTTAGTTTCATGACCTACCAGGGACCCGATCCAGGCTTCTGGCGGTCGGCGCGGCAGCTGCCGAGCCGGACCCCGCTGCGGGTCAAGCTCATCGCCGCGGTGCTCGCCCTAGTCACCGCGGCGCTGGCGGTCATCTCGATCGCCGGAATCGCCTTCATGCGCGGCTACCTGCTCAACCAGGCCGACCAGGAGCTGCGGGCCGCGGCGAGCAATTTCGGGCCCACCAACATCGTTCGTGACTTCCTGTTCCTGAATGGCGGCCGGCCGCAGATTGACTACGGCGGTGTATCGATCCAGTGGCTGCCGGCCGAGGGTAGCGTGCAGCAGGTCGTATCGGAGTATTCCGGACTCCAGGCTGGGCGGCCGCACGTTGTTCCGCCGCCGGCCGTGAGCCGCTCCGATACCTGGCTCGAGATACCCGGTGCCCATAACGTCAACGCCCAGAGCTGGCTCAATACCTCGGGCTCACCTGTTTCCGAGCCCATCACTGTGGGTGCGGTCTCAGGCGACGGCCGATGGCGCGTCGTTAGCTCGGCGGCCGAATTCCGAAGCCCGTCTGGCGGCACGGTCCACGGGACGATCATCGTCGGCCTCGACGTGACCAGCGTGTACCGGACGATTGGCGAGCTGACGACCGTCGACGTGATCATCAGCTGCCTCCTGCTGCTGGTGCTCGCGATACTCGGAATCACCCTCGTCCGGCGGAGCATGCGGCCGTTGCGGGATATCGAGCGGACGGCGGAGGTCATCGCCGCAGGAGACCTCGGTCGTCGCGTTCCCGAGCCTGACCCGCGCACTGAAGTCGGCAAGCTCGCGCGCTCGCTGAACGTGATGCTCGCGCACATTGAGGCCGCCTTCCGCGCCCGGACGGCGTCCGAGGAGGCCGCCCGGCGATCGGAGGAGGCCGCCCATCGGTCCGCACTGGCCGCTGGGAGGTCGGAAGACCGCATGCGCCAGTTCGTCGCTGACGCGAGCCACGAACTGAGGACGCCGCTGACGGCGATCCGGGGATTCGCCGAGTACTACCGCCAGCGCGGCGGCGCGGCGAACGCTCGCGCGGCAGGATCGGCGTCCGACGATGCCCCGGACGGCAACGCCGCATCTCTGGAAGTTGAGCAGACCGTTGCAGCCGACTCGGGCAACGGGAGTGACAACGGCAGGCTACCCAGCGGGCCAATGAACAGCGCGGAACTGGACAAGCTCATCGAACGGGTCGAAAGCGAAGCTGTGCGGATGGGTGTCCTGGTCGACGATCTGCTGCTGCTCGCTCGTCTGGACCAGCAGCGCCCGCTGGAATTCCGCACCGTCGACCTGCTCGCTATAGCAGCCGACGCGCTGCACGACGCCAGGATGATCGCGCCAAACCGGGCGATCAACCTGACGGTAGGGACGACAGAAGCTCCGCTCGTCACCGGCGACGAGGTAGGCCTGCGCCAGGTGGTCGGCAATCTCATGAGCAACGCGATGATGCACACCCCAGACGGGACGCCGATCGAGATCACGATCCGATCCGGCGCACTGGATGAGGTGCACAGCCCGAACGGCGCCGGTTCCCCGATAGTCTCGCCAAGCGGAAAAGCGGCCGGCGAACCCGCCGTCGTACTTGAAGTCGCCGACCAAGGCGCCGGGCTCACGAAGGAACAGCAGGAGCACGTCTTCGAGCGGTTCTATCGCACCGACCGGGCGCGCAGCCGTACGGCAGGCGGCACCGGCCTGGGCCTCGCGATCGTTGCCGCCATGGTGAGCGCGCACAACGGCCGGGTCTGGGTGGACTCAGAGCCCGGTCATGGCGCGACCTTCGGTTTCGCGCTCCCGCTGTCGCCCGAAGCGCGCCCCGTCCCCACGACCGCGGCTGCCGACTGACCACCAAAAGCCACAATCCGCCATAATTCCGTCTCCACCGAACGGATTGCGGCCAGCCACCGGGTGTGGATGGGACAGTCATCCCCTCATTCCGCAATGAGCGTGACAGCCATACCCGACATGGCAGTACGACGGCGCCGGGTACACCACCGGCGTCATGCCGCCAGTGCAGCCCGGGCAGCCGCGAGGGCGGACTCGCGATAGGTGGCGCCGAACAGGCATACGTGCACGAGCAGCGGGTGCAGCTGATGCAGCGGTACGCGCGCCCGCCAGCCGATGGCCAGCGGCGAGACCTCCTGGTACGCAGCAATGATCCGCTCTAGCTGCGGCGCGCCGAACAACGCCAGCATCGCCAGATCGGTTTCCCGGTGCCCGCCGTGCGCCGCCGGGTCGATGAGCCAGCCACGACCGCCGGACCAGATCAGATTGCCGGACCAGCAGTCCCCGTGAATCCTGGCGGCCGGTTCGGCCGGTCCAGATAGGTCACCGATCCGATCCGCGACCGACTCGATCAGGCTGACGTCCGCCGTGCCGAGCATCCCGCCATCTCGAGCCAACCGGCAGTACGGCAGCAGCCGGTGCTGGGCGTACCACGTCGGCCACGAGTCCGCCTGTTCATTCGGCAGCGGCAGGCTGGCGATGAAGCCCTCCCAGGGCGCCCCGAAGCGCCCGGCGCCGGCGGCGTGCATCTCGGCGAGATCGCGCCCGAAACGTGCGGTCGCCCTCCCGTCAGCCCCATCAGGCGAAATCCACGCAATGCCGAGCATCCCCTGATCGCAGAAGCTGACCTCAGGAACCGGAACAGCACCACTGTCACCAAGCCAGCGCAGCCCGTTGGCCTCGGCAGCCAGCTCCGCCGTCCCCTCGACGGTGCTGACCGACTTGATGAATAGCTCACGACCGTCGACCAGGCGGCACCTGTAATGCGCGGCTCCGTGGCTGCGGCCCGCCGGACGCCAATCGCGCACTGCGAGACCCGTGATCTCCGCGACCTTGCTGACCCCTTCCTCGATCCCGCGGTCAGCCACTCGCTGGCTCCAGCACCTCCTGAAGCGCCGAGACCAAGCCCCTCGCCGCTGCCAGGATGATGTCGAAGACGCGCGCGAACTCCTCAGGATCACCGCCATAGGGATCTGGCACCTCGGCATCCTCCGGAGCGGCCGGGTCAAACGACCGGAACAGCCTGATCCGGTTGACGATGTCCGTTCGTCCGCCCGCCATCCGCTGGAGGTTGCGCAGATTGCTGTGGTCCATCGCGATCAGCAGGTCAAACGGATCTAGCCAGGCCGCACTGATCTGCCTGGCCCGGTGGGAACTCCCGTCATAGCCGCGCCGCATCAGCTCAGCCCGTGCTGTCCGGTCCATCGGCTCGCCGATATGCCAGTCACCAGTGCCAGCACTTTCGACCTGGACTCGTTCGGTCAAGCCCGCAGCGGCCAATTCGGCCCTGATCAGGGCTTCTGCCATCGGTGAGCGGCAGATGTTGCCGAGGCATACCACGCATAGCTTGTATATTCGCAACGAATCCTTCGGGGCCGGTGGTGGCAGCATGCGACGATCATGGGGCATGACACAAGGATGGCCGGCATGCCGGACATCGCGACAAGGTGGGACGGTGGTGCTGTGAGCCAGCGGGGCGATGAGTACCGGCGTCTCTCGTTCTGGCATGACAGCGTGCCGGGATCTCTGGAGCCGGGACCGAGCCTGGATGGCGACATCGAGGCCGACGTTGCGATCGTCGGCGCGGGCCTGACCGGCATGTGGACCGCTTACTACCTGAGCGCCACCAATCCTGAGCTGAAGATCGTGCTGTGCGAGCGCGAGATCGCCGGCTTCGGCGCTTCAGGGCGCAACGGCGGCTGGTGCTCGGCTCTTTTCCCTGCCTCGCTGCCGAAGCTAGAGCGGATGGCGGGCCGCGAGTCGGCGATCGCGATGCACCGCGCGATGCAGCAGACCGTCGACGAGGTCGGCAAGGTCACGGCCGACGAGGGCATCGACTGCCACTGGGCAAAGGGCGGCACCGTCCAATTCGCCCGATCCGAAGCTCAAATGCAGCGGGCAAAGGATGAGGTACACGAAGCCAGGCTCTACGGGTTCGACGAGGCCGATCTTCGGCTGCTCTCGGCGTCCGAAGCTCAAGAGATCAGCGCGATGACCAACGTGCTCGGCGGTGTGTACACGCCGCATTGCGCAGCCATCCATCCCGCCAGGCTCGCCAGAGGACTCGCCGGAGTCCTTCGTGCCAGGGGCGTCCAGATCTACGAGAAGACCGAGGTCCGGCAGCTCAAGCAGGGACAGGTCGTGACCGCGACCGGAACCGTCAGGGCTCGCCACGTCATCCGCGCCACCGAGGGCTACACAGCCCAGTTGTCCGGCTACAAACGCGCGGTCGTTCCGGTCTACTCACTAGTCGTGGCGACGGCGCCGCTTCCCGCCTCGGTGCTCGAGCAGGTCGGCATGGCCACTAGGCCCACGTTCAACGACCTTCGCCACATGATCATCTACGGCCAGCGGACCGCCGACGGACGACTGGTGTTCGGGGGACGTGGCGCCCCGTACCACTACGGCTCGGCGATCCAGCCGTCCTTCGACCGCGTCCCGACGGTGTTCGGTGCTTTGCGCAAGACGCTAACCGAGCTGTTTCCCGCGCTCGAGGACGTGGCGATCACGCATACCTGGGGCGGCCCGCTCGGGATCCCGAGAGACTGGTGCGCCTCCGTTGGTCACGACCCCGCTACCGGGATCGGCTGGGCGGGCGGCTACGTAGGCGACGGGCTGTCGACGACGAATCTTGCCGGCCGAACCCTTGCCCACCTGATCACCGGGACGGACAGTGATCTCACCCGCCTGCCCTGGGTTGGCCATAGGTCACCTCGCTGGGCGCCTGAGCCGTTCCGGTGGCTGGGCGTGAACGGGGGCCTGCGCGTGATGACATGGGCGGACCAATCCGAAATCAAGACCGGCCGTCCGTCCAAGGCGGCAGAAGCCTTCGGACGATTCCTACGATCGTCACGTCCGGCCGCGCGCCGTAACCAGCCGCCCAGTTAGCCTAGGACGCCGCGAACCATGACGTTTCGTTCCGTTCGCAGAAGCCGGCAGGTCGCTGGTAGCATCTCTACGTCCTAGCGCCGCTAGCTCAATTGGCAGAGCAGCGGACTCTTAATCCGCGGGTTCGGGGTTCAAGTCCCTGGCGGCGCACCCGTCTGATGTATTACCTCGGCTGATGCCTGACATCGGGCCTCCGGCTGATCCCTGACAGTGGTTCGGCTGATTCTTGACGGCTGGTTCGGCTGATCCTTGACGCTCCCTTGGCATGAGGGAGCTGAGCAGCTGTCATCAGTCCACGCCACTGAACCGGTCGAGCCGATCCATCAACAACAGATGGAATCGCTCGGAGTCAACGGTCCGCGCATAGCGCACGTTCTTGGGGGCGCCGGTGATGCCCCAGCGATCGAGGACAGTTGCCCCCCGACCGATGGAGAATCCACAATCCACATCGACACGCAGATGCTCGAACCGCATCAGCGATGGATCAATAACGTGGGCGATCGCAAGCGCGTCGTGCATCGGAAGCAGGCGGCTCCCGTAGAACTGCTGGTGCGCCGCGTCATAGGTCTCGAGCATCCTGCCAAGGGCCGACCCCACCTTGCCCATGGCGGCGATGCGCGGCAAGTCGTCTGGAGTGAGGTTCGCCTGGTGAGTGACGTCCAGACCAACAAACGTCAGGTTGAGTCCTGACTGGAGGACTCGTTGGGCGCCCTCCGGATCGAACCAGATGTTGTACTCCGCCGCCGGGGTTGCGTTGCCTTCGCTGCCACCTCCCATCACCACGACCTCCTCGATAGAAGGGATGACCTCGGGGTGAGTCGCCACCAGCAGGGCGATGTTGGTGAGCGGCCCGATTGCCACGATCGTGACTGGCGCGCCGGCACTTCGAACAGTTCGGACAATGAAGTCAACGGCGTGTTCCGAGCTGGCACTTCTTGACGGAGCAATGAGTTCCGCTTCGCCCAGCCCCAGTTCGCCATGGGTGTCCGCCGCATACCGTGGTGCGAGATGCACAAGAGGTCGAGCGGCCCCAGGACACACCGGAATGTCCGGACGATCCGCAAGATCCAGGATTCGCAACGCGTTCAGCGTGGTGTTTTCCAACGGCGAGTTGCCAGCGACGGGCGTAAGCCCCAGAACCTCAACACCTGCGTCGGCAAGCGCCAAGAAGATGGCAATCGCGTCATCGATTCCCGGGTCGGTGTCGATGATCACCTGCTTGCGTGCTACTGCCATGCTGCGAGCTCCATTCGAGTTGGGAGCGGCTTGGCCGCCGCGTCGAGTCGTAGCCACGGAGCCAGCCGCGCTGGCGTGGCGGAGTGCTCTCTTCTTCCGATCTGCCGTCCAGCAAGCCCATCCACTGGGCTCAGTTCATGCTCGACAAACAGGGAAGCACCTGCTCCTGACGGTGGCGTCTGACACTATCGGGAAGCGCCTGAACCTGCATAAGCTGGTGAAAGGAGGGTGGCAGACATGGCAATGGGATTTCGCGGTCGTGGGAAACTGCACCCCGACATCGTGCGGGTGACGATCGCGTCGACTGCTGTTGTCGCCCTCGCTGCGGCGGGCCAGATCTGGCGCTGGCCCCAGCCCTTGTCGTGGCTCATCACGGTCATCCTGGCCGTCGCGATCGTGGTCCAGGTCATCGTGATCCGTCGCCGCACTCGCGCATAAAGCAGCGACCCCGGTTCGTCCTCGTGGGAAGCGCAAACGGGGGCGTGCCGGGGGCCTCGCGCCACACTACCGAAGCGGAGTGGGCAGTCGGCTGATCGTAACTCAGGTCGCTACCAAAGAGCCTTAACCCTCGGCATGGCGTCCACGATGGTCGACCGCGCGATCCGCTGCTCACCACCCGCGATGCCAGGCCAGTCAAGGGTCAGGATCTGGTCGCCGTTGAGGAGCACCCCGGCCGGAACCCACGCTCGCCCGCTGTAACTACCGCGGTCATCGGAGTCGCCGCCCAGCGACATCACCGATTGGCCGTTCACCTTCAGGCAGTTCAGCTGCTCCAGGATTTCGCGGTGGTGCAGCGTGGCCGCGGTGGCGCGGATGGCCGCAGTGAGGTCATCACCAGTCACGACCTGCGACCACCGAGTCCTGTGAATGATCAGCAGCTCGAGGCCCGAACGTCGACCACTGCCCGCCGGTCTGGTTGGAATTGCCTTGCAGCTCGGCGTCTTGCGCCGAGCTGACCGCATGCGTGCCATCGCTGCCCGGAATGCAGCTGTCTATCCACGTACTGCATGTGATTGATGTAAAGCCTGCATCCTTAGCTATCGCGGAGTGCGCGGTACACCCTGGACCGCCGATAACTTCGGAGCAGCGACGGTGACACTTATCTCTTTGCTGACCGTTCCTTTGCTGAAGCGCTTCACGGTCAGGACGCCCTGCCGGATGTGCCTGGTGGTGATCGTCACTGTTCCGTGGGCAGTGACCCACCCCGGCTAGGAGCGTTTTGTGGGCCGCGTGCGGCGCAACCGCAGCCGCCCCGCAAAGTCCTGCTCTAGTCGCCTCGGCAGCTAGATCAGCGTGTCGAAGATGTGAAAGGCGCGGTCCCATTCCCGCGGCGGAACGCGCCGCTGCCTCGGATCGAGAATCTTGAGCGTCTTCGCGAGCGCGACGCTGATCCCGCCGAACACCATCGGCAGGTGCTCCTGCGCCTCCTGGCTCAGCGCCGAGCTCAGCGGCGGCCGCGCGGTCAGGTCCTCAAGGATGGCCTTGAGCTCAATGTCTTCGTCGAGCTTGCGGAACTCGTGCATGGTCTCCTGTAGGCCGGCGGTGATGGGCAGATCGGAGCGCGCAATGACGTCGCGGCCGTTCGCCTCTGCGGTGGCCTGTCCGGCCAGCAGCAGGTCATAGATCGCCTGATTGACGAAATCCAGGAAGCGCTTCATGTCATTGCGGTCGACATCGACACCGCTGGCGGTGCGGAAGAGTCGCTCGAACCTCGTGTAGCCCATCACTGGCATGACTGCGTCTCCTTAATCGCCTACCGGTTCCTCGCCCGCTGGGTCGCTGCCTCCGCCACCATTGCGTCAGCCGAAGTGAAGGCGCTCGTGTACGAGGTGGACGGCCATGGCGCCCTCCCCGACCGCGGACGCCACCCGTTTGGTAGAACCGCTCCGCACGTCCCCTGCAGCGAACATGCCGGGCAGGCTGGTCTCGAGCGCTGACCGCGGCGAGGCGGGCTCCGGTGCCCGCATCCTGGCGGCAGGGACAGCCGCAGCCGGGCCGGTCAGCACGAACCCGTGCTCGTCGAGGGCGGCCAGCCCGCGAAGCCAGCTCGTGCTCGGCTCAGCCCCGATGAACACGAACAAGGCCTTGGCCGGAAGCTCATGGGAGTCACCAGTCTTGTTGTCCGTGACGATCAGGCCGGTCAGCGCCGATGCCCCGAGCAGCCGGCTGATCTCCGTGTGGCACATCACCTCGATCTGCTTGGACCTGGTCACCTGATCGACGAGATAGCGGGACATGCTGGCTCCGAGGTCTGGGTCGCGGACGAGCAGCCAGATCCGCTCGGCGTACTTGGCCAGGAACAGCGCCGCCTGGCCCGCCGAGTTGCCGCCACCCACGATGGCGACCGGGTCGCCGCGGCATAGCTGTGCCTCGACCTGGGAAGCCGCGTAGTAGACGCTGCTGCTCTCGAACTCCTCCAGGCAGGGCACATCAAGGCGACGGTACTTCGCGCCGCTGGTCACGATGACGCTGCGGGTCCTGATCGTGTCGCCGTCACTGAGCCTGATCAGGAATTGGCTCCCCGCCTCGTCCAACGAGGTGGCCTGCGCGGGAACCGTGATCTCCGCCCCGAACTTCGCAGCTTGGATGACAGCCCGCTCAGCGAGCTCCGCGCCCGAGATGCCTGCGGGGAAGCCTAGGTAGTTCTCGATCCGAGCGGACGTCCCGGCCTGGCCACCCGTGGCGACCGCGTCGAGCACGACCGTTGCCAGCCCCTCCGAGGCGCCGTAGACAGCGGCGGATAGGCCAGCTGGCCCAGCGCCGACCACTACGAGGTCGCACACGTCCCGGGCAGGCCCCGGCATTGTGCGTCCGATCGCAGCGGCCAGCTCAGTGTTGCTGGGATTGCGGAGCAGCTGCCTGCCGTACAAGATCACGATCGGCGTGTCCTCCGGCGCGACGCCAAGTTGCTGCAGTAGCGATTCCGTGCCGGGGTCATCCTCCAGGTCGGTCCAGCGGCACGGAATCCGGTTGCGGGCCGCGAAGTCCCGCAGCCGCCTTACGTCGGGCGAGTAACGCGAGCCGATGATCCGCATCCCGGTGCCCAGGCCGATCAGCATGGAGCGGCGGATCAGGTAAGACCTCAGGATGAGGTCGCCGAGCATCGCATCCTTGGTGAGCAGGTCCCTGACCCGGCCGACTGGAACGGCGAGGATCTCGCCAGCCTCGATGACCACGGCGGAGTACAGCGCGGCCTGCCCGGTCAGCAAGCTGAGCTCGCCGAGGAACCGGCCTGGACCGTGCACGACGAGGAGCCGCTCGTCAGTGCTCTCATATCCCTCGACGATGGCGACCTTTCCCGCCAGCACGACGAAGAAGTCGGCCCACTGGTCGCCATCGCGGAACAGCACGTCTCCTGCCTGCACGGCGCGGCGCTCACCGTGCACTGCGAGCACCCTGATCTGCTCTTCGCTGAGCCGCGGGTACGCCCCGTTCGGGTCGGGCGTCTCTGGCAGGTGCTGCGGCCGGTCGATGCTGAGCCGCTGACCCGTCACGTTGGCCCCGAATTCAGACATATGCCTCATCGAAGTAGCACCAGCGCCAGTCCTCCCCCGGCTCGAACGACTGCACGATGGGGTGTCCGAACGTGTAGGCGTGACCGCGTGCGTGCCGGTTCGGCGAGGAGTCGCAACAGCCTACGTTCCCGCAGGTCAGGCACAGCCTGAGGTGCACCCATGGGGAACCTGTCCGCAGACATTCGGCACACCCTTCCGGCGTCTGCGGCGCCACCGGCCGGATCAGCGGCAGGTGCGGATCGTACATTACGCGCACAGCATCCTCCGATCTGCCAGGGTCGCCCCGGCGACCTGGGCAAGGCCTGGACAGCGGACTGTGTGCTGCCGGCTGCGCGGCAGTTGCTGTCAGCTTCCAGCATCGGGGCCCGTAGCGGCCCGGGGCATCCTCAGGTCAGCTAGTTGCTGCAGACGTGCCGCACTACCAGATCGGAGGATGTGCGCCCGCTTCGGTCAAGGCAGCGTCAGGTTTAACGGACCGCACACGTTCGTATTGCACGCCAGCTGATGGCTGCGTAGTTGAATCAGCGGTGTGCGGTCCGCTTCGGGGCTTCGGGGGACTCCGGGAGGACAGGCGATGGCGATAGCAGTCGGAATCGATCTGGGAACGACGAACTCGGTGATTGCGGCCACGGAGGCTGGCAAGCCTGCGGTGATTCCCAACGCGGAGGGGTCGCGGACCACGCCGTCGGTGGTGGCGTTCACGCCGCAGGGCGAGCGGCTGGTCGGGCAGCTGGCGCGGCGGCAGGCGATCTTGAACCCGAAGGGCACGATC
>DATELR010000340.1:0-2039 GCA_035276345.1 Streptosporangiaceae bacterium | reverse complement strand
TTGAGCAACAGTTCGGCATAGGAACGCACCAGAACGTGGTCGCGCAATACTTCGGCTACCTGGGTAACGTCGCGACGTTCAGGTTTGGGACCTCGCTGACCACCCAGCCGGGCGCGTCGGTGGGCCGGATCATCCTGAACGCGATCCCGTGGACGCTCGGCCTGGTGGGTGTCACCACGGTGCTCGCCTTCGTGCTAGGCACCGGCATCGGCATCCTCGCCGCCTGGGGACGCGGAAGCTGGCTCGACACGGTCATGCCACCGTTCTTCGTGATCATGACCGTCATCCCGTTCTTCTGGCTCGGCCTGATCCTGATCCTGATCTTCGGCGTGAAGCTGCGGCTGCTTCCCTACTTTTTCAGCTACACGTACACGCTGACCCCCTCCCTCACGCCGTCGTTCATCGGCAACGTGGCCGAGCACGCCATCCTGCCGGCGTTCGCCTTGTTGCTCACGACGATCGGCACCTGGATTCTCACCATGCGCAACACCATGATCACTACGCTGGCCGAGGACTACGTGCGCATGGCCCGGGCCAAGGGCCTGCCCGGCCGGCGGATCATGCTGGATTACGCGGCGCGCAATGCGATCTTGCCGAACCTCACCGGGTTTGCGATGTCGCTGGGGTTCGTCCTGGGCGGCGCGATCCTGGTCGAGTTTGTCTTCAACTACCAGGGCGTCGGCTGGCTGCTACTGCAGTCCGTCGAGAACACCGACTATCCGCTGATGCAGGCGCTGTTCCTGCTGATCACCGTGGCCGTGCTGGTCGCGATCCTGCTCTCGGACCTCGCGACCGCCATACTCGACCCGCGGACCAGAGGGGCAGGTTAGCCATGGCCACTCTCCGAACTCCGGGGGCCAGCGAGGCCGGCACCGGCACCGATTCCAGCGCCGTACCCGGCCGCCCGGCTGGTCCCGCGGCGGCTGGACTGCCGCTAGCAGGCGGAGGCTCGATAGCGGGTGCCCGGTCCATACGGCGGATGGCGCGGGCGATCACCGCCAACCGCAAGGCAACCGCCGGTGCCGTGCTGCTGCTGTTCTTTATCCTGATCGCGACGTTCCCCGGGGTCATCGCGCACGACGACCCGAACGCCCAGGTCTATACGCGGCTGCTCGGCGTCTCCTCCCGGCACCTGCTCGGCACCACCGCCCTCGGCCAGGACATGTTCGCACAGCTCGTCTACGGCGCCCGGCCTGTGCTCCTGATCGCGTTCGGGGTGGGGCTGCTTGCCACGGTCGTCGCGATGCTGGTCGGCGTGGCCGCGGCCTACCTCGGCGGGGCCTGGGACGGGACGCTCAACGTAATCACCGACGTGCTCCTGGTCATCCCGCTGTTCCCGTTGCTCATCATCATCGGCAGCTACTTGCACGGGGCCGGCACCTCGGTGATGATCGCGGTTATCGCCGCAACCGGCTGGTCGTATACCGCACGTCAGCTCCGCGCTCAGGCGCTGTCGCTGCGCAACCGGGACTTCCTCAACGCGGCGAAGGTCCGCGGCGAGCGCCCGCTGTACGTCATCTGCGTGGAGATCATCCCGACGATGACGTCGCTGCTCGTGGCCGCCTTCCTGACCAACGCGCTGTACGCGGTGCTGTTCTCCTCCAGCCTGCAGTTCATCGGGCTCGGCGACCCGAACGTGACGAGTTGGGGCACGATGCTGTACTGGGCCGAGAACAACGAGGCGTTCCAGGTCGCGCCATTGTGGATCATCGCGCCCGGCTTGTGCATAATCGCCCTGGGGGCGGCGTTCGCGCTGCTCAACTACGCATTCGACGAGATCGGTAACCCGGCTTTGCGGCCGGTCCGGGGCAAGCGGAAGGTGCGTGCCCAGCGTGCCCGCTGACAGCGCCCCGGCCCGGTCGGCCGCCCCGCGGGCAGGCGTCGTCCTCGAGGTCCGCGACCTGTCGGTCGAATACATCATGGAGCGCGGCACGGTCCTGGCGGTGGACGAGGTCAGCTTCGACCTGTCCGCTGGGGAGTTCGTCGGCATCGTCGGTGAGTCCGGGTGCGGCAAGTCCACCCTGCTGTTCGCCATCGCC
>DATELR010000339.1:0-2047 GCA_035276345.1 Streptosporangiaceae bacterium | reverse complement strand
CTCTTCAGGAGATCCTGCTCGCGCCTGAGACCCAGCCGAAGGTGATCGACGACTGCTGCGCGCTCATCGAGCAGGAGGTCAAGACGCTTTCTGGGATCTCGGGTACCGCGATCAAGGTCGCGTACAAGACCGTGATCACGTTCGCGGCAGACCACGTCCGCTACATGGTCGAAACCTTGCTGCCCAAACTGGTCGAGCAACTGCAGCCGTACTGGGTGGACTTCAACACATCTGGCGGCGGCGGCGAGTTCGGTGACTACCTTGCCAAGAACGGCGATCAGGTCTCTGAGGACTTGCTCTCGGTCACCGACGCGCGGGCGGAGGCTTCCGACCGGCCCGTGATCATCAAGGCTTACCGCTCCGTGCGTACTGGCGCTGGCAAGCACATCAGGGCTGCGCTTCCGCGCGTCGGCGACCTGGTCATGAAGTACGCGGGGTAATCCTCGAGCTCAAGCCTGCACCTCCACGCGGCGCAGATCGAGGATCTGCGTCTGCGGACGACCGGCCAGCGCGGGCGATGACCCCGGCGATGACCAAACGCTGGAGTGCAAGAAGGCGGCGAAGGCCTCGGCCTGCCCCGCGGAGTCGAACTCTAGGTCCAGCGTCAGGAACTTCTGATCATCGGCTGGCTGCCTGATCGCGTAACGGCGAACTCCCGCTTTAGCCCGGGCGTCGGTGAAGCTGTCGAACGCCCGCTGCCAGGTGTCGTAGTCGTGGATCGCGTGCTCGATGCGCAGGGTGACCATGCTTGCTCCTCAGTTGCCCGGGCCGGAGTGGCCGTTTAGCGTGACTGACCGTCACGCTAGGCCGCGGCCGGAGCGGTGCGTATCCCGGAAATCTGGGGGTGTGCTCCTGTCGGCCGTAGCCGCCGTCAAGGCTTACGCTCACGTGATGGCGACTGCGTGGGCGCAGAACCGGGCCGCGGAGCGGATCGCCAAGCTCGGTGCGGCCGGTCTTGCCGACCGGGAACTGCGGCGCGCGGTTCTCGAGGTGCTGCACCAGGTGATCGGCTTCAGCGCCTACGTCTGGCTGCTCACCGATCCCGTGACCGAGGTCGGCTCGGCTCCGCTGGCTGACGTGCCGTGCCTGCCCGAGCTGCCGGGCCTGGTGAAGTCGAAATACGCCACTGACGTCAACCGCTGGACGCACATGCGCCGGCAGGGCGTGTCCGCGCGGCTGCTCACTGAGGCGACTGGCGGCGAGCTGGCCAGGAGCCAGGTATGGCGCGACGTCCTGAGCCGCTACGGGATCGCCGACGTCGCCTCGGCCGTTTTCGCCGACCAGCACGGCTGCTGGGGTTTCCTTGACCTCTGGCGAAGCGATGCCGACGGGCCGTTCGATGCCGCCGACGCCGAGTTCCTTGCCAAGGTCGCCGCTTCGCTGGCCGGCGCGCTCCGCCGGAGCCAGGCACAGACGTTCATCCAGGCAGCGACCGTCGGTCGCCAGGATGCCGGACCGGTCGTGCTGACGCTTGACGACGGGTTGCGCATCATCGGCCGGACCGCGGCGTCCCGTGCCTGGCTCGACACGCTGCTGCCGCCAGGGCCGGACGGGCAGGCCATTCCGGCGAGCGTCTACAACGTGGCCGCGCAGCTGCTGGCGGTCGAGTCAGGCATCGATGATCACCCCGCCTACGCCCGTACGCACCTCTCGGACGGGTTCTGGCTGACGCTACGCGGCGCGAGGCTGTCTTCGGACGTTGAACCGGACACGCGGACCGGTGCCGTCCGATCCATCGCGGTCACGATCGAGGAGGCATCGGCGGCCGATCGCCTCGACCTGTTCGGCAGGTCATTCGGCCTGACCCCGCGGGAACGAGAGCTGCTCAGCCTGGTCGCGACCGGCAGCGACACTCGGACTCTTGCTCGTCAGATGTCGCTGTCGGAGCACACCGTCACCGACCACCTCAAGTCGATCTTCGCCAAGACCGGTGCCAGAGACCGGGTCACTGTTCTCTCTCGCGCACTCGGCACGAGGAATTGACCCGGCCGAGGGGACGCACCCTGGCGGTTCCCTATGGTGTGCGGTGTGGTGACGACGGGCAATG
>DATELR010000338.1:0-19247 GCA_035276345.1 Streptosporangiaceae bacterium | reverse complement strand
GAAGCTGGTCGGGCATGCTCGCGAGCAGCACCCTGGCACCAGCGATTATCCGAATGCCCGCTGCTTCACGGACTGCTACGTCGTTGTAGCTGAGCTGGCTGAAGGTCGGGGCTGCCTGCAGGATCCGCGCTGGCGCCTGAGGCAGGCCGGTCACTTCGGTGAGCAACGGTCGCAGCGCCGACGTCACGACAGGCAGATAGGAGACGAAGGCGGGGTTCATGCACACGGGGATCGCAGCGTGACCGCAAACCGGCTGGTAGGCGATCGGCCGGTCGCTGGCCGCATCGTGCAGCGCAGGAATCGCCAACATGCCGTGCCGCTCGAACCTTGACGTGCTGATCATCCCGGCAGCGGTTGTCACGGCGATGAGCCCGGCAGCAGCCGTTATTGCGCTGGCCGTTCGCACGCGCCGGCTGCCCGACGCCGCGGGCATGCCCAGAGATCCGAGCACCAACGCGGCCAAGCCGACCGCGAACATCACCTGCGCGATCGGCAGGTCGGGGAGGTAAGGATAGAACGTGGCCACGCCTGCGTCCGGCCCGATCCCTGAGACACCCGAGATCGTCGGGGAGGCCTGCCAGATCGACGTGGCGCCGTGAGCGAACTGCGTGCTGAACCCCAGCACCATAAATGTGCCGATGCTGACCAGCGGCGTCGTGAAGCGGCTCGGGAACCAGGCGCCCGCCGCGAATCCGATCGCGGCAAGAGCTGGCAGGCCGGCCGCGCCCACAGCTGCCGGCCACCACAGCGGCCCGCCCCAAGCAGCCTGCGCGGCGGTGACGCCGTACACGGCGCCCACGCAGATGGCGTACCCAGCGAGCGCCCAGGCCGTCAGGGCGGCCCAGGCCATGAGCTGGCGAATCCAGCGTGGTCTGGCGACGATCGCGGTCAGGTCACCGGTGCCGCGCCGGCTCTCCCTTGAACCCATCCACGTGGCGGCACCGACCACGGGGAGCACGAAGTCAAGCAGCGCGTTGTGCTGCATGGACGGCGCGCGCAGGCTCCACAGCGCCGGCATCGCCATGACAGGCCGGTAGGCGTTGTACCAGAACAATCCGGCCGCGAGCGGAACGAGCCACAGCATTGCACTGTGCCTGACCTCCAGCCGCAGCAGCCGCGCTCCTGATCGCAGCCGATCTGCCGGCATCTGCTGCGTGCGCGCCGGGGCAGGAGCGCTGGCCGCGATCATGCCCGTGCCGTCGCGAGCACCGCGCTGTATCCGCGCTCGAGAGGTGCGTCACCAATGCCGTGACCTTCACCGCGCGAGGTTAGTTCTGCGGTGGTCCCCTGGAAGACCAGCCGCCCGGCATTCATCAGTGCGACCTGGGAGCAAGCGGCGCCGACGTCCTCAACCAGGTGCGTGCTGACGACCACGGTGGATCGCTGCCCGGCCTCGCGCAGCAGGGCGCGGAATTCCACCCGCTGCTCGGGGTCGAGCCCGGCGGTTGGCTCGTCCAGCAGGAGCAGTTCCGGCTCATTCACTATCGCCTGAGCGATCCCGGCGCGGCGCAGCATGCCGCCGGAGAGCGTTCGCAGCTTAGAGCGGGCGCGGTCGGCGAGCCCGACTCGCTCGATCGCCGTGGCTACGGCGGCTGGAACGGCCCCGGCCGGCATCTCTTTCAGCAGGGCGAAGTACTCGACGAACTCAGCGACCGTGAACCCCGGGTAGTAGCCGAGAGCCTGCGGCAGGTAGCCCAGCCTGCGCCGGATCTCGCGTCGCTGGCCGTGCTGTCCGGGGTCACGGCCGAGCAGGCGTACCGTGCCCGACGTTGGCTGGATCACCGTCGCCATCGTGCGGAGCAGCGTCGTCTTCCCCGCGCCGTTCGGCCCCAGCAGCCCGAAAACACCTGGTCCGGCTTGCAGGCACACCCCGTCAACCGCCGTCCTGCGCCCGAAACGCCTGGTCAGGTCGCTGAGCTCGACGTTCACGCTGATCTCCTCGGTTGGGCGGTCCTGATCAAGACGAGCGCGGCGCAGCAGGCTGCGACCGCCAGGTAGGGCAGATAGAGCCAGCGGTCACTGACCGCGGCGGCCGGATGTCCCGCGGCAGCCTGGCCGCCGAGCACGGCGATCGCCCAGAGGCCGGTGCCGGCCGCTACGCCGACATTCGCTGACCTCGTCACGACCGCGACGGCAAGCGCGAGCCCGGACACGGCCGTCATCGGGATCAGCCAGCCGAACGCCACTCCGGCCGCGGTGGCTGAGAAGGCCGACGCCCCGAGCCCTAGCGCGGTGTCGATGGCGAAGATGGCGAGCACTCGGGCAAGAAGCACCATCCGGTCGCTGACCGCCATGCTCATGGAAAGCTCGTAGGCCGGATCCACGCCCGGTCCGTAGGCGTAGGCGATCCCGGCGCCTGCGATCGCCGGGGCAAGCAGGCCCACCCAGGGTGTTCCCGTTCCGACCGTCGCGGCGGCCCCGGCGGCAAACACGGCCGCGCTCGCGATCAGCCAAGGGACCAGCAGCGATGGCGTAGCGAGCAGCGCCCTGGCCAGACCGGGCGATCGCAAAAGCCTGCCAAGCATCCGCTCCACCGGACCGGTCTCACGGCGCCAAACTCGCGCGGCCACGCCGATCCACACCCGTTCCAGGTCGACATCCGCGGGACCAGGACGATAGGCACTCACTTGGCACCTCCCGCCGCCGGGCGCCCGTCCTGCAGCGCAGTGCGCAACAGTCGCCGCGCGCGGTGCGCGCGACTCTTCACTGTTCCCGCAGGCACGCCCATCAGCTTCGCCACCTCCGCGACAGGCCGGTCTTCCAGATAGAGCAACTGCCACGCGTCCCGTTCCGGACTGCCGGCCGGACCGAGCGCGGTCAGGGCTGCTGCCAGGTCGGCGCGCACGAGCGCAATCTCCGCGGGATCGACTCCGGTTGGCGCGACGGACGCGGCTGCAGGCAACTCGGCGAGCGCAGGCCCGCGCCGGCGGATGTGCAGCGCAGCCTGCCGCCTGGCGATACCCCACAGCCAGCCGCCCGCGCCGTCCGGGCGGTACTTCTTCGCGCCCCGCCAGACGCCGAGAAAAGTCTCCTGCAGCACGTCTTCTACGTCCGCTGCAGGTAGCACCGTGCGCAGCCGCGCGGCCAGCCACGGCGCGTGCCTGCGGAACAGCTCTCGCAGGGCAGCGTCGTCACCGCGTCCGACACACGCGATCAACTGGTCGTCATCCATCGCCTCTCTATTGCATCCCAGCGGCGATCGGTTCGCGCGGATCTCAGATAGGAGGCCAGATCGGCCAGCCCGGCAATCGGCGCCCGCACGTCGGTCAGCTAGCAAACGGCGCTGGCTCTGTTCCGAGAACGTTGATGGTGTCGAGCTCCGCGGCGCTGGCTTGGCCAGGATCGGCGGAGAGGAGGGTGCTGCCTGCGCGGGCGTCCGTGCTGATTGCCAGCGCGAGATCCGCGGCGAGCCTGGAGTGCGCAGGTGCAGCGCCGTCGGTCTGAAAGCCTGGCCGGGCCGATCTCCCGTTGACCAGGCGCGCCAGGCTGACCAGCGGCTCGATGACTTCGATCGGGTAGTCGGTGCCGGCGAGCATCCTGGTGCCCATCGCTGCGAGGCTGGCCCACGGATACGCGAGGGCCGACCGCTCAGCGCCGAGAGCAACTGGGACCTCCGCCGCGTCGGTCACGGCGAACGACGGCTGGATGCACACCGCTACGCCAAGGTCGGCGATCCTGCTGCCCAGCTCGGCCGAGAGCACGCTGCCGTGCTCGATTCGCGGCGAGGCGGCAGCCAGCGCGCGCCGGTCGCCGCCCCATGCCAGCTCATAACCGTCCAGTACTGCCTCGACGGCGCGGTCGCCGATCGCGTGCGTGGCGATCCGCCAGCCGGCCGCCGCGAAGGGCTCGACCCGTTTGGCGAGTGCGGCCGGGCCGGTGAACAAGATGCCGGTGCTGTCCTCGTCATCGAAGCTCTGGCACATCGCGCAGGTGCGCGGCACGAGCCAGCCGTCGGCGTAGAACTTGATGCCCTCCAGCCGGACCCACGGTCCGCAGTCGCCCCGCCTGGCATCAACCTCGGCTGCACCTGACCGTTCCGCCAGACCGCTAGCCAGGTAGATCCGCAACCGCGCCGGGAACGGCCGGTCCCCGAAGCTCGCCAGGGCATCCAGGTACCACCAGTCCCGCATGCCCATCTCGGTGATCTCCACCAGGCCGACGGCGGCGGCTCTGGCGAGGCCGGCGTGCAGGCGCGCAGCACGCTCCCCGGAGGGCACATGAGCCAGGCCGTGCTCCGGGACGTCCATCGGCGTCGTCCGGTCGCTGCGTACTCGCTCGTGGAAGGCACGTACGGTGCCGCCTTGCCAGGGGAACGGAACGCCGGCCGCCTGCGCCAGCAGATGGGTGTGATGGTCAACGAAGCCGCTCAGGCGGAAAGAGCCGCCGGTCGGGGGGTGCACGCCTCCATGATGCCCGGACGCCCGCCCCGCTCTCCCGCGCGGGCGGCCGCAATGTTTGCCAGCCAGGACCAGGGGAAGCTGCCGACGCTGAACTACGTCATGCGCTTGGAGGAGCGAGATGAGGATTGGTGGTGCGCTCGCGCTGATCGCGGTGGGCGCGATACTCAGATTCGCCATCGCGATCTCCGTCACGCACGGGATCTATCTGCAGACGATCGGCGACATCCTGATGGGCGTCGGCTTGCTCGGGTTGATCTTGTGGTTCATCGTCTGGGCGCCATGGGCCCAGGGCCGCCGGACCAGGTACCGGCAGACCACTGCGACAGATGGCGGCCCGCCGTACCCGCCCCAGACGCGCGCTCCTGGTGCGTACACCCGTGACGAGGTCACCTACGAGGACGACTACCCCCGCTAGCCGGCTGGCTGCTCACCCCCCCGGCGGCCAGTCCAGCTAGCAGCCGCCGGTCCGGCCGACAGAACGCAACGACGCGTTTGCTGTCGGCCCGGGCCGGCGGTGTTCTTTGTCTAAGACGCATCTGCCGTCAGGCAGGAACGGAGTCCGGCGCGAGCTGCACGCGCACCTGGCGCTCGTTGCCCTCTTTGAAGACCAGGTCGGTGACCACACCTGCGTGCCGCAGATCGGTCTCGGCCTGCTGCAGCGTCGCGATCACCTCTGGCTCATCTTCCACTACGAGCGAGAGGACCTCATGCCGCTGCGACTTCTTCTCGGCTGACTTGGCCTTGCGGATTTCCGCGAGCACGCCCCCCGCGACGTCGAGCACAGCTGGGTCGGCGCCCTGCGCGGCCCCGCGCAGTTCATCGGACGTCGGCCACGGCGCCCGATGCACCGAGCCCTCTTGCCACCACGACCACACCTCTTCGGTCACGAACGGCATCAGCGGCGCGAACAGCCGCAGCAGCACTGACAGGGCCGTCGCGAGCGCTGCCTGAGCCGATCGCCCGTCCGGGCCGCCCTGGTAGGCACGGACCTTCACCAGCTCGAGGTAGTCGTCGCAGAAGCGCCAGAAGAATGTCTCAGAGCGCTCCAGCGCGCGGTTGTACTCATAACCGTTGAAGGCTTCTGTGGCGTCGGACACGACCGCCTCGAGCTGCGCGAGCATCGCGCGATCGATCGGTTCGGTGATATCGGCAGCGGTCACGTCGGCTGCGCCGAGCCCGAGCACGAACTTCGACGCGTTGAGCACCTTGACGGCCAGCCGGCGCCCCACCTTCATCTGGGCGGGATCGGCTGCCGTGTCCGTGCCAGGTGCTGCCCGGCACGCCCAGTGCCGCAGGCCGTCGGCACCGAACTGCTCGATCAGCGGCATCGGGCCGAGGACGTTGCCCTTCGATTTCGACATCTTCTTCCGGTCTGGATCCAGGATCCAGCCGTTGATGACCGCGTGCCGCCACGGCAGCTTGCCGTGCTCGAGCAGAGAGCGCAGCACGGTAGCGAACAGCCAGGTCCTGATGATCTCGGGACCTTGCGGGCGCAGGTCCATCGGGAAGATCCGGCCGAACAGGTCAGGGTCCTCTTCCCAGCCGGACGTGATCTGCGGGGTGAGCGACGACGTCGCCCAGGTGTCCATCACGTCGGGATCACCGACGAATCCGCCCGGCTTGCCGCGCTGGGATTCGTCGTAACCGGACGGCGCGTCCGTCTGCGGGTCAACCGGCAGCGAGGCCACGTCGGCGGTCAGCACCTCATCCCAGCGGGTCTCGCCTGAGTCGCCGACCCGGTACCAGACGGGGAACGGAACGCCGAAATAGCGCTGCCGGCTGATCAGCCAGTCCGTGTTCAGGCCCTCGACCCAGTGCTCGTACCTGACCCGCATGAAGTCCGGGTGCCAGACCAGCTCGCGGCCGGCGGCCAGCAGCCGCGCGCTCAGCTCGGAATCGCGTGCGCCGTTGCGGATGTACCACTGGCGGCTGGTCACGATCTCCAGGGGCCGGTCACCCTTCTCGAAGAACTTCACCTGGTGGGTGCACGGCCGTGGCTCGCCGATCAGCGCGCCAGATTCCCGCAACTGCTCCACCACCACGCGCCGTGCCTGCTGCGAGGTCTTGCCAGCCAGCGCGGCATACGCGTCGGCGCCCGGTCCCGACAGCCAGCCAGGAGTCTCGGCCTGAAAGCGACCATCTCGCTGGATCACCGACCGCAGCGGCAGGCCGAGCTGCCGCCACCAGAGCACGTCGGTGGTGTCACCGAAGGTGCAGATCATCGCGATGCCGGTGCCCTTGTCGGGCTCAGCAAGCGGGTGGGCAACGACTGGCAGGCGCACCCCGAAGACGGGGCTGACCACGTCCGTGCCGACCAGATGCTCGTACCTCTTGTCGTCAGGATGCGCGACGAGCGCGACACACGACGGCAGCAGCTCCGGCCGCGTCGTCTCGATCTCGACCGACCCAGCGCCGTCGGCGAGCGCGAAAGCGATCTTGTGGAAGGCGCCGTTGACCTCGCGGTCCTCGAACTCGGCCTGCGCGACCGCGGTCTGGAAATCGACGTCCCACATGCTCGGGCCCTCGGCGGCGTAGGCCTCACCGCGCTCGAGGTTCCGCAGGAAGGCCAGCTGAGCGACCCGCCGGGACCGCTCGTTGATCGTGGCGTAGGTCAGGTTCCAGTCAACCGATAGCCCGATCGTGCGCCACTGCTGCTCGAAATCCTCTTCAAATTCCTCGGTCAGCCGCTGGCACAAGTCAACGAAATTAGGCCGCGAAATAGCGCGCTGGTTCTTGTCGCCTTTCCCGGCGGGAGCAACCACCAGATCCGGGTCGTACGGCACATTCGGATCGCAGCGGACTCCGTAGTGCGTCTGCACCCTCCGTTCGGTCGGGAGACCGTTGTCGTCCCAGCCCATCGGGTAGAAGACCTCGCGGCCGTACATGCGCTGAAAACGGGCGATCGCGTCGACCTGGATGTAGCCGAATGCGGTGCCAAGATGAAGAGAGCCGCTGATCGTCGGCGGCGGCGTGTCGATCGAGTAGATCTGATCACGCGTCTTGGTCCTGTCGAAGCGGTACAGGCCGCGTGCCTGCCAGTCGGCTCCCCACTTCGACTCAAGGCCGCTCAGCGACGGCTTCTCCGGGATGATCGCCATGCGGAGAAGGATAGTCGCAACGGGCAGCCGCAGAGTTCGCAGCGACGCTACAGGCCAAGCCCTAGGTACCTCGACACCGCGTAGTCGATCTCTGCCATTTCCTCTCGCTCTAGGTATGCGACCGGATCACCCTCAACGTAATGAGTGTCGATCGACCTGATCTGGTCGACCAGGAACCGAGTCGGCATGCCCAGCAGGTCCAGCGTGGGCCGGAAAACCGCGGCCTGGGCACTTCGCGAGGTCGGAACGATAGTGGCGGCGCTCCACGCCATCGAACTCGGGCTGATGACCAAGCCATAGCGTCTTCCTCGCTGCTCATGGCCGCGTTTGGCCTCGCCGAGATCTACGCGGTAGACGGCGCCATGGATCACCAGACGTCCTGCTCCGTCGCGAGGTCCTCATCCGCTAGGCGCTCGGCGTCCTCGCGTGCCTGCCGGAGCCAGTCCTCCCTCGCAAGCAACCGCAAAGCTCGACGGATCACGTCGGTAACACCCTCGTCGGGTCGTTTGGCCGACTCGATAATCCGCCGGTCCTCCTCGGTCGGGCGGAAGGCCACTTGTGACGTTGCCATGGGATGAGGATAGACGGTTGTCTTACAGTTGTCTATCAGGTGTTAGACAACAAACGCGCCGCGCTACTTGAGCAGCTGCCTGGCCATCACCACGCGCTGGATCTGGTTCGTGCCCTCGTAGATCTGGGTGATCTTCGCGTCGCGCATCATCCGTTCGACCGGGTAGTCGTGCACGTAGCCGTACCCGCCGAGCAGCTGGACGGCGTCGGTGGTGACCTCCATAGCCACGTCAGACGCATAGCACTTGCAGGCCGAGGAGATGAAGGTCAGGTCCGCGACCTTCTCCCCCGCCATCGCGCGCTCGGACCTGGCGGCGGCCGCGTAGGTCAGCTGCCGGGCCGCCTCGAGCTTCATCGCCATGTCCGCCACCATGAACTGCACGCCTTCGAACTCGGCGATCGCTTTGCCGAACTGCCTGCGCTCGCGCACGTAGCCGGCGGCGTAATCAAGCGCCCCTTGCGCGATGCCCAGCGCCTGCGCGGCAATGGTGATCCTCGTGTGGTCCAGCGTGGCCAGCGCGGTGCGGAAGCCACTGCCTTCCTCGCCGATCATCCGGTCGGCCGGGATCACGCAGTTGTCGAAATACAGCTCACGCGTCGGTGATCCCTTGATCCCGAGCTTGTGCTCCAGCGCGCCGAACGAGAAACCCTCGTCGTCCTTCTCGACCACGAACGCTGAGATGCCCCGCCCGCCGGCCTGCGGGTCGGTCACAGCCATGACCGTGTAGTACTGCGACACACCTGCGTTGGTGATCCAGCGCTTGGTCCCGTTGAGTATGAAGTTCTCGCCGTCACGGACGGCCCTGGTGCGCATCGCGACCGCGTCCGAGCCTGCCTCAGGCTCAGAAAGCGCATACGAGAACATGGCCTCGCCGCGAGCGACGGGCGCGAGGTACCGCTGGTTCAGCTCGGCCGAACCCGAGAGCAGCAGCGGGACGGTGCCGAGCTTGTTCACGGCCGGGATCAGCGAGCTCGAGGCGCAGACGCGGGCGACTTCCTCAATGACGATCACCGTAGCGAGCGCGTCGGCGCCGGCCCCGCCGTACTCCTCGGGGATGTGCACGGCCTGCAGGTCCGCCTTGACCAGTGCGTCTTGTGCTTCCCGCGGGTACCGCGGTTGCTGATCGACCTCGGCCGCGTACGGCGCGATCTTGTCCTCGGCCAGCTGGCGGACCGACTCGCGGAGCGCCAGATGCTCATCGGACAGGGAGTATGCGGGGAAGTCAGAACTCATGTACCCGATGGTAATAACGGGACGCTGGTGTCGCGATCAGGCGATCTGAGGCGGCCGGCAGGTGAAGAGCCGGCCTGACCGGTGAGAGGGTGAGGTCATGGCCGAGGAGATCGTTCCCGTGCTCCGTGTCGCCGAGGCTGACGCTGCCGTCGCCTGGTACCGGCGGCTGGGCTTCAGCAAGGAGTGGGAGCACCGGTTCGAGCCCGGCTGTCCCGCTTTCGTGTCGGTCGCACGCGGCCCGGTCCGCCTTTTCCTGTCTGAGCATCTCGGCGATGCGCGACCCGGTGCCCTCGTGCACCTCGTGGTCGATGACGTCGATGCCGTCCTAACCGAGTTCGGGCGGCCGGCCGGCGACCAGCCATACGGCTGCGACTTCGAGCTGCGCGATCCCGACGGCAACCGGCTGCGCATCAGCACGAGGGTCAGCTGAGTGTTCCGGCAACATGGCGCCGATGCGCGGTTCCGGCGATAACGGCCCCGGCCGATTCGCTGACCGCGGCGGCGCGGGCATCCTGTCGGCCGCGGGCGCCGAATTGCTCGGCCGGCTGTCGGGCGAGGATGTCAGTCCCGAGCGCGCGCTGGAGCTGTCGGAATCGCTGCGGCAGCGGTACCCGGCTCACCTCGTCGCCGCTGCGCTGACGCAGCAAGCGCTGCGGACCGCAGCAAGGGCCAAGTTCAGCAAGGCCGAGCAGATGCTGTTCACGAGGGCGGGCCTTGAGCAGGCCTCATCCGAGGTCACCGCGGAGCACGCTGCGCGCAGGTTCGCCGGGTCGCGCGTCATCGCCGACCTGTGCTGCGGCATCGGCGGCAACCTGATCGCGCTCGCCGCCGCTCAAAGACGCGGCAGCGCCCTGGCGATCGGGGTCGACGCGGACCATGGCAGCCTCGAGTTCGCCAGGCACAACGTCGCCGTCTGTGCGCCTCGCGCTCCGGCGGCGTTCGTCTGCGCCGACGTGACGCAGTTGCCGCTCCGTGGCGTCGACGCGGTGTTTATTGACCCGACCCGCCGGGACGGCCAGCGGCGGCTGCCTGCCGGGCAGAGCCAGCCGGCGCTGCAGTGGTGCCTGCAGCTCGCGGATGTAGTGCCGCGGGTAGGCATCAAGGCCGCTCCCGGTCTGCCCCGCGACCTGGTTCCGACCGGCTGGGAGACCGAGTTCGTCGCCGTCGGCAGGGACCTGAAGGAGGCGCTGCTATGGTCGCCCGCTCTGGCCACCGGCGCAGTGAGCCGCGCGACGGTGCTGCCGTCGGGCAACACACTCGCCGGCTCGCCAACGGCGTCGGCGCAGCCGGTCGCTGTGGCGGCCCCAGGCGCTTACCTGCTCGACCCCAACCCGGCGGTCACCAGGGCCGGGTTGGTCACCGACCTGGCCAGGCTGACCAGCACCTGGCAAATCGACCCCATGATCGCGTTCCTGTCATCAGACGTGCCCGTTCACACGCCGTTCGCCAGGACGCTGCGCGTGCTCGAGTCGGCGCCGTGGCATGAAAAGCGCTTCGCGCGGCGGCTGCGGGCCCTCGGGATCGGTTCGGCCGACATCCGCAGGCGGGGCCTGGCCGGCGATGTGCCTCAGATCCGCCGCCGGCTAGGCCTGCGCGGCCCCGGCTCCGCCACGATCGTCCTCACCAGAGTCGACGACCGCCCGTGGGGCCTGATCTGCGCCCCAGCACCCAACACCAGCCCGCCCTCTGAACCCCTGGTGGGCCCATAGCGCCCAACACCAGCCCCCCGCTGAACCCTTGGCGGGCCTATCGCGCCACCGCGGGTTCAGCGGTGGGGTTCGCGCCGAGCTAGTTGGGGTTGCGCCTGCGGAATTCCTTGCCGAACCCGGCCATGCCAGCGCCGGTAGGGAAGCCCGCCCGGTGCAGGACGTGCGCCTCAGCCAGGCCGTGCTTGTGCTGGCGCACCGGGTCAGGAGAGGTGGACTGGACGCTGGACGCGTTACACACGGCTGCCGCCCCGTTCGCCGGTCCTGGAACATCTGCGCTGATCGGAATCACGCCAGGCTTGACCGGGTGCCGTCGCTCGCGACGCAGAACCCGGCCGAGGTCATTGGCGTTCGCGTCGCGCGCGGTCAGCGACTGCAAGCCGAACGTCGACTCGATCAGCTTGAGTGTCGATGCGTGCTCGAACGGCCCGTGGTGCTCGACCCGCGGCGGCGCCAGGTTCGAGACCACAATCGCCGGCACGCGGAACCCGAGCTGGGTGTAATCGGGGACCAGCTGGCCGTCGGTCGGCGTCGTGCTGTCCCCGGTATGGTCCACGGTCGCGGGGTCGGTGTCGTCGATGACGTTGGGCGGCGGGACGTGGTCGTAGAAGCCGCCCCACTCGTCGAACGTGATCACGAAGACCGTGTTGTCGAGGTACCCCGCGTTGGCAAGAGCGTGGTAGGCGTCGGCGATGAACCGCTCGCCCAGCCTAATGTCGCCCAGCGGGTGATCGTCGCCCGAGGTCCCGTTTCCCTCGGTGTCGAAGGCGGGGTCAATGAAACTGACGTTGGGCAGGTTGCCGGCCGCGACGGTGTCGATAAACGACGGCGTTGTCACCGGAATGCCGAGCACGTCAGTGTCGCCAGGGGCGAATGGGTGCCAGAACGGGAAGTACTTCAGGCCCCACAGCGCCAGGAACGGCAGGTCCCTGAAGAAGTACCCGCCGGTCGGGATGCCCTTGGTGTTCGGGATAGGCGAGAGCTGATCCCAGATCGACGGGAGCGTCGAGATCACCGTGTTGTTGTGGTCGCGGTCGGTCCTCGCCGCGTGCTGGTAGAACCGGTTCGGGAACGTCTCGCCTGCGAACGAGCAGAAGTACCTGTCCAGCACGGTGTAGTTCTCTGCGAGCGCGCCAATGACCGGCAGGTCGGGTACGGCCTTGCGGCGGTGGTGGCGATCGAAGTTGGTGTAGTAGCCGACCGGGAACGTGTTCGCCGCAGCGAGCGTGACTCCGGGGTTGCCAGCCGGGGCGGTCGGACGCTGCAGGAAGCCGTCCATCTTGCCGAAGTTGTGCTGGATGAGAAAGCCTTCCCAGCTGTGGTCGGGATCGCTGTACCCGCAGCCCTGGAAGTCGGGGGCGAGCGGGTAGTTCGGATACACATTGCCGTCTGTCGACGGGAACGTCATGTCGTGCCGGCCGTCGGCGCCCGGCACCCAGCTCAGGAAATGGTCGAACGAGCGGTTCTCCATCATCAGGATGACCACGTGCTCGACACCCTTCGAGCCATGCGGAAAGGCTGCGGCCTTGGCGGCCGTTGCGGACAGGTATTCCGTCCCGGTAAGTGCGACTCCCGTGGAAGCGCCCATGAGCTGAAGAAAGGTTCGGCGTGTCAGCATGAATCCCAGTATGTGGACCACCGTGAACAGCAGACAAGAAGGACATGACTGCGCAGTGACAACGGGCTGATCAGAAGTCCCGCGGGAAACGGCGGCCGGCGCGGTCAGCCTGGAGTGCCCGGCCCCCGTGATTCCGGCAGCCGTGCGCGCAATGCGGCGCCCTTGGCCTGCGCTGACTGCCTGAGATCGGCCTGGAAGCCGATCACTTTCTGCTGAAGCTCGGGGTCGGAAGCGGCCAGGATGCGGACGGCGAGCAAACCGGCGTTGCGCGCGCCGCCGACGGCGACCGTCGCGACCGGGATGCCCGCGGGCATCTGAACGATCGACAGCAGCGAGTCCAGGCCGTCGAGATGGGCCAGCGGGACCGGAACGCCGATCACCGGCAGCGGCGTGACCGAGGCCAGCATGCCGGGCAAATGCGCAGCGCCGCCCGCTCCGGCAATGATCACTTTCAGGCCGCGCGCGGCCGCCGCGCCGCCGTAGCCGATCATGTCGTGTGGCATCCGGTGGGCTGACACGACGTCGGCCTCATACGCCACGCCGAACTCGGCGAGCGCGTCGGCCGCAGCTTGCATGACTGGCCAGTCCGAGTCGCTGCCCATCACCACGCCGACAACGGGACGCTCGCTCATCTGCCGCTTCCTTCCGCAGGCTGCTCGGTCCCGTGGCTCAGGTAGTTCGCGGCGCGGCAACCGCGGTCCCGCAGGTCAGCCACGTCATCGCCAGCCACGGTCACATGCCCTACCTTGCGGCCGGGCCGCACCGCCTTGCCGTACAGGTGCACCTTTACCCCCGGGTCCGCCGCCATCACGTGCACCAGCCGCGAGTAAAGGTCAGGGTCCTCGCCGCCCAGCACGTTGACCATGACAGCTGCCGGAGATGTCAGTACCGGAGATCCGAGCGGCAGGTCGAGCACTGCCCGGAGGTGCTGCTCGAATTGCGACGTCCGCGCGGCGTCGATGGTCCAGTGACCGCAATTGTGCGGGCGCATCGCCAGCTCGTTGATGATCAGCTCGCCTGCCAGCTCGAACAGCTCCACAGCCAGCAGCCCGGTCACGCCGAGCTCGGCTGCGATGGTCAGACCGACCCGCTGCGCCACGGTGGCCAGCTCGGGATCCAGGTCAGGGGCGGGCGAGATGACCTCGCGGCATATCCCGTTGACCTGAACGGTCTGCACCACCGGGTAAACGGCGCCCTGTCCCTTCGGCGAACGGGCGACGATGACGGCGAGCTCGCGATCGAAAGGAACGAACTCTTCAGCGAGCAGGTCGAGTCCGTGACTGAGGACATCGGCGGCCGCGTCCTCGTTCTCGCAGATCCACACGCCCTTTCCGTCGTAACCGCCGGTCGTCGCCTTCAGCGCGACCGGCCAGCCACCGCCGGCCAAAGCGAACTCGGTGACCTCGGCCAAGCTTGCGACCCGCCGGTACCTGGGGCATCTGACGGGTAGCCCTTTGAGCGCGTCCAGAGCGCTCAGCCGGTCCCGCATGGCGCCCTTGTCCTGCGCCAAACGCAGTGCCGCGGCGTCCGGTCTGACAGCCGTCACATCGGCCAGCGCGGTCAGGATCGCCGCGGGCACGTGTTCGTGATCGAAGGTGACCACATCGCACTCGGCGCCGAAGGACAGCACATCGCCGGCCGACCTGTAATCGCCGATCCTCGTGCCAGCGCAGACCTGCGCGGCGCTATCGTCGGCCCGCTCAGCGAGCACGCGGAAGTCAATGGCCAGCCCGATCGCGGCTTGCGCGGTCATCCTGGCTAGCTGGCCGCCCCCGACCATGCCCACGACCAGTCGTCTCGCATCACCCACGCGCCGTAGCCTACGAGGCTCGTGGACTTTAGGCCGGGCCAGCCACCACCGGCTCGTCAAGCTGCTCGACCACAGGCTGCGGGAAGATCACCGCGAACGTGGCCGGCCGTGGCCTGACCAGCACCAGCTGACCGCCGTCAGACGACGCCACCGACTTGGCCAGCGCCAGCCCCAGCCCGGTGCCGCCCGCGCCGCTGACGCTCCGCTCGAAAATGCGGTGCACGAGGTCCGCTGGCACGCCCTTGCCTTCGTCCTTCACCTCGATCACGACTGATCGCGGCGTCTGCGAGGTCCTGATCGTGACGGTGCCGTCGCCGTGGCTTAGCGCGTTGTCCAGCAACGTCGCGAGGACCTGGGACACCCCTCCGGCGCTGACGTAGGCGCGGAGCCCGTGCTCGCCGATGACGTCGAGCTTCCTGCCCACCGCCCGGAACGCGGGCTCCCACTCGCTGAGCTGCTGGGTGATGATGTCGTCGATGCTCGACAGCTGCGGCGCGCCAGAGGAGGACCGGCGGGCACGGCCGAGCAGCTGACCCACAACCTGCGCGAGCCGGTCGGTCTGCGCCAGTGCTGCCGTCGCTTCTTCCTTGACGACTTCGGGGTTGTCCGCGGCGGCGACCATTTCCTCCAGCCGCATCGACAGCCCGGTGAGCGGGGTCCGCAGCTGATGCGAGGCATCGACCGCGAAGTCCTGTTCCGCGGAAATCAGGTCCGTCACCCGCTGCGCGGAGTTATCGAGGCCCTCGGCGATCCTGTCGAGCTCGCCGATGCCGTACCGCCGGCCGACCGGCCTGGAGTCACCTGACCCGATCCTGTCGCCGGCCCTGGCCAGGTCCTGGATGGGTCTAGCCAGCCGCCTTGCCTGTGCCATCGCCAGCCCGGCCGCGACCACCAGCGCGATCAGCCCGACCAGGCAGACCTGGAGCGGCGACAGCCGAAGCGAGTGCGAGTCGGACGGGCGCGAAACCGCGACCAGCTCAACCCCAGCCCCGAACACGAGGATCGCAGCGATGGCGATCCCGAACATCGACGTCAGCAGACGGCGCTGGATCAAGGCTCAGTCTCCGCTCGCTCTCGGCGGTCCCCTCTCCGTCTTCGGGGCCGCGCTCACCCTTGGCGTGGGTTGCTCATTCCCCGCGCTCGAACCTGAACCCGACTCCACGGACCGTGGTGATGAAGTGCGGGTTGTGCGCGTCGTCGCCGAGCTTGCGGCGCAGCCAGGACACGTGCATGTCGAGTGTCTTGGTCGAGCCCCACCACTTGCTGTCCCAGACCTGCCGCATGATCTGGTCCCTGGTCACGACCTTCCCTGCTTCGGCGACGAGCAGGTGCAGCAGGTCGAATTCCTTCGAAGTCAGGTCAAGCTCGTGGTCGCTCAGCCAGGCGCGCCGCGCGTCGTTGTCAATCCGCACGCCCTGCACCACCTGAGCCGGCGACGCGCCCCTGCGCAGCAGCGCGCGCACGCGGGCCAGGAACTCGGCAAGCCGGAATGGCTTGGTCACGTAATCGTCGGCGCCTGCGTCCAGCCCGATGACCGTGTCGACCTCCTCGGCCCTGGCAGTCAGGATCAGCACCGGAGTGTCCTGGCCGGCCAGCCGGAGCCGGCGGCAGACTTCCAGGCCGTCCATCCTGGGCAGGCCGATATCCAGGACGATCAGATCAATTCCGCCGGCCTTGGCGACCTCGAATGTGCCGGGCCCATCGGATGAAACTCCTACCTCATAGCCTTCGCGGCGCAAAGCGCGTGCCAGTGGCTCGGAAATAGATGGGTCGTCCTCGGCAAGCAATACGCTAGTCATGCCAACGATGTTAAGGCGGACATTGGCAATTCCCCTACCACGACGCACCGTAATCCTGGCAACCATTTGGTCAAGTCGGCGCGGCAGCTTTGCCGGGATTTCTTAATTGCAATTGCTATACATAATAGAAAACAGGACCTGATCCGCATTTATGCGGTGCAGTCAAGACAAGCCCCTGCAGACGACCTGGTCAGACAGGGGTGATACCGTGCCGCCGCCGCGAGAACGAGCGGTCCTTGCCAGCCGCGGCCGCGAACCGGCGGATCAGGTCAGGCCGCAGTTGTTCTGGCTCAACGATGTCGTCAACGACCAGTTCTCCGGCGAGCCTGAGGATGTCGATATCTGCCTCGTACTCATCGCGCAATTGCTGGACCTGCTGCTCCCTTTCAGCTGGATCGGCAATCGCGGCGAGTTTGTTGAAGTAGACGGCATTCACAGCGGCCTCAGCTCCCATCACCGCGATTTTCGCGGTCGGAAGGGCGAGCGTCGCGTCCGGCTCGAACCCAGGGCCAGCCATGGCGTACAGGCCAGCGCCGTAGGCCTTGCGGACGACCACGCAGATCTTCGGCACGGTGGCCTCGGAGACGGCGCTGATCATCTTCGCGCCGTGCCGGATGATGCCTTGCTTCTCCACGGCGGTGCCGACCATGAAGCCGGGGACGTCGGCCAGGAACAGCAGCGGCACGTTGAACGCGTCGCAGGTCTGGATGAACCTGGTGGCCTTGTCCGCCGAGTCGACGAACAAGACCCCTCCTTTGAACATCGGGTTATTGGCGACCAGCCCGATGACCTGGCCGTTCAGCCTCGCGAACCCGGTGACAACTTCCCTGGCCCACAGTTCGTGGATCTCGAACAGCGAGCCGGCATCGACGATGCCGCGCACGTACCGCCGCATGTCGAAGGCCTGCCGCTCGCTGACCGGAACGAGCTTGCGCAGGTCGACCGGCTCGGATTCGGCGGGCTCGGCGACCGGCGGGTCTGCCTGCCAGTTGCCTGGCAGGTAGGACAGGTAGCGGCGGACCGCCTCGATCGCGTCGGCTTCGTTCGGCGCGAGGTGATGCCCGCAGCCGGAGACGGTGCAGTGCATCCTGGCGCCGCCCATCTCCTCGAGCGTGGTCTGCTCCCGCACCACCATCTCGACCATCCGGGGGCTGCCCAGATACATCGAGGCGTTGCCGTCGACCATCGCGACGTAATCGCAGAACGCCGGGATATACGCCCCGCCCGCCGCCGACGGGCCGAACAGGGCGCACACCTGCGGGATCGAACCTGAGGCCCGGACCTGACTGTGGAAGATCTTGCCAGCGCCGCGGCGGCCTGGGAACATCTCCACCTGATCGGTGATCCTGGCCCCTGCCGAGTCAACCAGGTAGATCATCGGCAGTCCCGACGCGTACGCCTTCTCGATGATCCTGATGATCTTCTCGACCGTTCTGGCCCCCCACGATCCAGCCTTGACCGTCGAGTCGTTCGCCATCAGCGCGACCGGCCGCCCGTCGACCTGCGCGGTACCGGTGATCACGCCGTCGGCCGGCAGCCCGCCGGCGGTTGCGTTCGCGAAGATCGCGTCCTCGGCGAAGCTGCCAGGGTCGGTCAGCAGCGCGATCCGCTCGCGCGCGAAGAGCTTGCCCGCCGCCTCGGCCGCCTTGTGATACTTCGGCGCCCCGCCCTTCTCGATCTCGGCGCGGACTCCGGGCAGGTCGGCGTGGCTGGCTACTGGCTCGTTCTGCACGTTTGTCACGTCCCGAGGGTATCGAGCGCCTCGGTGAGTGTCCGATATCGTCCCCTGTCGGAGCCCTGGTGCACAGTAGTGCCATGTTCGAGAACAACGACGAGCTCGACGAGATGCAGACCCTGCTGGACGCCTCGTTGTCGCGGGCGACCGAGCATCTGCAGTCGATCATTACCGCAGGCGAGCGGACCCTCACGGCAGCTCAGGTGGCGCTGGCATGCCGCGGGATGTGCACGCTCGCGATCTCGACCGTCACCGCGAACCACGAGCCACGGGTGAGCGCCGTCGACGGCCACCTGCTGCACGGCCGCTGGTATTTCAGCACCGCGCGAGGCGCGGCCAAAGCCAGGCACCTGACGGTCCGCCCGGCCGTCAGCATCGCGTACTTGCGCGGTGAGGAAGTTGGCGTCTTCGCGCACGGACAAGCCCAGCCGATGAACCCGGTTGGCGGGCCCGACGATCCTGACTGGCCGGCGTTGCTCCAGTACATGACCGATTACTACGGCAGCTCCCCGCTTGGCTGGGGCGACGTCGTCTATTACCGGCTGATCCCGAGCTGGATGGTCGGCTACGCCTCGAATCCTGCGGAGCTGATGGCGAAACTGACCGCTCCCGGTTAACGCCGCCCGCAAGCTGGCTGCCGGATCAGGCCGGGATGGTGCGGGAGCGGGGGCCAGCCCGCAGGACTTGGGAAGGGAGCTCGCGGCCGACGATCCGTTCCGCGTCCACAGCGGCCTCGATCATCGCGTCCAGGTCGATGCCCGTGTCGATGCCCATGTCCTCGACCATGTGCACGAGTTCCTCGGTCGCGATGTTGCCGGTCGCGCCGGGAGCGTAAGGGCAGCCGCCCAGCCCGCCGACGGAGGCGTCGAAGTCGGTCACACCGAGCTCGAGCGCCGTCAGTACGTTGGCGAGCCCGGTTCCCCTGGTGTTATGAAAATGCAGGTTGAGCGGCATGTCCGGGTGCGCGGACCGGAACTCTCCGACCAGCGATCGCACCCGGCCCGGCGTCGCCATTCCGGTGGTGTCGCCAAACGATATCGAGTCGGCGCCGTCGGCAACGGCCCTGCTCGCGACCCGCACGACGCGCGGAACGGGGACGTCGCCCTCATACGGGCAGCCCCACGCGGTGGAGATGATCACCTGGCAGGTAGCCCCGCGCTGGTGCGCCTCGTCGATGATCGCGGCGATGTCGTCGAGCGATTCCTCGGTCGATCGCCGGACATTCTTGCGGTTGTGCGTGTCCGACGCCGAGACAACGGCCTCGATTTCCGCGACGC
>DATELR010000337.1:0-16826 GCA_035276345.1 Streptosporangiaceae bacterium | reverse complement strand
CGTGCTCGTCCGCAAGAGGGTTCGCCTTCGACGCCTCGGCAAGTTTGCGCAGGCCCGCCTGGACGCCGGCCGGAGACAGGTCCTGGATCTGGCCGTCGTACTCGTGGCGGCCCGAGTACTCGCGCACTTCGGCGACGGACACGTCCCAGACAGCGCGCAGGCGGGGATTGGTCTCAGCCATGCCCGGCACATTACCGTGGCCCTCGTCCGGCCGGATGACAGGCATGGACCGGATGTGAATGGGCTCATTCCAGGCCGGAAGAATGGCCCCGCTAAAGCAGCTTTTAATGATAGGCAATTCCGTCCGGCGAAACGCCCGGATGCTCCGATAGCACGCATGTGACCCCGTCGAGGGTGGCTGGGAACAGGCGCGCAAGTACGCGCGAATATCCTTCTCTCGATGGCATGTACTGCATATGTGCAGCGCGTGCTCAATTGATCACAATGCGATCGGAGTCGCCAGTGGCCGGTATGCAGGAGTTCACCACGAGACCGGAACTGGCGGGCACTTTCGGCATGGTGGCATCCACCCACTGGCTGGCCTCAGCAGCGGGGATGGCCGTGCTGGAGGCTGACGGCAACGCTTTCGATGCGGCGGTCGCGACCGGACTTGTCCTGCAGGTCGTCGAGCCGCACTTGAACGGGCCGGGCGGTGAGGTTCCGATCATCGGTTACAGCGCCGCCGATGGCGGCGAGTTCGTCGTCGACGGCCAGGGTGTCGCGCCGGCCGCCGCCACCCTCGAGGTATTCAGCGCCCTTGATCTCGATCTGGTGCCAGGCAACGGTTTGCTTCCCGCCATGGTCCCTGGCGCATTCGGCGCCTGGATGCTGCTGCTCCAGCGGTACGGCAGGCTCCGGCTCGGCGATGTAATGCGCTACGCGATCGGGTATGCCGCAGATGGTTACCCGATGCTGCCAGGTGCCAGCGCGGCGATCGGGGCCATGGCAGAGACGTTTAACAGGCACTGGCCGACCTCAGCGGAGATCTACCTGGCCGACGGGACGCCGGCAGCGGGCGACCGGTTCGCCAACAAGGCGCTGGCCGATACTTACGCTCGCATCCTGGCCGAGGCGGAGGCCGCGAGCGCTGACCGGGACGCTCAGATTGAGGCGGCCAGACGGGCTTGGTACGAGGGCTTCGTCGCGGCTGCGATTGATGACTTCGTCGCCAGCGCAGAGATCATGGACGTCACCGGGCGGCCGAACCACGGCTTGCTTCGCGGATCTGACCTGGCTGGGTGGAAGGCCAGCGTGGAGGAGCCGGTCAGGTTCGGATTCCGCGGGCTGACGGTGTGCAAGACCGGACCGTGGGGTCAGGGGCCCGTCTTTTGCCAGCAGCTCGCCCTGCTGGACGGCTTTGACCTAGACGACCTGCGGCCCGGCAGCTCTGAGCTCATCCACACGGTGACCGAGGCGGCCAAACTGGCCTTCGCCGATCGTGAAGCCTGGTACGGCGACCCGCGCCACACCGACGTTCCGATCACCGACCTGCTGTCAGCGGACTATTCCGACGACCGGCGGCTGCTCATGACTGACAAGGCGTCCGGCGAACTCGTGCCTGGCTCACCCGGCGGCAGGCAGCCAGGTTTGCCTGGTTACGCGCTCAGCGGAGGATCCGTGGCCCCGCTGGCCAGCGGTACCGGTGAGCCGACGCGCGCTGCGGCGCTCGGTCCTGGCGACACCTGTCACCTTGACATTGCTGACCGATTCGGGAACCTGGTCTCGGCGACTCCCAGCGGCGGCTGGCTGCAGAGCTCGCCCGTCGTGCCGGGCCTCGGCTTCTGCCTGGGCACGAGGGGTCAGATGTTCGCGCTCACTCCCGGGTTCGCCAGCTCGCTGGCTCCTGGACGGCGGCCGCGGACTACGTTGTCGCCGAGCCTCGTCCTGCGTGACGGCGAGCCGTACATGGCGTTCGGGACTCCCGGCGGCGATCAGCAGGATCAGTGGACGATGGGCTTCTTCTTGAACCACACCGTCTACGGCATGAACCTGCAGCAGTCGATCGACTTTCCCGCTTACCACACCGACCATTTCCCGTCCTCCTTCTACCCGCGCGGCTCGATCCCGCGCTCGCTGACGGTTGAATCGCGCAACGATCAGCACGTCGTTGACGAGCTGAGCGCCCGTGGCCACGAGACGACTGTGTCGCCGCCGTGGTCGCTGGGCAGGATCAGCGCGGTCACCAGGGACCGCGGATTCCTGCATGCCGGAGCCAACCCGCGTGGCATGCAGGGATACGCGACGGGCCGGTAAGGGCAGATAACGTGCCGTGAGCGGCAGCGCGGACACCGGGCCGCAGCGTGATGCCTGGCCGGGACCTGTGGGGCGCCCGGCCAGAGCGCACTGGTGGTCGGCGCAGCCACCGCCGCCTGCTCCGCCGATAACGACACGTCGCGCCTACGGCGAGGTCTTCGTGGTTTTCGCGGCGTTCTTCGCCGCAAGCATCGTCGCGGGTGGCGAGACCCTGGCCAGGCGGTACCCGCGGCCGTCGGGGAGCTGGGTCATTTTCAGCCCGGCGACCGTCAGCGAGCTTGGTACCTGCGTCCTGGCCATCCTCGTCACTGTGCTGCTGTCGAGCAGGCGCGGGATCAGGCCAGCCTGGCTCGGATTCAGCTGGCCGCGCAAGCGGGACGGGCGTCCGGGCGCTGCGCAGTCCTTGCGGATCGGTGTCTGGGCGATCACCGCGCTGCTCGCTGGCGGGGCGCTCACCGGTGTGCTCGCGATGGGCAACAAGCTGGGTCAGCCCGCTCACCAGGACGCCGCCTACCTGGTATATACGCTTTCCGCTTCGCTGACCGCGGGCCTCGTCGAGGAAACTGTCGTGCTGGCGTTCGTCGTTACCACGCTGCGTCAGGCCCGCCGGCCCACCCTCGAGATCCTCCTGGTCGCCGTGCTGCTGCGGTGCTCGTACCACGACTACTACGGCCTGGGCGTCATCGGGATCGCGGTGTGGGCTGCCGTCTTTGTCTGGCTGTTCCTGCGCACAGGCAGCGTGCTGCCGCTGATCGCCGTGCATGTGCTCTGGGATGCCAACATCTTCCTGAGCCAGCGCTGGCACGACCTGCGGATCGTGACCGGGTACGGCTGGGTCCTGCTGGTGCTGGTCGCCGCCGTCACGTGGCTCGTCGACATGAACGCCAGACATGTCCGGCCGCCGTCCGTCCCGCCTGCGCCGGCCGCCATGCCGCCCGCCGATCACGCAGGGCAACCCCTGCCCGGGCGCTCGCTTGATCCGCCTACGCCGGACCGGACGTGATCACGTCGCTTTAATGTGCGATCGTCGGTTGCATGCACGTTCGGATCCGCAAGTACCATGCCGCCGACGAGCGGCAGGTCGTCGATCTGTCGCTGCTGGCCTGGGCGCCGGTGTTCGCGGGCCTCGAGCGCGAACTGGGTCACGAACTGTTCGTCCGGCTGCACGGCGACTGGGCGCAGTACCAGAAATCGGCCGTACGAGCCGTCCTGGCAGACGACGCCATGCACATCTGGGTGGCAATGGCCGCTGATCCCGACGCGGGAGACCGGATCGCGGGATTCGCCGCCGCCACGTTGAACGCCAATCGCCTCATCGGCGAGATAGTGATGCTGGCAGTTCACCCGGAGGAGCAGAACCGCGGTATCGGCACCGGGCTGACCGAATTCGCGACCGACTGGCTGCGCGCAGCCGGAATGCGCGTCGCGATGGTCGAGACCGGTGGTGATAAGGGTCATGCGCCGGCGCGACGCTGTTACGAACGTGCCAGCTACCAGCCGTTGCCGATAGTCCGTTACTTCCAGCCGCTCTGAACCCCGACGGGCCTGAACCGACTAGGTTGCGCGCCCAGATAAGGACAACCCGCTATGATCACGCGCGCAGAATTCCCTGGCTGGCCGGACGGCGCGGAGGTTGCCGTCGCGCTCACGTTCGACGTGGACGGCGAGACGCCCTGGCGCGGCGAAGGTCCCGAGTACAACCGGCGCCTGACAATGCTCTCGCAAGGCAGGTACGGGCCAGAACGCGGCCTGGGCCGGGTACTCGATCTGCTGGCTGCTCATCAAATACCCGGCACCTTCTACATACCGGGATATACCGTCGACCAGCACCCTGAGGTGATCACCGCGATCAAGGACGGCGGTCACGAGTTCGCCCATCACGGCTACATGCACCTGGGCACCGAAAATCTTGACGAAGCCAGCCAGCGAGCCGAAATAGAACGCGGGCTCGCCGCTTTTGACCGGCACGGGATCCGTCCGATCGGCTATCGATCGCCCGGCTGGGAGCTGACCCCGGAGACGCTGACGATGCTGGCCGCGGAAGGGTTCAGCTATGACAGCAGCCTGATGGCCGACGACCGGCCGTACTGGGAGGTCAGCGGCTCGGTGCCGGTACTCGAGCTGCCAGGCCACTGGAGTCTGTGCGACTGGCCGTTCTTCGGTTACACGCCCTATCACGGCGGGCTGCTAGCCAATCCGGATACCGTGGAGCGGATCTGGCTGGAGGAGTACGAGTCGGCGAGGGCAGAGCGCAGGGTCCTCACGCTCACGATGCACCCCGAGGCCATCGGTCGCGGCTACCTGATCAGGATGCTCGACCGCGTGATAAGCGGCATGCGCGAACGCGGCACGCCGTGGTTCGCCACTCATGCGCAGATCGCCGCGCTCGCGGCGGCGCCAGCGCAGGCCGCGGCGGGAACCTAGAGCGGGAGGGCCAGCGCGGCGGCGATCACAGCGGCGATCGCCGCGATCACGGCCAGCAGGCCAGATCCCGATGTCGCGCCGAGCGCCGGCACCATGGCCGCGCCGGCCGAGAGTGCCGCCAGGGCGACTCCCACCGCCAGCAGCCGAAGGTGCGGCCGGAAAACAGCCGGTCTGGCCGATGCCTCCGCGAGGTGCACGGCCAGCAGGAAGCCGAGCATCAGGACGCCAAGCACGGCGGAATGCCATGGCCTGGACTGGTGCAGCGCCTCCAGCCCCAGCGACGCCACGACCAGCCCTTGGGGCCACGGCAGCTTCAGGATGCTGCTCCACGTCCGGCTGAGGAAACCTGCGTCCGGCCTGGCGTAACTCCGATCGATCCGGGCGACGCCCGGAGCTGAGAGCAGCATTGCCGCCGTGAAGAACGCACACGCGATCGCGACGATCAGGACCGGCTTCAGGCCCGCCCTTGCGCCGTCGGCCGGTACCGCAGCCCAGGCAATGACGACGGCCTCGACCGCTGCAACGACGAGGGCGGGCCTGACCCGCGCGGCGATGGTCATCCGCGGTTCACCATGACCCGCCTGCTGTAGGGCGCGAACGGCTCGTCCAGGCTGGCCTGCCCGTCCCAGCGCGTCACCGGGATGCCGAGCTCACGAAGCGAGAACCTGATCGCGTCCTGCTCCATCCGCCAGACGCGGCGCGCCATCTTGGCCATGGCGCGGTCACGGCTGCCGATACGACCGCTGCCGATATCGGGCTCTGCACACAACACGTCGAGGACGATCGTCGCGAATCCGCGCTCGCGCAGCTCGCGCAGCGCTTCAACGAGGCGCAAGCTGAGCAACGGGCTGACCACGACGATCAGCGCTCCCGGCGGCAGCGCCGCGCCCGGCAGCCTGGTGACCGCCGAGAGCGGCTCGCCCTCGCCATGATCGACAGTGATCATGGTCATGATCCGGTCCGCCTGGCGCCTTCCCGGCGCGGGAGTGATCCAGCGCACCTGCCGGCCGAAGCTGATCAGGCCCACCCGGTCCCTGGCCGCCAGGTACGCTGCGGCGATTCCTGCTGTTGCCCGGACCGCCAGGTCAGAAGTGCTTAGCCCGACGGTGCCCACATCGGTGCTGACGTCCATGAGGATGACCGTCACCTGGGCACGCTCGGCAGCGAAGGTGTTCAGCTGGAGCGTGCCCCTGCGGGTAGTGGCTGGCCAGTTGATCCGGCGCTGGCGATCACCAGGCACGAACTCACGGATGCCGGCGAATTCGACACCCTCCCCGGTTGCCCTGGCCGCGTGCTCGCCCAGCCTGACCGGCAGCTTGCTCAGGACGACCATTGATTCAAGCCTCGCGGGCAGCGGCAGGCAGGTTACCGGCGGCAGCTCGACGATGAGCCTGCCCTCGGCCAGCCTCCAGCGGTCGCGCAGGATCAGCTCAAGCGAGCCGACGGCCCGCAGTCCCCAGCGCTCTGAGCGAAACGCCAGCCGGAACCAGCCATCGTCTCCGAGAGCAGCGGTTCCGGCGGCGATCCACGCTGCCGGGTGCAGTACCACCTGCAGCGTCGCATCGCCGTGGCCGCTGACCTTGGCGAGCACTGTCGCCTGCTCGGTCTCGGTCACCTGGCCAGCGGCGACCGTCAGCGTCAGTCCGATGGACTGAGGCTTGTTCTGCTGCCGCGGCGTCAGGAGCAGCAAGGCCGGCGCGGCCATTCCCGCGAACTCGGCCCTCCTGGTAATCACGGCGAGGGCGAGCGCGGCGAGCGCAAGCGTGACAAGGCCCCTGGCCAGACCAGAAAGCCGCCAGTTGACCGCGACCGAGCGCTGCGGGCTGGCGGTCAGCACGAGCGTTCCGCCCGTGCGGACGAAGGTCTCATGACCGCATGGCAGGTGCGGCGGCCGGATCGGTCCTCGGCACCGGAACGCTGGCCAGAATCCTGGCGACGACATCCTCCGGGCTCACCTTGCGCACCCAGAGCTCAGGACGCAGCGTGATCCGGTGCGCGAGCGCTGGCACGCCGACCGCCTTGATGTCGTCGGGGATGACGTAGTCACGGCCGCGCAGGACCGCTTGCCCTCTGGCGAGCTGGACCAGGAAGAGCGCGCCGCGGGGGCTGGCCCCGACTTGCACCTGCTGGTTGGCGCGAGTCGCACCGATCAGGGCGACCACGTACTCGAGCAGATCGGCGGAGACCTCGATCAGCTCGAGCGAGCGCCGCATCGCGATCAGCTCGGACGGACCGGTGAGAGATTTCAGTTCGACCTGCTCGGTGCTGCGATCCAGCCGGCGCTGCAGCATTGCGACCTCATCGGTCCCGCTCAAGTAGCCGAAGCTGAGCCGCATCCCGAAACGGTCGAGCTGCGCCTCCGGCAGGTCATAAGTGCCCTCGTACTCGATCGGGTTGGCCGTCGCCAGCACAATGAACGGCCTGGGCAGCTGCCTCGTCTGGCCATCCATGCTGACCTGACCCTCGCCCATCGCTTCCAGCAGGGCAGCCTGCGTCTTCGGTGGCGTCCGGTTGATCTCATCGGCGAGCAGCAGCTGGGTGAACACCGGCCCCGGCCTGAAGACCATTTCGCCGCTGCGCTGGTCGTAGAGCGGAGCGCCGACGACGTCGGACGGCAGCAGGTCCGGAGTGAACTGGATCCTGGTGAACTCAAGGCCGAGCACTTTGGCGAACGACCGGGCCGTGAGAGTCTTGCCGAGGCCCGGCAGGTCTTCGAGCAGGATGTGGCTGCCCGCAAGGATGCCGGTCAGCACGAGTTCCAGCGCAGCGCGCTGGCCGATGACGGCCCGTTCGAGCTCGGTGAGGACGGCCGCGCAGCGCTCGGCGGTCTCGGCAGGCGTCAGGGCATGGCCTGCCGAATGAGATGCAGTCGGGTCGGTCACAGTCGCTCCAGTCGGTCGATCAGTGCAGCGAGGACGCTGCGAGGGATACCCGGCAGCGAGCCGGCGTTCGGCGTGATCTGACGCTGCGGGTCGATCCAGGCCCACAGCTCGCTCCGGTCGTGCCTGCCCCCGGTGAGGACCCGCCTGGCTGCCTCCGGGTCCGCTGCGAGGCTGATGCCATGCCGCTCGGCCAGCCGGGCCGCGAACAGATTCGTGAGCCTGGGGCGGAGCGCGTTGTCCCAGGCACTGAGCGACCTGATGGCATCGCTCAGGTCGGACCGCGTCCGCCAGAACCCGAAGAAGATCAGAGACGGTCCCATCTCCTGCGAGAAATGCGCCGCAGGCGGTGGCTCATGCGGGTCAATCAGCGCCCGGAGCGCGAGCAAGCTGGCGGCCGCGCAGCAGACGGCGGTAAATCCCGCCGCGGCGGGGCCTGCCAGCGCCCAGGCTCCAGCGGTGAGCGTGAGGACCAGCAGGGCAGCGATGGTGATTTCCCGGCCTGCTCCTTGCCAGCCCGTTCTCATTGGCCGGTCTCCATCGTGGCGGCCGTGACCGGCGTCTCGTCGATGGGCGTCTCGTAAATTGGCGTCAGGGACGCGGCCATCTCCGCCAGTGCGTGCTCCGCATCGTCCCTTCGGGCGAGCGACATCGGATGCGTCGAAAAGCGCGCCTCATAGAACAGCGTCGTTAGCCGGCCGGCCGGAGAAGCGTCCACCACCCCTGCACCGACGGCACGGTCCAGCAGCTCGTCGGGCGTTTCCGCGGCGCCCCTCGCAGCGCCCGCATCGGCAAGCGAGGCCTCCATCGCCACGTAGCAAGCAATGATGGCTGCTCTGGCATCGTCGAGCTCGCGAAGCGCGAGACGGCCAGAGTCCACGGCACGGGCCAGCTCGGCCGGCGTGTCGGTGTCCTCGTCATCGTCGACCGGGCGTCCGGCGGCGAATGACCAGCGCCGGCGCTGCCGCCAGATCAATATGGCCGCGAAGATCACCGCCGCGATCAGCAGGCCGATCAGTACGTACCTGATGTATTCGGCGTTGATCACGCTGTGCCCGTGACGGCCGAACTGCAGCTTGGACGGATGGCCGCTGGGTTGGGCCTGGCGCGCACGCTGCCGTCTGCGCGGGTGAATGTGCGTCGCGCTCGCGATCAGCAGGCCGGCCGGTATCGCGATCAGGCCAGCGACGATCACGCCGGTTAGCATCAGCCGGAGCCTGGCAGCCGGTCCGGCGGTTACGCGTGGCCGCCAGCGCAGCGCGAAGAGCAGGATGGCGAGAACTGCTTCAAGCGCGGAGCCGATTCCGATCAGGACGGGCAAAGCGGTCGTCTTTATGGTGACTGCTGGCCCGGCCGCGCGGATTCCCGCGATGGTCAGCAGCAGAAGCAGCACGGCCAGCACGGCGCGGGAGGTCAGTCGGTCCGGCATATCGCGCAAATCATATTCGCAGCCGGGCCTGGGTCTGGGTGCTACCGCAGGCGTAGCGCGAATCAGCCTCCCGGGTGATGACAACGCGGCCGGCCACACGACAAGGTTGGTACCGCCCCGATCCGCGCAACAGAACGGCCGAACTCAGGTGACCGCTGACCCAGCCAGTGCCGAGCGCCCGCGGGACGGTACCGCCGGCCAGCACGGCACCACCGTGCCTGTGATCGCCACGACGTCGCTGACCAGGCGATTTGGTCCGTCGATCACGGCGCTTGACGACTTGACCATGGCGGTAGGACCCGGCATTACCGGCCTGGTGGGCGCGAACGGCGCCGGCAAATCGACATTGATCAAGATTCTGCTCGGGCTGCTGCCGCCGACAAGCGGAAGCGCGCGGGTTCTCGGACTGGACACCGCCGGCCATGGTGAGGAGATCCGGGCGCTCACCGGTTACATGCCAGAACACGACTGCCTGCCACCGGACGTGACCGCTACCGAGTTCGTCACGCACATGGGGCGGATGTCGGGGGTGCCGCCGACCGCGGCCAAGGAGCGGGCAGCCGAGTCGCTCCGGCACGTGGGCCTGTACGAGGAGCGCTACCGGCAGATCGGGACCTACTCGACCGGAATGAAGCAACGGGTCAAGCTGGCGCAGGCGCTTGTCGGCGATCCCAGGCTGCTGCTACTGGACGAGCCGACCAACGGCCTGGATCCGGCTGGGCGATCGGCCATGCTCGACCTGATCAGCCGGATCGGCGGGGACTTCGGGATCTCGGTCGTCGTCTCATCGCATCTGCTGGGGGAGATCGAGCAGATCTGCGACCAGCTCATCGCCATTGACGCGGGCCGGCTGCTCAGGTCTGCCACCATTAGCTCGTTCACGCAGGCCAGCCAGGTTCTGGCAATCGAAGTCGATGATGGTGCCGACGTGCTCGCGGCAGAGCTCAGCAGGCAGGGCGCCGAGCCTGTCCGCACCGGACGCGAACTGCTGGTCCTGATCACGGGCGAGCACACCTTCGACATGGTGCGGGACGCGGTCGCCACGCTCGGCCTGCCGCTGACCCGGATGGAACAGCGTCGGCACCGGGTCGAAGAACTGTTCAGGGACTCGGCTGAGCTGGCCGGCCGGCTGACGGGAGCGATCGATGGCCAATGACAACGTCGCCGGCGCGGGACAGGTGGCGCCGGGTGCCGGGGTTATTCACGACATCGGCTACCAGACCTACGAAGGGCCGCGATTGGGCCGCGGCCAGATCGCGCTTGCGCTTTGCTGGCACAGCCTGCGGTCGGCATTTGGTTTCGGTCGTGGCGCTAAGGCCAAGATCGTTCCGGTAATCACCTTCGTGATCATGTGCGCGCCAGCCGTGATCAACGCCGTCGTCATGGCCCTGAGCCGGTCGCACGCGAGGGTCATCGATTACGACACCTACACAGGGAACCTGCGAGTACTCGTGCTGCTCGTGTTCATGGCGGCCCAAGCTCCCGAACTGGTCTCCCGCGATCTGCGCAGCCGGGTTCTGCCGCTGTACTTCGCCAGGCCGATCCGCAGGCAGGATTACCCGCTCGCCAAGTACGCGGCGTTCACGCTGGCCTGCCTGGCGATGATCGACATCCCGGTGCTCCTGCTGTACATCGGGACAATCCTGCAGGTGCATGGCGGTGCCGCGGTCTGGGCGCAGACCAGGGCATTGGTTCCCGGCCTGCTCGTCGGGTTGATGTGGGCGGCGGTCCTGTCCGCTATCGCGCTCGTGCTTGCCTGCATGAGCGGCCGCCGGGCATTCTCGACCGGCTCGGTCGCGATCTTCTTCTTCATGACCTGGACGCTCGAGAACGTGCTGACCAAGATCGGCGCAACGTCGGGCCCGCCGGGCCCAGGCGGTCCGGTCGGTGCCGGCGCGGCGGCGTCCGCGGAGCACGTGTCTGCGGCCACGCATCTGTTCGGGCTGATCAGCCCGTTCACGGTGCTCGACGGGGTGCGGCAGTGGCTAGGCGGCACCAGTCAGGGGATCGTCGCAGCGCCAGCTGGTTACGGTGTCGCGTACGGCGTCATATTGCTGCTGCTGCTCGGGATAAGCCTGGCCGCCCTGGTGCGCAGGTACGGGAGCGTGAGCGTCGCATGAGCGCCATCGAGTTGCGGAACGTCTCACGCTGGTACGGCAACGTCGTCGCCGTCAACGACGTCACGATGACGATCGGGCCGGGAATCACCGGGCTGCTCGGGCCGAACGGCGCAGGCAAGACCACGCTGCTGAACCTGATGGCCGGATTCCTCGCGCCATCACGCGGCGAGCTGACCGTCGGCGGCAGCCCGAGCTGGCGCAACCCGGCGGTCTTCCGGACGCTCGGGCTGGTGCCCGAGCGCGACTCGGTGTACGCCTTCCTGACCGGAGCCGACTTCGTCAGGTCAACTGCCAGATTGCACCGGCTGCCCGACCCCGACACCGCGGCGCGCCGCGCGATCGGGATGGTCGACATGGCCGACGCGCAGGACCGGCGGATTGCGACGTACTCCAAGGGCATGCGGCAGCGCATCAAGGTGGCGGCGGCGCTCGTGCACGACCCCCAGGTGCTGCTGCTGGACGAGCCATTCAACGGAATGGACCCTCGGCAGCGGCTGCAGATGATGGACCTGCTTGAGGGGATGGCGCAGCGCGGCAGGACGATCCTGTTCAGCTCGCACATCCTCGAAGAGGTCGAGCGAATGTCCGGCACGATCCAGGTCATCGTCGGAGGACGGCTCGCCGCGTCAGGCGATTTCCGCGCGATCCGCAGGCTGATGACCAGCCGGCCGCACGTGTTCCTGGTCAGGACCTCGGCCGACCGGCATCTTGGCGCCTTGCTCATCGGCCGGCCTGCGGTGACCGGCGTGGAGCTGACACCGCGCGGCCTTTCGGTACGGACGTCGGACTTCGGCAGCTTCTCCAGGGAGATCGCCGCGCTTTGCCGCGACGGCGACATCAGGCTGCGCGAGGTTCTGCCCTCAGATGAGTCGCTCGAGAGCGTCTTCTCCTACCTGGTTTCTTCGTGATGAGGAGGCGGTGAGCACATGTCTGGCCTGGTGAATCCCGTCGTGTTGCGGATCACGCTGCGCGCAACGCTCGGACGTAAGCGAGCGCTGATATTCCTCATCGTGCCGCTGGTGCTGATCCTCATCACCGTGGCGCTGAAGGCCGTCGCGTCGAGCCCGGTCTGGCCGGCTGAGTTCCTCGGTGTCTTCGGATTCTCCGTAGTGCTGCCGCTAACGGCGCTGATCATCGGTACCAGCGTCGTCGGCGCGGAGATCGACGACGGCAGCATCATTCACCTGCTGGCTACGCCGGTGAACAGGACGAGCGTGGTGATCTCGAAGTTCATCGCCGCGGCCGGGCTGACGGTCATCTTCGGAGCGGTGCCGCTCTACCTGTCGGCGGCCATAGCCAGGGGACCAGCAGGCAAGCTCGCCCTGGGGCTGCTGGCGGGGGCGCTTGTCGCCGCTGTTGCTTATAACGCGCTCTTCGTGCTGCTGTCGCTGCTCACCACCAGGGCGATCGCAGTCGGGCTGCTGTACCTGCTCGTCTGGGAGGGGCTGCTAGGCAACCTGATCGGAGGGGTGCGGGTGCTGTCGATCGGCCAGTACGCGGTCAGCGTTGCCAACTCGATCGCGAAATCGCCTGACCTGAACGCGCACCTGACGCTGGCGACGGCGATCATCATGGCGGTCGTGGTCAGCATCGCCGCCCTTGCCTTGGCTAGCCGGCGCCTCTCGATGTTCGCCCTGAAGGGCGAGGCCGTCTAGCCGCCAGTGCGCGCGGTCACCGCGGGGTCTGCGGGCCTGGGGTGAAACTGGGCCCGTGACCTGGGATGATCACCGACGCGATGCCGAGAATGCGCTTACGGCTCCGGCTCAGGACCTGCTGGTCGGGGCTGAACGGATCGTCGGCCGGTCCGTCGGCACCCCACCAGGCGTGCGTGCATACATAGATGCCATCAGGGGTCGAGGCGACCGTGCTGATGTCCTGGTCGGTATGGCCGGGGCTGGCGATGAGCCGGATCGACGGGCTGAGCTCGGTGCCCTCGGCGTCCCGGGAAATCCACAGGTCTCCGTCGTAGATGGCCCAGAAGTCGTGAATCTTCGCTGCGGGGAACAACGCCGCGTTAACCGTGTGGTCAGGATGATGGTGGCTGAACACCACGTCGGTCACCGCTTCAGGCGCGACGCCGTGGGCGGCAAGCGCTGCAAGCAGATCTGCGCGGGAGGAAACCATGCCAGGGTCGACCACAACGGCGACGTCACCCTCGACAATCAGGGTCACGGTGCTGCCGACCCGCTCCCCGGTTTGGTCCTCCCTGGCGTAGCCGTCCTGCAGGATATGGACCCGGGCGTTGCCGGCCCGCGGGAGCGCAGCGGCGACCTCCGGCCCGGATTGGGCATCATTGTCTGGCATGAGCGCAGACACTACCTGGCCGGCCGCGCGCCGCGCAGCTGGGATGCCCTCGGTGTTAGCTCGCCGCCGCGGCCTTCTGCTGCTGCTTGATCGCCTTCTTGTAAGACCGGACAGCTAGCAGCGAGGCGTCGTCGCTGATATCAGCGACCGAGTAGTGCGAGCCGGCCTCGCCGAAGTGACCGGCGGCCTCGCGCCAGCCTGCAGGCTGGATGCCGAGTTGCTTACCGAGCAGCGCGATCGTGATCTGAGCCTTGTACGTGCCGAACCCTGGCAGTTCAGCCAGCCGCCGTCGCAATTCGGCAGCGTCTTGCGCGGTGGCCCACAGCGCGCTCGCGTCGCCGTCGTAGCGATCGGTCACGATCTTGGCGAGTTCTTGTGCGCGCGCCGCCATCGCCCTGGGGAACCTGTGCAGCGCCGGGCGCTCGGCGAACACCTCGGCCAGGGCCTCGGGGTTGAAGTCGGCAATCTCCTGAGCGGTTGGTTCGTGGCCGAGCCGCAACACGAGCTGATAGGGCGAGTTGAACGCCTTCTCGAACGGGACCTGCTGGTCGAGCATCATCGCCAGTAGGAGCGCGAACCCGTCGCGGGACAGCAACTCGTTGGCCTCATGCTCGATCGGCAGCGACAGCGTCATGTCATCCTCCAGTTGTTGCCCTCATCATCTCGCACCAGACCTGGTCGTAGTGCTCTGGCGGGGAGCTACCTTGGTCCTGATGGAAATGATCGCGCGGCTCGGTCAGGATAGGGCGGGATGCTGACATCCCGTAACGAAGGGAAGGCCGGTATGACTCCGCACATGAAGATCGGCATCGCCGGTGTTGTCATCGGGCTCATTCTTCTGATCATCAATCCTTGGCTCGCGTTCGCCGTGATCGTCCTTGCAGTAGCGATCCCGGCCGTCGCCTACGCCATGCTTGATTCGAATCAGAAGGCACGGCTGCGCCGGATGCGCAGTCGTAAGCAGATCGGACAATAGGGACTCCCGGCTGGCCGCCCAGCCGGATTCCCTTAGCCGAGCTGACCCGGGTACAGCAGCGCGATCTCTTGCGGATAGGCGGCGATCAGGCGCAGCTCATCGTCGGTCAGCGGCTTGCCGGTCGCCGCACCGCAGAGCTGAACGAGCCGGAAGATCAGGTCTTCATCTCCGGACGTCTCGATGCCGAGCCCGGCCATGACGTGCCTGAAGCCCGCCATGCCGCCGTACTCGCCGGTTAGCACCACCCGCCCGGACTGAGCATGCCAGTCCTGCGGGAACGGGCCCAGCGTGTCATCGTCGTAGAGCTCATAGTTGTGCCGGTCCTTCAGCGCGCCGTCGGCGTGAATGCCTGACTCGTGCGCGAACGCGTTGCGGCCGGTTCCCGGCTGGTTCTGGGGCAGTGACTGCCCGAACGCATAACTCGCCCACAGCGCGAACCGCCTGGCCCAGGACAGGTCGAGAGGGTCGCCGATCTCGGCACTGCCTGCCACGCCGAAGCTGTGCTGGAACGCGAGGATCACGGCGATCAGGTCCGCGTTGCCTGACCGTTCTCCGATGCCGTTGATGCAGGTGTTGACCCAGGCGTCCTGCCCGGCGTCGAGGTCGCCCAGCGCGCCCGATACGGAGTTCGCGACCGCCATGCCGAGATCGTTGTGGCAATGCGTCTCGACGGGCATGCCGGTAGCCGACGCCAGCTTGGCGAACCGTTCCCTGATCCGCTGCGGCGAGTCGCCGCCGATCGTGTCGCAATAGCGGACGCGATCAGCACCAGCTTCCGCCGCAGCCAGCGCGAACTCGGTCAGGAAGCCGTCATCGGTGCGCGACCCATCCTCGGCGTTGACACCGATCGTCTTGGCGCCTCCGGCCTTCGCCGCGGCTACGGACGCCGTGACTTCGCCGATGATCGCGGCGCGGTCTAGCCTGCCCCGGAATTTGCGCGCGATCATCTGGTCGGAGGTGGAGATGGACAGGTTGTAGTGCTCGAGGCCAAGTGGCACCGATGCCTCGACGTCGGCGGGGACCGCGCGGCACCAGCCAGATAGCCGCATGCCGCCGAATGCACCCGCCCTGGCCAGAGCCACATTTGCCCTGACATAGGGCACCTCGTGGAACAGGAAGGGGAATCCGATTTCAGATTGCGCCACGCCAAGCCTGGCCAGATAGAAGTTGACCATGGTCTTACCGAACTTCGACAGGCCGGTGCGGGCGGTCTGAACGCCATCGCGGTTGGTGACGTCCAGGATGTGGACCTGTGGCATGGCAAAGCCTCCGGATAACGATCGCGTCCTCAGTCTCATGTTGATTATTGACTGCTAGCATCATGATCCGTCAATATTGATTAAAATCAATGTCGCTGGGTAGTGGGGTGAGCGTGCCGACGGAGTGGATCACTGCGGCGGAGGCCGCGCAGCGGCTTGGAGTCAAGCAGGCCAGCCTGTATTCGTACGTGAGCAGGGGAGTCCTGTCCAGGCGGAAGTCTGAAGGCTCGAGGGAAAGCCTGTTCAGCGCGCTGGAGGTCGAGAGCCTCGCCAGGAGGGGCCGGCCGCGGCGGTCGCGCGGAGCCACTGAGCTGGTGATCGAGACGGAGGTCACCGAGATCACCGGCGATCAGCTGAGGTACCGCGGCTATGACGCCATTGAGCTGGCCAGCGAGCGCGACTTCGAGGAGGTCGCGGGCCTGCTGTGGACGGGAACGCTGGCCGCCGGGCAGCTCTGGCAGGCGACCGAGGCCGCGATAGCGGCAGCCAGCGCCGCTCAGTCTGCGCTGCCGCAGGGAACGCTGCCGCTTGAGCGGCTTCAAGTGATCGTGCCAGCGCTCGCGGCCGCGGACCCGCTGCGGCTGCATCTGGATCCTCCTGCGGTCATCGCGGCGGGACGGGCGCTGATCGCTGGCATGACCGACAGCCTGCCGGCGGTGCGGCCCTCTAGCGGCGGCATGCCAGGTGCGTCCATCGCCGAGCGGCTGGTCGCGAGGCTGTGTCCAGCTGAGCCAACTCCCGGGCTGGTCAGGGCGCTGCGTGCCGCGATGGTCCTGCTCGCCGATCACGAACTGGCTGCGTCGACCCTGGCAGCAAGGGTGGCCGCGTCGATGCGAGCCGACCCTTACGCGGTGGTCGCAACAGGGCTCGGCGCCGTCGGCGGCGCGCTGCACGGCGGCGCCTCGTTCGGCGCGGAGGTCATGTTGCGGTCCGCGGCACGGCCCGAGGAGGCCGCTCGCGTTGTTGGCGACCTGCTCAGGCGGGGGGAGCGGATCCCGGGCTTTGGTCACTTCGTCTACCGCGGGTCTGATCCGCGGGCTGTGTTGCTGATGGACCTGGTCAGGGAGGCTGCGGCCGGATCAGAGCGGCTGGCTGTCGCCGACGCGGTGATTGCCGAGGCCCGCAGGCGCGCTCTGCCCGAGCCGAATATCGACTTCGCCCTGGCCGCGCTTGCCGCCGTTA
>DATELR010000336.1:0-10777 GCA_035276345.1 Streptosporangiaceae bacterium | reverse complement strand
CGACGTCGTCGATCGTGAGGTTGCCGATCACGTGCACCAGCCCGCTGTCGCGGGCTGGTGCCGGCGGATGCGGTGAGTGCTCGCTCACTCAGGCGGGATCTCGCGGTAGGCAAGCCCGAGGTTGACGCCCTTGCGCGCGTTCAGCCGCCATGCGACGACGTACCAGATCGCGCCGAGGACCACGACGCCGAGCATGAACTCGAGCGATAGCGCCCTGGTGACGGCGAACGTCGCGCTGATCGAGGAATTCAGCACGAACTCACCCATCAGGATGCCGAGCGCGACGACGCCGCCGATGCCCGCGAGCGTCACCGCAGGGATGCCGAAGATGCGCCGGCCTCCCGCGCTCTCCCAGACCGCCTTCAGGCGGTAAGGGAACACGATGCCCGCGAGGCTCACGACGATGAACGCCGCGATCTGCGCGAGCAGCGCGCCGAGCAGGCTTGCCTGCGGGATCTGGACGAGCGCGAACAACGCGATCTCACCGGTCACCGCGCACAGCAAGATGCCTTTGATCGGGGTGTGGAGCGTGTCGCTGACATCGCCGAGCTGCTTGGGAACGGCGCGGTCAAGCGACCAGGCGAGCATGTACCTGGTCGCCTGCAGCGTGGACAGCGGCGTGCCCATCAGCGCCCAGAGAATGAAGCCCACGCCGATGATGATCAGCAGCGGCACGCTGCCGGTGAGCAGGCTGGCGATCAGGTTGATCCCGGCCGGCACGCCTCCTGGCAGCGCCAGCTTGGTCGACCCGGTGTTGCTCAGGTAGGACAGGCTCGCTGCCCAGTCGTGACCGACCGCGTGCTGGTAAGCCCAGACAATGAATGCGAGCACGGCGCCGTTGATGAGGACGCCGCCGACCATGGCGAAGTACTGGCTGCGGGACGCGCGCTTCACCTCGCCGCCGATCTGCGCGGAGCCCTGCGCGTAGCCGACAACGAAGAAAACCCAGGGCAGCATCAGCAGCGTGGCGCTCAGGCTGAAGTGGGCGCCGTTGCCGGTGAAGCCTGCGGCCTTGGCGGCGGGAATGATGTTGTTGAAGGCCAGGCCCTTGTTGCTGGTGGCGAAGCTGGTCCACGTCTGCGCGATCTGGTTGCCGCGGAACAGCAGCAGCCCGGCGACCAGCAGCACGCTGATCCCCGCGATGGCGAACAGCCACTTCTGCACCCGCCAGTAGGACCGGGAGCCGTAGATCAGCAGCGCGGCGAATCCGAGCGTCAGCACAGTGCCGAACAAAATGACCCACCACTGCGTGGTGATGCCGATGAAGGTGGGTTTGGACAGCAGGTTATTGCTGGCCGTGATCCAGCCGGACTGTCCGGTGACGACGCCGAGGGTCGTCATCGCGACCGGGGCGGCGAACGTCAGCGCGAACCAGGCGTTGAAGCCGATCCAGAAGAAGATCAGCCACAGGCCCTGGCTCCAGGACATGAGCCAGCCGGCGATCGGGTGCAATGCCCGGCTCACGAACACGTAGTCGCCGCCTGCCCTCGGCATGGCCGCGGCGAACTCGGAGTACACCCACAGCAGCGTGAACGCCATGACGATCGTGCCGATGGCGATGGCCAGCAGCATGTTGCCGCCGGGGAAGTTGCCTGGTGCCTGCAGCAGCATGAAGATCGCGCCGAGCGCCACGTTCATGCCCAGGGTGTTCATGATCAGGGCGTCCCATCTGGACACCTCCCTGACCAGGCCGGTTGCGTTCCTGACAAACAGTTGCCCGTCGCCGGCGAAGTCCGACGGGAGGGATACGTCGCGTGCCATGTTGTCCTCCTGGACACCTCGGGCGGCGCCTGGCGCCGCCGGAGCTCGGGGTTCAGCCGGCCGATCGCTTGCTCTCGATCGCGAACCTGAATCTCTCTGGCCGGTAGAGCACGTCTGAGTACTCCACCGGGCGGTCTTGCTGGTTCCTCGTGATGCCGATGACGCGCAGTACCGGCGAGCCTGGTGCGAGACCGAGCAGTTCGGCCTGCTCCAAGCCAGCCCTGTCCACCTCGACGAGGTTGTCGGCCGCGGTCATCTCGATGCCGTGCACGTGGCGAAGTGCCTCGTACAACGAGCCGGTGCCCAGGTCCTTGTCGCTGACGCCGCGGGCATACTTCGGCTGCAGCCAGGCCGTCAGCAGCGCAAGCGGCTCACCGTCGATGCTGGCGAACCTGCGCAGGCACCAGGCGTTCCTGCCGTGCAGCCCCAGTGCCGCGTCCACGACGTGCGGGGGCTTGGTCATGTCGCTGCTCAGCACCTTCACCTCAACCCTGAGGCCCTGGCGGCTGACTGATTCATGGAAGCTGCCCAGGATCTGGATCTTCTCGACCAGCTTCCGGTCGCGGATATAGCTGCCTCTGCCCCTGATCCGCTCGACGTAGCCCTCTTTGGTGAGGTCGGCCATCGCCTGGCGGACAGGGGCCAGGCTGACGCTCAGCGCTTCGGCCAGCTCACGCTCCCTGGGCAGCTGGGCGCCTGGTTCCAGCCAGCCGCCCTCGACGCCCTCCAGGACCGCGATCTTGATCTGGTGGTGCAGCGGAACCGGGCTGTGCCTGCGCACGGCCGCGGCCAGGCGCGACTGGATCTCGGCGTTCGACACGACGTCGGCGTCCGGCGCGAGATCCCCATCAGACCCGGGCGGCATAAGGGGAACATTACAAAGTCATAATCAAATGTCAATACTGTCTATACTGCCTGTTTATGAAGCCCGCCGATCCGCGAGCCGATCCATGACCAACGGGAGCGAAGCCTTTGACCTTGTGATCCGCGCCCAGCGAGCCGTGTGCGGGGGCGAGGAGCGGCCCGCGATGGTGGGGGTCATCGATGGCAAGATCGCGGCCGTCGCACCGATCGGGCAGGCTGCCGCTGCGGCCAGCGTGATGGAGCTGGCAGCGGATGAGGTGCTGCTGCCCGGCCTGGTCGACACCCACGTCCACATCTGCGAGCCGGGTCACGCGGACTGGGAAGGCTTCGCCACCGCGACGCAGGCCGCGGCGCTGGGCGGGATCACGACGCTGGTCGACATGCCCCTGGATAGCGTCCCGGCCACGACCACGGTGGCGGCGCTCGAGCTCAAGCGGCGGGCCGCAGCCGGCCAATGCCACGTGGATGTCGGTTTCTGGGGCGGCGTGGTTCCCGGCAACGGACACGAGCTGGCTCCGCTGTTCGACGCGGGTGTCCTCGGCTTCAAGTGCTTCCTCGCCGATTCCGGCTCCGAAGATTTCCCGCCGGTCAGCGCGGGCGAGATGGAGCAGGCGCTGCGGATGCTGCGGCCATTCGGCGTGCCGCTGCTCGTGCATGCCGAAAGCGACCAGGCGGCGGCGGTTCAGGCCAAGGCCACCAGCGTCTACGCCCACTACCTCGCGACTCGGCCTCGCGGCATCGAGAACCTCGCGATCGGACAGGTCATCGACGCCGCGAAGCGCTCCGGCGGCCGGGCGCACATCGTGCACCTGTCGAGTTCGGACGCGCTGCCCATGATCGCGGAGGCTCGCCGCGACGGAGTCGCGGTCACCACCGAGACGTGTCCGCACTACCTGTATCTATGCGCTGAGGAGATCGCCGACGGGGCCACTCCGGCCAAGGTGAGCCCGCCGGTGCGGGAGGCAGCCAACCGAGAGCTGCTCTGGGCGGGCCTGCGCCGCGGGACAATCGATCTCGTGGCATCCGACCACTCCCCGGCGACTCCCGCGATGAAGCACCTGGACACCGGCGATTTCGCGGCTGCCTGGGGCGGCATCTCCTCGCTGCAGATCAGCCTTCCGCTCGCCTGGACGGCCGCGCGCGATCGTGGCATCTCCCTGCCCGAAGTCGCCGGCTGGATGTCCACGCTGCCCGCGAAGCTGGCCCATCTTGATCGGAAGGGGCGGATCGCTCCTGGCTGCGATGCGGACTTCTGCATACTGGCGCCCGATGAGCCGTTTGTCGTTGATCCCGCAGCCCTGCGGCACCGCCAGCCCGTGACCCCGTATGCGGGCCGCAGACTGACCGGGACCGTCAGGGCGACCCTGCTGCGCGGCGAGCTGGCGGGCGCCGGACGGCCGACGGGCAAACTCGTATCGCGGACTGACCCGTGACCGCACCGCCATTGCTCTCCGCCGACCTCGCATCTCGCTGGCTGGGCGGCACCGTGGTCGCGGCCAGCGATGAGTCCTTTGGCGACAAGGAGAACTTGCTGACGCCCGGCGCTCCTGTCTTCGAGCCCGGCCGCTACGGCAACCGCGGCGAGATCGTCGATGGCTGGGAGACCAGGCGGCGCCGGCACACCGGGCACGACTGGGTCATCATCCGTCTTGGAGCGCCAGGGATTATCTCTGCAGTCACCGTCAACACCAGCTTCTTCACTGGCAACTACCCGGACCACTGCGCCGTGCACGCGTGCGGCTTTGAGGGCTACCCCGGCCCGCAAGAGCTGATGAGCGAGGCCGCTGGCTGGATCGAGATCGTGCCAAAGTCCCCGCTGGTCGGGGACTGCGAGAACGTGTTTGCCGTCACCGACCAGCGGCGCTTCACGCACGTTCGCCTGTCCGCCTATCCCGACGGCGGAGTCGCCAGGTTGCGGGTGGCGGGTGAGGTGGTCCCTGACCCGCGCGGCCTTGAGGATCTGACGGTAGACCTGCTTAGCCAGTCCTATGGCGGCCTCGTCGTGGCCAGCAGCGATGACTACTTCTCGGCCGCCGCGGCGCTCAACCGGCCCGGACTGGCGCGGACCATGGGCGAAGGCTGGGAAACGCGACGTCGCAGGGACCAGGGCAACGACTTCGTGGTCTTCCGGCTAGCGTTCGCCGGGCAGATCAGGCGGCTGATCGTGGACACGTCGTTCTTCAGGTACAACGCCTCGGATTCGGTTGCTGTATACGGCGGCACCGAGGACCAGCTGCTCTCCGCGACGTCGTCATCCTGGCAGCCGATCCTGCCGCCGACCCGCGTCCAGCCGGACACATGGCATGACTTCGCTGTCGGGCACCAGGAGCCGGTGGCGGCGATCAGGCTGGATGCGTTTCCCGATGGCGGACTATCCAGGGTGCGCGCGATCGGCAGCATCGATGTGGCGGCACGCAGGCTGGCGGGCTATCGCTGGTTCAACGCGTTGCCAGCAGCGCAGGCGGTGGCTGTGCTGGTTGAGCTGGGCATCGCGGCGGACCACGCGGCCGAGCTGGCGGGCGACCGGCCGCTGCGCCGGGACGGCGCGGCGGATCACGGCGCCCTGCTCGCGATTCTCGAGGGCCGTCATTAGAGGTGCATGTGCTGGGCTACGTGGTACAGGCCGTACAAGCCGAGGCAGAAAACGACGACCGCGAGAACGGCTACCAGCTTCAGGAGCTGGCGCCAGATAAACATCACGGGAACCCCGACTAGCAGTGCCATGGCCAGGATACTGTTCTGAGACATCTTCTCACCTCCTTTCTTTGCCGGACCGGTTCTCGCTGTTATCATTTGGCTGTAATTCCATTGAACAATGCACCAATAGGTTGTCAATGAGTAATATTGGCAAGCAGAATTACCAATTGCGCATTCTCAAGTGGCGAAGAGAACCGCCACACCGCCTATTGGCTGCCGGGAATTGCCAACTGGCAGAGCGTCCGCCAGTTGGCGGCAGCCGAGGCCAGCCGCAGGATGGCGAGCCCGGCAGAGGACGAAGTTTGCGATGGCAAGGACCTGGCATGCACCGATAATGGTGCGAGCGTCGCTATCGCAACGCTGCGACACCAATCTGGTCAAAAGACCGCAATGCCCGGGAGAGGGGAGTCTACAATCGCGCGCGTGCGGACTGTAGAGTCCTCGCTGACCTGCACCGAACCAGGCGGCGCGGGCATCATCACTGCCTCTCCGGTTGCGGTAGCGCAGGCGCCTGCCCGGCTGGCGCTCAGCGAGTGCTGCCTTCCTGATTCGGAGTTCGCAGACCTGGCGGGGCACGTGGCCAGGCGCAGGGACCTGGACCATCGTGCGCTCAGCGTCCGCACCCTGCTGCACTTGCCGCGGGTGGCGAATGCCCGCGGGTATGTCAGCAGGGCTCAGATTGATCGCGAGTTGTTCTTTACCGGACGGCAGCTGCGCAAGGACATCAATGCTGCCGTCGGCCTGATTTCGGCGGGGAAGGCTGAACTGGGCGAGCTCCGGTTCGCGCAGATACCCGCGGACCAGGCCGAAGCGATATTTTCACGGCTGCACTATCTGCGCAGCGGGAGGCTAAACTCGCTCAATTTCGCGCTCATCGACCCCTGCGATGGGCTGCCGATCACCTTGTGCAGCCTTTCGCGTTTGGAATGGCGGCGGATAGCCAGTCAGATCCAGGCGCGCTTCGAAGTGCCGTCGGACAGGATCTGGGATATCTCCCGCGTGTATTCACGCAATGGCGCTCCGCCGAACGCCATCTCCTTCCTGCTGTCCAAAGTGCGCGCGGCGCTGCGGCGCAGTGATCACGATATCGAGCTATTCGTCACGGCAGTGGATCCGAATCTGGGATTTCTCGGTTCCAGTTACCGAGCCGCTAACTGGCAGCAATGGTTCACCGTCCAGGCCAGGCCGTATCTGTACTACGAGCGCAGGTACATCAGCCCGCGGCAGCTCAGGCAGGAGTTCGGAACCTCGAACCTCGCCGATCTGCAGGTCAAGAATCCAGGCCGCCGGTTTGAGCAAAGCCGGGCCAAGCTGGCGGACTCGAAGATCTTCTGCTGCCGTCTGAACGGACCGACAGAGCAGGTCCTGCCACATCGGCTGCGTCGTTGAAGCTCTTGTGGTCGTCGGCACGGGGAGCGACGGTGAACCGGGACCTGCTCAGCAGCTGCTCGATCCTGGATCGGTCCGGCATCGAGTTGGGCAGCGGGTAGTCCGCTATCGCCGCCGCCATGGCCGCGGTCGCCCACAGCGCGACGTGCTCGGAGAACTCGTGGCCGCTTTCGATCAGCTGCGCCGCCAGTGCGGCGCAGAACGCGTCGCGTGCAGCTGATGACTCCTTATAGGTAGAGGGAAATGTGGGCACGGTGAAAGTGCCCAGCGGTGTTTCCGAATAGATTGTGCAGCCGCCGCTATTGGGAATGCACAGCGTCTCGACGCCATAGGCGAGGATCCGGCGGGCTACGGCATCCAGGTCAAACGTGCCGCGTTCGGGCGGGGCATAGCGCCCGAGCTCCCACGCGTGCGCCACCATGAAGTCGATTTGGGAAAGCGCCTGACCTGACACGCTTCCTTCGCTGTAGGGATTGCACGGTGTCACGATGATCGCCGGGCGGCGCCCGAAAGCGGCGTGCACGATGGCGAGCGCTCGCTGCACGCTGTCGCGCGGCAACTCGAACGTGAGCAGCACGGCGTCGCAGGCGGCCAATTCAGCCTCGTGGCGCTCGATGTCGCGCATGTCCAGGCGCACTTCTCTGTCATTACGCCAGTTCACCGCGATGCTGTCGCCGAGCTCGAATTCGATGACGCCGGTAAAGGGGGTCCTGGCGTCCTTGACCACCTTCAGCATCGACGTGTCGACGCCTTCAAGCGCGAGGTACTCGACGATCTCCTGACCGAAGCGGTCATCGGACACGGCCGCGACCAACGACACGTCAAGCCCGAGCCGGACCGCGGCGACAGCCTGGGTCAGGCCTTTACCGCCGGGGGAGAGGAAGAAGTCGTGGGCCTCTCGCGAGGTCTCCCGCTCCGGTAGCACCTTCGTGCGGAAGGTCGCATCCATGACCGCCCCGCCGATCACGATGACCTTGCCGCGGGCACCGTTCGACTTGGGTGCGGCCTGAGCTGGAGCGCTGTTCGGCATCACCACGCTCATGGAACCCAGTGAGTACGCCTCACGCCTGACCAGCTGCCTGGCCAGCTCCGCCAGGACGCGAAGCTCCAGGTTCCCGCGCAGGATGCGGTCACTCGGGATTTCACCAGGCTCGATCCCGTGCGCCCGATGCAGCTGCTGCCAGTTGGCCAGGAGCGTCCTGCGCCGCCTGCTCAGCAAATCTGAGCGAAGCGCATCAACGACCTTCTGGTCTACAAGGTGCCGGTATTGCGAGTTGCTGAAAACGCCAGTGGCCATGACGGCGTCGGCGACGATCCGGTGCGTCCCGTCGAGCCCGTCCCTGATGCATTCGACCACGACGGCCAGCGCAGCCTCGGTCAGGCCGACCTGGTGGACGTTCGCGTACCTGCGAACCGACGCCAGGCCGAGCAATGGCGCTGCGACGCCGCTGGCGCCAGCCTCGAGCCTTTCGGGGGTCAGCCCGTTCCTGGCGCGCAGCTTCTCGAGGCAATGGGTGAGGACCAGTTCATTGGGCGACTCGCTGCCCCGCTGGACGCTCATCCACTCACCGGCCGGGTGCCCCACATATTGGTTGCCAGAATGCGGACATAATCCACTTCCTATTCCCTGCCGTACCCTCCCCTAGGCCGCGTTATGCGCCAATCTCGGAACCGGTACTTTTCAGCAGCAATGACCAAGTCGAGTTCGCCGCCGCCGGAATCCGTCTGCGCGGCGTGCCGCGCGTACTGTGGACGCGATGGAAATCTCCGACGAGCTCCAGCGAGTCAGCACAGGGCTGCCTGCCGCGCCCGGGCCGGCCGGGCCGCTCGCTCCAGGGCGCCGGGCGCCAGCGATCGCCGTGACCGGGATCGAGCCAGGTGGCGTCAGGCTCGATGATCTCGCAGGCCGCGGCGCTGCGCTGCTCCTTTTCGTCTCGGAGGAGTGCCCGACGTCAGCGCTGGCTGTGCGGAACCTTGGTCCGCTTTGCCGCGCGTGGGAGAGCGCCGGCCTGAGCGCCACCGCCGTCTTCGAGGACCCGCTCGACGTCGCGCTGCGGGTGGCGCGCATGCTGGGCTGGACCGGCCGGGTGGTCTCACAGGATCCGCCGTACCAGACCTCGCGCGAATACGGGCTGCTTGCGGTGCCGACGGCATTTCTGGTCGGCGGCGACGGGATCATCGCCGCCTCGGTCGTCGGATGGAATCAGCCTGCGCTTGCCGATCTGGTGGCGAAGGGCGCGGCGCTCGTCGGCAGTGGCCCGCTCCCGGCGCCGCCCGCAACCAAGCCGCTGCTGAAGCCGGGTTGCTCGTCGAAAGCGGCGATGGATCCTGAGGTCGCTGCCGCGGTCTCCCGGCCCGCTGCGGCCGATGAGATGGAGGAGATGTTCGAGCGCGGCTGGTCCGATGGGCTGCCGGTTGTACCTCCCACCAGGCAGCGGGTGGAGGCGATGCTCGGCGGTGCTGACGGCTCCAGCTCGCTCGGCCCGGTCCCGCCGTCGATGGGTGAGGCGACTCTGGAACGAGTGGCCGCCTGCGCGGTGCTGGCGGGCTGCCGTCCGGCGTATTTTCCCGTCGTTCTCGCCGCCGCCCGGGCGATCCTGGATCCTGCGTTCAACCTGCATGGTCAGGCGGTCACCACGCAACCAGCCGGGCAGCTTGTCGTGGTGAACGGCCCGGTCCGCCGGTCTCTCGGCCTGAACAGCGGCATGGGCGCCCTGGGCCCGGGTTCGCGGCCCAACCTGACGATTGGCCGTGCGATCCGGCTGCTTGTGACGCTGCTCGGCGGCGGGATGCCGGGCACCCTGGACCGCGCGACGCTCGGGCACATGGGCAAGGTCGGCTTCTGCGTGGCCGAGGACGAGGAAACCAGCCCATGGGAGCCACTGCACGTCGAGCGCGGCTTTGACTCCGATCAGTCGGTGGTCACCCTGATCGGAAGCGACGCGCCGCAGAATATCTCCGACCACCGGAGCAGGACGCCGGAAGACCTGGCCTACATCCTGGCCTGGGCCGCGGCCACCGCATGGTCGACGAACTGGTGGCCGCTCGCCGAGCCGTCGGTGTTCGTGATCTGTCCGGAGCACGCTGAGATGTTCAGGGCCGCGGGCTGGTCCAAGCAGCAGCTACGCGAGTTCATGTTCGACGCCGTCCGCAAGCCAGCCGCCGACCTGAGGCGCGGCGAGACCACCCCGGTCGTGGCGCGCGCAGATCCGGCCGACATGATCGGCAAATGGGCATCACCGGAATCGATCGTCTTGCTCGTGGCTGGCGGCGAGGCAGGACGTTACTCTGCAGTTCTCGGTCCCTGCACGGGCATGGGGGCGCAGATCATCTCCCGGGAGGTTGAGCCGCTATGACAGCTGACGACACGGTCCGCGATTACATCAGCCCGTTCGACGAGCGAGTCAGGCCGGCCGAACCCCTCGCGGTGCGCCCCGACAGCGTTGCGGGCGCAAGAATCGCGCTGCTGGACATCACGAAGAACCGGGGAGCGGAGTTCCTCGACCGGGTTGAGTCGCAGCTGCAGGCGGCAGGCGCGGACACATTCCGCATCGCCAAGGAGATCTTTTCCAAGCCCGCGGCGCCTGCGGTGATCGACGAGATCGCAGCACGATCGGATCTGGCGGTGGAAGCGCTAGCCGATTGAGGGTCCTGTACGTCGTGCAGTGTGTGCGACCTCGTTCACCTGGAAAGCCGGGGGATCCCGGCCGTCGGCATCGCGACGACGCCGTTCGCCGATGAAGCCGTCGAGCAAGCCAGGCTGCTTGCGATGCCCGGCGCTCAGCTGCTCTACATCCCGCACCCAGTGCAGCTGCTGACCGCCGATGAGCTGGACCGGCGGGCTGACGCGATCATCCCTGCCATCATCGGAGCGCTGACTGGGCCGCGTTGACCAGCAGCTTGGCGGCTACCGTCGCACCGTCGGTGCGGGTCACGCCAGCCACGGCGGTCGCTCGTGCGCGAGTCTGCTGGGTCAGGGCCGTGCTGAGCGCGGCGGAAAGGGACTCGATCGTCGGAGCCTGCACGTCGTGAGCTGCGCCAATGCCAAGCTCAGCCACCCGGCCGG
>DATELR010000335.1:0-3226 GCA_035276345.1 Streptosporangiaceae bacterium | reverse complement strand
GCGAAGGGCAGAACTGGGGCGCAAAAGCCAAGCGCGACCCCGGAGGCGTAGGCAGCCGCCCGGCGCGGCCGGCGGGCGGTCAGCACCAGGATCACCACGACAGGCAGGATGGCCCAGACTTTGACCGCCCCGGCGAAGCCGAAGAGCACGCCGCCGAGCAGAAGCCGCCTAGTGCTACCGGTGAGCTTGTCGCCGTCAAACAGGGCCAGCGCAGCCAGCAGGCAGAACAACACCAGCCAGGGCTCGAGGAGCACGGTCCTGGCGGCCAGGATGCTGTTCGGGAAAATCGCCAGCACCCCGCAGGTCACGAGCGTCGCGAACACTCCACGGTGCCTGGTGAGCAAACCAGCCAGCGGGACTGCTGCCGCGCTAGCTAGCTCGGTGGCCACCCGCGCCGCCGCCAGCCCGGAGTCAGTGCCAATGACTCTTGTGGCCAGCGCGACCGGGAGCATAAGCAGCGTGATGCCGGGCGGATGCACCATGATGAAGTCCCGGTAGGGCATCGCACCGTGCACGAGGCGGATCGCGCTGCCGAAGTCCGTCCCCTCGTCGTATTCATTGATGCCGAACAGGAATCCGGGTCGGCTGAGGTCGTACAGGCGCAGCCCGATGGCGAGCAGGGTTGCTGTCGTGATAATCGCGGTGAGCGTCTGCGGCAGCGGCCAGCCGAGCAGCCTCGCGCGAGCCGTCGCGGAAGACCCGGGATCAGGTGCTGTCTCGTGCGCGCCAGCGAGTTCTGGGGCAGGGTTTGCGTCCCGGACAGGCGGCGAGGGCGTGCACCCTGGCGCGCTGGCTGGCTTCACCTGTCCGGTCCTGCTCATGCCCTAAAGACGCGCGCAGGGAGCCAATGTTGCTCGCCTCACCTTGGCCAGGCGTTAATGCTGCGTGCTCTGCCGCGTCAACCGTGCATCTAGGCGGCGCGTCCGTAACGTCAGGCAGCCAATACGGCGGCGTGGCTGACGTGCGAAAGGGTGTGCGATGGCGGCGAAGGTGCGCAGGCGCGTGCTGGTTGGCGGATGCCTGGTCGGGGCGGTATCGGTGCTGGCTGGGCTTAGTCCGGCGGCCGAGGCAGTGACGAAGGCGGACTGGCCGGCGTTCATGGCAGGTCCGTCCCATACCTCGGACAACAAAGCCGAGATATCGATCACGCCGGCCAACGTGTCTGCCCTGACGATGAAATGGCACTTCGTAGGCGACCAGCCCACGCAGCCTGGGCAGCCTGCGCCGGCCTATAACGCAAGCCCGACGGTGGCTGACGGCGCGGTCTTCATCGGGTCGCGCACCGGCTGGTTCTACAAGCTAGACGAGCGCACCGGGCACGTCATGGCCAAGAAGTTCCTTGGCTTCCAGCCGCACCTGACGTGCACGGCCGGCGGACTCATCTCGACGGCAACGGTCGCCAAAGATCCGGCAGATGGTCAGGACACCGTGTACGTGGGCGGGCCTGACGGCTACCTGTACGCGCTGCGGGCCACCAACTTGTCGACGAAGTGGCGGTCGGTGATAGCGATACCGTCCAAGACCATCAGCGACTATTTCCAGTGGTCATCGCCGACAGTTATCGGCGGCAAGATCTATATCGGAGTTTCTTCGCACTGTGACGATCCGCTGATTCGCGGCGGGGTGATCGGATATCGGCAGGCGACCGGAAAGGTATTCGCGCGCTACTTCGACGTCCCGAAACAAGTGGTCGGGGGGTCGGTCTGGTCGACCGTCGCGGCAGGGACCAAGTATGTGTTCGCCACGACGGGCAATGGCGCGGCCGGCGCGCATCGCCTCTACGACACCATCGCCATGGTTGAGCTGCGCGCAGGCAGCTTGGCCAAGGTCGCCAAGTTCCAGCCGCCGCCGTCACAGCGGGCGTTCGACGTGGACTTCGGCGCTTCGCCGACGCGGTTCGGATCGCTGGTGGGCGCCTGCAACAAGAACGGGATCTTCTACGCCCTGCAGGTGCCCAGCATGAAACTCGCCTGGGAACGGCGCGTCGCGACCAGCCCAGGTGAAACCGGCAGGGCAACCTGCATTGCTGCCTCCGCATACGACGGATCGTCGCTGTACGTTGCGGCGACGGCCACCGCGATCGCCGGACAGAATTTCGCCGGATCGATCAGGCGGCTCAACGCTCGGACCGGGAAGGTCTTGTGGGCAACAGGACTGCCGAACGGCGTCCTTGGCGCGCCAACCCTGGACGGCGCGGGCGTGCTGGCCGTCGGCACCGACGGGACCACCACGACCCCGAACGCTGTGTACCTCATCGATGCCAAGACCGGCCAGATCTTGCGCACGCTGAGCACAGGCAGCAACGACTTCGCCCAGAGCGTCTTTGCCGGCGGATGGCTGTTCACGGCCAACGGCGACGGTGTCGACGCCTGGGGTGCGTAGAGGCTTAGATGCGGATCAGGGGATCAGCAACGTCCGCACCGCATTGCCCGCTTCGAGGTCGTCGAGGGCAGCAGCTGCGGATTCCAGGGGCAGCCGGGCGGACACCAGATCGTTGAGCACCAGGTCGCCGTCCATGAACCGGTCGACGAGCGCCGGTATGTCCGTGGCGGGCCGCACGCTGCCGTAATTGGAGCCGAGGATCCGCTGATCGGCCTCGGCAAGTGCGAGCGGCTCGAAGGCCACGGTCGCTCCGGCCGGCGGCAGGCCGACCAGCACGGCCGCGCCGCCAAGGCCCAGCATCGCGATGGCCTGGCGCGTCGTAGTCGTCAGGCCGATCGCGTCGAAGGCATAGTCGACACCATCAGGCGCTAGCTCGCGCACGGCGGAAACTGGATCGGTCACGCTCGCGTCCACCTGGTCGGTGGCGCCTAGCTGTCCGGCAAGAGCGATCTTGTCTGCACGCAGATCGACCGCGATGATCCGGCTCGCCCGCGCCAGGCGCGCGCCCTGAACGACAGACAGGCCAACTCCGCCGCACCCGATCACGGCGACGACCGCGCCAGCTTCGACGGCCGCCGTGTTCAGCACCGCCCCTACGCCCGTGGCGACCGCGCACCCAACTATGGCGATGACGTCGAGCGGCGCATCCTCGCGGACCCTGATCGCGCCGGAGGCAGGCACGACGGCGCGCTCGGCGAACGAGGAGACGCCGAGGTAATGGGCGATCCGCGCGCCGTCCAGCGAGAGCCGCGATGTCCCGTCCATCAAGACCCCGCCTGGGCCCACTACTGTCGCGGCGACCTTGCATCGCGCCGGATGGTCAGCCAGGCAGTGGCGGCATTGG
>DATELR010000334.1:0-6559 GCA_035276345.1 Streptosporangiaceae bacterium | reverse complement strand
GCCCGTATCGGTGCCGATGCCGAGCGGAGCTTCGTACGCGGCCACGGCCGCTGCCGAACCGCCCGACGAGCCACCGGGGACCATGTTCAGATCCCAGGGGTTGCGTGACGGCCCGAACGCGGAGTTCTCCGTCGACGAACCCATCGCGAACTCGTCCATGTTGGTCTTGCCGAGGATCACGACGCCTGCCGAACGCAGCCTGGCCGTGATGGTCGCGTCATAGGGCGGCTGCCAGCCAGCCAGAATCTTCGAACCGCAGGTGGTCGGCATGTCGGCGGTCGTGAAAACGTCCTTGAGCGCGAGCGGAACCCCGGCAAGCGGGCCGAGCGGCTGCCCGGCGGCGCGCCGCTCATCGACCGCCTTGGCCGCCGCCAGCGCGCCGTCGGCGGCCACGTGCAGGAAGGCGCGTACCTGGACGTCGGTCTCCTTGATCCGGTCCAGGTGGGCGCTCGCCAGCTCGACGGCGGACACCTCGCCGGCCGCGACGGCCGACGCCATTTCGGCCGCGGTCATCCTCGTCAGGTCACTGTCGGAAGCCATGGTCAGTCCTCCGTCAGGATCCTGGGCACTTTGAAGCGCCCCTGCTCTGCCGCTGGCGCCTCAGCGAGCACGACGTCCGCGCCGAGGCAGGGCTGAAGCACGTCCTCGCGGAAGACGTTAGACAGCTCGGCCGCGTGCGTGGTTGGCGGAATCCCGGCGGCCGCGACCTCTTGCACCCTGGCGACCGCGCCGATGATCACATCGAGCTGGCCGGCGAACCGGTCGAGTTCGTCATCGGTCAGCGCCAGCCTGGACAGCCTGGCGAGGTGGGCTACCTCATCGCGGGTTATGGACACCCCGACATCCTAGGACCGCCAGCGGCCCTTGCCGAATGCAATACTCAGGTGCTCGGCAGCACCCGTGCGTACCCGGCTGGCGAGGTCGCGGACCCGGAATGCTCAGATCCCTGGTACGCCTCGGCTGCGACCTGGCTGGCCTGGTCAGCGACTCTGCCTGCCTGCTCAACGGGCTGCCGTTCGGGCCGGCCGACCGCGATGTCACCGGCCGTACCGGCGGTGCCAGCAGGTGGCTCACAAGCATCTGCGACGGTGGCCGCTTCCTTGGCCCCTTGCTCAAACAGCCATGCGGTCGCGATGCCCGCCTCCATCGGCCGGCCGAAGTGCCAGCCCTGGGCGCCGTCGCACCCGATCACGCGCAGCGTAGCCGCCGTATTGGCGGTCTCGACGCCCTCGCCGATCGACCTGATGCCAAGCGATTGCGCAAGGCGGACCAGCGACTTCACGGTCATCGTCCGGTCCGCGGAGTTCGGCAAGCCGGCGACCAGAGCCGGGTCGAGCTTGATTTCGCTGATCCCCAACCTGGTGAGCTGGGCAAGCGACGAATAGCCAGTGCCGAAGTCATCGAGGCTGATGCCCACGCCGAGCGACGCCAGCTCGGCAATCGCCGCGGCGGCCTGGGTCGGCTTGCCGGCCATCACCTGCTCGTTAATGTCCAGCCGCAGGGCGTCGGGAGGCAGATCATGCCGCTGCAGTGCCTGGGTGATCATCTCGGTGAGATGAATGTTGTGCAGATCCCTGGCCGGCAGGTTGACGCAGACCTGGACCGGCATGCCGTCTGCCCACCAGGCCGCCGTCTGCCGCAGGGCCATGTCAAGTACTTGCTCGGTCATATCGCTGATCAGGTGCGACTGCTCGGCCAGGCTGACGAACTCGGCCGCGGTGAGCATGCCCTTGGTGGGGTGCTGCCACCGGGCAAGCGCCTCCATGCCGATGGTCTTGTGGTCTGCGAGCCGGACCTTGGGCTGGTAGTGCAACTCCAGGTCGCCGCGCATGACCGCGGTCCGCAGGTCGCTGGCGAGCGCGAGCCGCTCTGCCGAGTTGCGGTCAGCGTCGGGCGTGTAACGCTCGATCCCGCTGTGCCGCTCCTTTGCCATGTACATGGCCACGTCGGCACGCTGCATGAGCTGCTCGAAGCCGTTCGCGTCGTCGGGGTAGATCGCAATCCCGACGCTGGCTTCCACCTGGAACGTCATCGCCTCCAGGCGAACGGGCTCGGCAAGAGCTGCCCGCAATCGCGAGGCAACCTCCCGCGCGGCGCTGGCTTCCTTGACCGAAGGTAGCAGCACCGCGAATTCATCACCACCGAGCCGGGCGACCACGTCGCCAGGCCGGACGCTGTGCTCAAGCCGGTGCGCCACGATCTGCAGCAACCGGTCGCCTACGGCATGCCCGAGCGTGTCGTTGACCTGCTTGAGGCCGGTGGACCTGTCGAGGTCGATCAGCAGGTAACCAGCCTTGGCGCCGCCGCTCCCGGCGCTGGCCAGCGCCTCCGCGCCCCGTTTGGCGAGCAGCTTGCGGTTCAGCAGGCCGGTCAATTCGTCGTGGTTGGCCTGGTGGTCACGCTGCACGGACTTGGCCGCGCTGAAATACACCGCTGCCAACGGGAATGCGAGTAGCCCGACGATAAAGGGCGACCCCGTCTTCATAGCCAGGACGACGAGCAGCGCTGTGGAAAACAGGACCAGGTGCACTGCCGCCTGGAACGGCAGTTTCGTGCGGACCACTGACTTCAGTGATGTGCGCGTCAGCAGCGAGATCGCGCCCATGACCAGGAAGAAGTTGACGATAAAGTACGCCAGTCCGGCCAGAAGCAGGATCGGCAGCGTCTCATTGTCGATCTTCAGGTGCCCCCAGGGTCGCAGCGGGAGCTTGTACGCCCACAGGACGAACCCGGCAGCTCCCATGCTCAGGCTGACTTGAGCCGCGTTGAAAGCGACCCGGTGCGGAGAGTGTTTGGCCAGGCCCACCAGCACGATCGCGGCCGCCCTGAGCAGCACAGCGATCGCGAATCCCCAGTAGAGCAGGACCGCCAGCGTAATCGTCCGCGAAATGGCGGGGGAATCGGATCCGGTACGGCCTGGGGTTGCCAGCGGCCAAATCTCGGCGACCAGGATCATTGCCGCAACGACCCAGAACATCGGGTTGTGTTGCGCCAGGTTCTGGAGGTGGTCGACTTCCGGCAGCAAGGTGACCGATCCGCCGAGCACGGCGGCTCCGGCGACAGAGATGATCGTGATGTATATCCACGGCGGTGAGCCGAAGCGCGGTACGACGTCGCGCGTGTCTTCGGGGTTCTTCATCGCGTCCTCACGGGCGCCGGGGGTTCAACCGGGTTGGGGGGGTGCCGGTTTGGTAGATCTGTCAGGCAGCGTAGCTGCCAACCGAACTTGACGAAGCCATACGCATACTATCTGTTACAAGGCGCCTTGTCGTAGTTAAGTGACTACAGATTGCGAAACTTCCTGGTAGTCGGTGCGCAGCGGGATGCAACGCCATGACCAGGCAATTTCACTCTGGCCAGTCCAGTACCGTGCGCCCCACCGGCGGCCAGGGCGCGAAGGTTACGATCCGGGAACGGCTGCCTCGGTCGCCGCGGCCGGACCATCGGCGAGCAGCGTCCGCAGCCCCTGCTCGTCGAGGACCGGCACGCCGAGCGATTCAGCCTTGTCCAGCTTCGAACCAGGATTCTCGCCAGCCACGACGAAGCTGGTCTTTTTGGAAACCGACCCCGACACTTTCCCGCCTTGCGCCTGAATGGCCTCAGCGGCCTCTTCTCTGGTGGAGCCGCTGAGCGTGCCCGTGAGAACGACAGTCACGCCAGCGAGCGGCCCCCCGCCCTTGCCCTCGCCGAGCGTAAACCCCGCGAAATCAGGGTCTGCGAGGCGGACGCCCGCATCACGCCATTTGGTGATGATCGCCTGATGCCAGTCGACCGCGAACCAGTCGATGATGGAGCCCGCGATCGTCGGTCCGACCTCATCGACCAGCATGAGAGTCTCCGCGGACGCGGTGGCGATCGCGTCGACCGAGCCGAAGGCGGTCGCGAGCGCGCGCGCCGCCGTCGGCCCGACGTGCCTGATCGAGAGGGCGACAAGGATCCGCCAGAGCGGGCGGTTCCTCGCCTCGTCCAGGTTCCTCAGCAGGCTGGTCGCGTTCGCCGTCAGCTCGCCGCCGATGGTCACGAAGAAGGGACTCTGCCTGATTTCATCTGCGGTCAGCTTGAACAGGTCTCCCTCATCGGTCACCAGCCCGGCGTCGAGCAGCGCGGAGGCGGCCTCGTAACCGAGCACCTCGATGTCGAATGCTCCTCGGCCTGCAAGGTGGAAGAGTCGCTCCCGCAGCTGCGCGGGGCAGGACCTGGTGTTGGGACACCGCCAGTCGACCTCGGTAGCCTCCCTGGCCAGTGTCGTCCCGCAACTCGGACACGACTGCGGGAAGACAAACGCGCGCTCCTCGCCGCCCCGCAGGTCCAGCACCGGCCCGACCACCTCAGGAATGACGTCGCCGGCCTTGCGCAGCACCACCATGTCGCCGATCAGCACGCCCTTGCGCGCGATCTCGTCGACGTTGTGCAAGGTGGCGCGCTCCACCGTCGAACCGCTCACCTTGACTGGCGTCATCACCGCGAACGGTGTCACCCGGCCGGTTCTGCCGACGTTCACCCTGATGTCCAGCAGCCGGGTGGTGACCTCTTCAGGCGGATATTTGTACGCGATCGCCCAGCGCGGAGCCCTGCTGGTGAAGCCGAGCGCCTGCTGGACGGCAATCGGATCGAGCTTGACCACCACGCCGTCGATCTCATAAGGCGGGTCGTGCCGGTGCTCGGCGTAGTGCGCGATATAGCCGCGCACGTCGTCAACGTTCTGCACGACCTGATACAGCTCGCTGACCGGCAGTCCCCAGTCGCGCAGCTGGTCATACCATCCGGACTGGCTGGCAGGCCGTTCCTGGCGCTCCCCCTCGATCGCGCCGACGCCGTGCAGGATCAGCCCGAGCGGCCTGCTGGCGGTGACAGCGGGATCCTTCTGGCGCAGTGACCCGGCCGCGGTGTTGCGCGGGTTGACGTAGGGCACCTTGCCCGCGGCCGCCTGCCGCTCATTCAGCTCATGGAACGCCTGGACGGGGAGGAAAACCTCGCCCCTGACCTCGAGGGTGGCCGGCCAGCCAGATCCGCTGAGCCGCGCAGGCGCTGACGCGATGGTGCGGACGTTCGCCGTCACGTCCTCGCCCGTGACGCCGTCGCCTCTGGTGGCGGCCCTGGCGAGGGATCCGTTGCGGTACACCAGGTCGACGGCAAGCCCGTCGATCTTCAGCTCGCACAGGAAAGGCCCGGTGCCGCCGAGCCGCTCGGCTCTGGCGTACCAGTTGTCGAACTCGGCTGCCGAGAAGGCGTTGTCGAGGCTGAACAGCCTGGTCAGGTGCTGCACGGGCGCGAACCCGGCCGCGACGGCGTCGCCGACCGCCTGCGTCGGCGAGTCCGGCGTGCGCAGGTCAGGGTAGTCCTCCTCGAGCTGCCGCAGCTCGCGCATCAGCACGTCGAATTCGGCGTCGGAGATCACCGGCGCATCGAGCACGTGGTACCGGTGATTGTGCTCGGTGACCTGATCGACCAGGTCAACGTGCCGGTGCCGGGCCCGCTCGTCGGCCTGGCTGACCTCGACGCCATCCGACACCTCGGCAGCGATCTCGGCCGCTTCGACGTCCTCTGGTGCGGTCACCGCACTCCCTCCTCGATCATTTCCGGAATCAGCCGCGCGACCTCCTGGCATTGCGTGAGCGCGGCCCTGGCCCTCGCGGGCGAAACCCCGGCCAGCCCGCATGCCGGGGTGATCACAACCTGTCCGGACAGGCCAGCCAGCGGAAGCCCGATCCGGTCCCACAGCCGGATCACGTCGGTCGCAAAGTCCTGGGCGCCGCGAGGACGGACGCGGCGGCCGTCGCCAGGGCTCCCGTCAGCGGCGCGTCGCACAGGGTCCTCGTTCGCTGGCACAGCGCCGATGAGAACCCCGTGCCCCGCCTCAGCGAGCTCTCCGATCGCGTCCTCATCCGCGCGCCGGACAAGCGCGAGATCAAAAGAGACGCCGCGGGCGCCTGAAGATGCGATCACGCTCCATGGAACGTCTGCGGCACAGCAATGGATGATCGCTGGCGCCTGCGGCGCCTCCAGCACCTGCCGCAGGCGATCGGCGGCTACCGGCTCATCCACGGCCGGGACGCGCCGCAGGCCGCTCGCGGTCGGCACCGCGCCGGCCAGCACGCCAGGCAGCGCAGGCTCGTCGAACTGCACGACAATCTCGGCGCCCGGCAGCCGGCGGCGGACATCGGCAGCATGGGCGGCTGCCCCTTCGGCGAGCGATGCAGCCAGATCTGCCACGGCTCCGGCGTCCGAGATCGCCGGCTCCATGCTGTGGGTCAGCGCCAGCGAGGCGGCGAGCGTCCACGGCCCGCACAGCTGGATCTTGAAGGTCCCCGCGTAGCCGGATGCCGCTGCTTCCAGCGTGTCGAGATCCGCCTCCAGCAGTCCTGTCGCGCGGCCCAGATCGCGGCCGCGCCGCTCGGCCAGCCGCCAGCCCGTCGCGGTGGTCTCCACCGGCAGATCCACGAGCAAGGCGGCCGCTCGCCCGATCATGTCCGCTCCCGGTCCTCTGGAGGGAAGCTCGGGCAGGAACGGAAACCCGGGCAGTTCACCGAGGACTACGGCCAAGGTCTCAGTCGCGTCA
>DATELR010000333.1:0-3247 GCA_035276345.1 Streptosporangiaceae bacterium | reverse complement strand
CCGCCGTTTGGCCGGGGTCGTTCGTCCTGGCCGGCCGGGGCGCGGGGCGGGCTCGCCGGCGGGCGGGGGGCGCGTTCTGTTCCGCGGCCACCTCGTGGTGCGGCTGGGGCCTGGACACATCGCGGGCGCGCATCGCGGCGCTCACGGTGACCTTCATCCCGGGCATGGCTGCCTCCCCGCGCTCTGCTAGCGCTGACCCGGCCTCCCCGCCCAGTGTCGCACGGCGGCGAGACTCCCGGCCGAGGCGCATCAGCATGACCACCAGCGTGAGCCTGTTCATGACCGCTATGAACAGGCTCACGCGATCACGGAAATGAGGGAGCGCGGCAGGGTTGACCCGGCGGAACCGGCCGGCATACGGTCTCTATCGTCAGTCATAGTGCGTAATAGAATCCGGGTGGCCGCGATGATCGGACATCTCGCGTCCAGGGCGCGCCGGTGACGACGACCCAGCGGGCCGCCGTGCGTTCGACGACCCAGCAGGCCGGCGTGCGCCTGTCGAGGGTGACGAGGTTGTTCGATGGCCTGGCGGCAGTCAGCCAGGTCAGCCTCGAGGTAGCCCAGGGAGAGACGGTCTGGCTGCGCGGATGGAACGGCTCGGGGAAGACCACGCTGCTGCGATTGATCGCCACTGCCATCTCGCCGACCTTCGGTGGCGGCAGCGTGCTGGGCTTCGACCTGCGGACCGAGCGGAGCGCCATCCGTGCGCGGGCCGATCTGCTGAGCCATGAGACCCGGTTGTACGGGGACCTCACCGCGGCCGAGAACCTGCGCTTCGCCTGCAGCCTCTACGACATCGACCCGCGACTTGCCGAACCAGCTCTTGGCCGGGTCGGGCTCGAGGAAGTGGCCGCCGTGCGGGTGGCCCGTTTTTCGCAGGGCATGCGGCAGCGCCTGGCCCTGGCCCGGTGCCTCATGCGCGGTCCCGCGCTCATCCTGCTCGACGAGCCGTACGCGGCGCTGGACGTCGAGGCCAGGGTCGTGGTCGACGACCTGCTGACCGCTGCGCACGCCAGCGGGCAGACGGTTGTTGTCGCCAGTCATGAGGCGCCGCCCGCGCAGCTCATCGACCGTGAGGTGATGATGGATGGCGGTCGCGTGATCGCTCCTGCCGGGGTGGTGCCGTCATGAGCCTGCGTGTCGCCCAGGCGATCGCCGCCAAGGACCTGCGGACGGAGGTGCGCAGCCGGTCCGCGGTGAGCACGGTGCTGCCGTTCGCGGCCACGATGCTGCTCGCCTTCGGCTTCGCCCTGGGCCCGGACCGGCTGCTCCTCGCCCAGACGGCGCCGGCGCTGCTGTGGCTCGCCGCGCTGTTCGCGTCCGTGGAACTGTGCCACCGGTCCTATCAGCACGAGGCGGCGAACGACGCGCTGGAGGGCCTGCTGCTCTCGCCGGCCGACAAGGGCGCGGTGTACCTGGGCAAGGCGGCCGCGGCGTTCGTGCAGCTGATAGTGCTCCTGGTCGTGACGACCGGCATCGTGATCGTGCTGTTCGGACTGCCCGTCGGTCCCACGCCGGCGCTGCTTCTGCTCACCGGCGCGCTAGGCATCGCCGGGCTGAGCACGGTGGGGAGCCTCCTCGGCCTGCTCGCCGTGCGCAGCCGCACTCGCCAGGCCGCGCTGCCGGTCCTCGTGCTCCCGCTGGTGAGCCCGGTCATCATCGCGGCGACGAAGGCGACGGAAGGCCTCACCCGTGGCGGCGCAGCCGGGATCGGCGGGTGGCTGGGCCTGCTCGTGGCGTTCGATGCCGCCTACCTCGCCGCCGGCTACGTGGTGTTCGGGCATCTGCTCGAGGACTGAGGCGACTCGCGCCAAGGGCGTTGACATCGCCGCTCCCGGCGGAGCATGCTTCTAGCGACAGTTTTTTTGGTCGGTAGAAGGAAGCAGGCAGTGGCATGGCGCCTTCATCCCGCTCCAGCACCGACACCGGAGGCCGCAAGACGTCCGGGTGGCGATCCGCATTGAGCCTGCGGCGACACGGCAGGTGGGTGATCGCGCTCGCGTTTAGCGCCGCCGGTGCGCTCGTGGCGATGACGCTGACCGCCGTGGTGAGCGCGCCTCAGGCAAGCGCTCGGCTCGGCGGGGGCGTGGTCGGCCAGAGCCAGGCAACCAATGCCAACGCCAGGCTGGTCAGCCAGGGCAAACAGACGTTCCGCTTCGACACGTTCGGCGACCAGTCGTTCTGGGGCGGCACCCTGCACCTGAACAAGACGATCGAAGGCGCCAAGCACGGCGGCATCGGCCCTGGCCTCAGCCCGAAGACCGCGCTCGCGCTGGGCCTGAAGGTCGACGTGAACGCGCTGCCTAAGTCGCTGCAACAGGCCATCCTCGCCGGGAAGGTCAACCTGGACGACCCGGCGGTGACGCTGGCGCTGCTGAAGCTCAACGCGGTGGTCGGCGTCAAGGGCTTCTTCGACAGCAGCGGCAACCTGAGTTCGGTCGGCATCGAGTGCGCGCTGTGCCACTCGACCGTGGACAATTCCCTGGCGCCCGGCATCGGCCACCGCCTGGACGGCTGGGCCAACCGCGACCTGAACGTCGGCGCCATCATCGGGTTCGCGCCGAACCTGCAGCCCATCGCGGACCTGCTGCACACCGACGTGGCGACCGTGCACAAGGTTCTCAACGCGTGGGGGCCGGGCAAGTTCGACGCCGAGCTGCTACTGGACGGCAAGGGATTCCAGCCCAACGGGCGCTCGGCCGCGACGCTGATTCCACCGGCCTTCGGCCTGGCCGGCGTCAACCTGCACACCTGGACCGGCTGGGGCTCGATCCCGTACTGGAACGCGTTCGTCGCGGTCCTGGAGATGCACGGTCACGGCACGTTCTTCGACCCGCGGCTCGACAACGCCAAGCAGTTCCCCATCGCCGCAGCGAACGGTTTCGGGCACGTCGTGGCCAAGCCCGACCTGGTCACGCCCAAGCTGCCGGGGCTGCATGCGTACGAGCTGTCGCTCCGGGCGCCTAAGCCGCCCGCGGGGTCGTTCAACGCCGCGATGGCGGCCACGGGAAAGAAGCTGTTCGACGGGGCGGCGCTGTGCTCGACGTGCCATGTGCCGCCGATCTTCACCGAGCCTGGCTTCAACCTGCATCCGGGAAGCGCGGTCGGCATCGACAACTTCGAGGCAAACCGCTCGCCGACGCACATGTACCGCACCACCCCGCTGGCCGGGCTGTGGACCCACCAGAAGGGCGGCTTCTACCACGACGGCCGGTTCCCGACCCTGCTGGCCGTGGTCAAGCACTAC
>DATELR010000332.1:0-26473 GCA_035276345.1 Streptosporangiaceae bacterium | reverse complement strand
TCAGGACGATCACCATGCATGTCGGATCCGCGCGAACAACGGCCAAGGTGAGGATGCTTGGCGACAGCCACGCCAGGCTGACGCTGCGCGACCCGCTTCCGTTGCATGTCGCCGACCGGGTGCTGCTGCGCGATCCTGGCTCCGCCGCGACGGAGGACGCTGACGGATCGGCGGCCGTGCTCTGGCACGGCATCACCGGCGCACTTGTTCTCGATATCAATCCGCCGCCGCTGACGCGCCGCGGCGCGGCCGCCGCTGCGACCGTCGAACTGGCCGAATGGCCTGATGTTCCCGGCGCGGCCGACCTGCTCAGGCGACGCGGGCTGGCCAGGGCGGCCGACCTGGCCGCGATGGGCCTGACCGGGCTTCCCGCACCTGTTGCGGCCGGGTGGCTCGCCGATGCCGGTCATTGGGCGGGGCTGGCAGCGCGGCTGACATCGCTGGTCGCCGCGCACGCCGAGCGCGATCCGCTCTCGCCTGGTCTCCCGGCCGAAGCGGCGAGGGAGACGCTGCGGCTGCCCGACCGCCGGCTCGTGCCTGCCCTCGCCCAGGCAGCAGAGTCCGTCACGCTCACTGGTGGCCTGCTGACCGCTACCGCCAGGCACGTCGGCTTGCCGCCAGCGCTGGCGAACGCGGTCGCCTCGCTGGTTGCCGACCTGGACGACCGGCCATTCGACGCGCCGGATGCTGCCAGGCTCAGCGCGCTCGGCCTCGACAAGCGCGATCTGGCGGCTGCGGCCAGGCACGGCGCGCTGCTCAGGATCAGCGAGCAGATCGTGCTGGCTCCCGGCGCTGACGCACGAGCGGCCGAGATTCTGGCCGGTCTCGAACAGCCATTCACCGCTGCAGATGCACGAGCAGCGCTGGGATCGACCAGACGGACCGTGATCCCGCTGCTCGAGTACCTCGACCGGCAGCGGATCACCCAGCGGCTGCCCGACGACCGCAGGCGCTTGCGCTAAGGCGGATTACCCGCCGCTGCTGCGAACGCCGAACCTGCTGGCGCTCCACGCGCGTGCCTCTGGCGGCGGCCTGTCCGCGTCAATCCACCTGGTGATCGCGAGACCAGTGGCCGGCGCGTTCAGTATCCCGGTGCGGAAGTGCCCTGAGGTCAGCCACGCGTTGCGCAGCCCAGGCACGCGGTCGATCACCGGGCGGCGATCGGGATGCCGCGGCCTGAAGCAGCACCACTGGTGCGAGACGCCGACGTCCTTGACCGCAGGCAGCGCGGCGCGCAACCCGCCCATGATCGTATCCACGACCTCCTCGCGGACATCGGGACTCTCGTCTCCGTAATCGAACGTGCCGCCGGCGAGCAGCCGTCCGTCCTCCAGGGGCGTGGCGACCGGCGCCACCGTGCACGGCAGGTGAACCTTCGTCGGCGCGGTCACGATCAGGTGACCCTTGATCCGGTCAGAAGGGATGTTGAGCTCGAGTCCGTCGATCACCGGCGGCTGGCCGGTGGCGAACACTACTGCGCCCGGGCTGATCTCGCCCGCCGACGTCATGACGGACTCGACCTTGTCGCCGCGAATCGTGACCGCCGTCGCGGCAACGCCGGTACCAACGGACGGCAGTTCTCTGGCTAGGCCGACGAGGGCTCGCAGCGGATTGATTCTGGCCTGATGCCGGATCAGCGCGCCGCCGAGGCGCCAGGCCAGGCCGGGCACGAGCGCGGCGATCTTGGTCGCGTCGAGCCACTCGACGTTCTCTGGCTGATGCGCTGCGAGACCGCCGGGATCTGGTGCGAGGCCGATCCAGTCAAGCTCGACCAGGCCAAGTCCGCCGGGAGTGACCTGATCGAGGTAACGCCAGCGCTCCAGGCTGGCCCGCTCCATGTCGACAAACGTCTCAGGATCGCTCCACTGGTGCGGCTCGGGTATGAGCAGCCCGGTTGCCCCGCCGGTCGCCCCGGCGCCGAGTCGCCCGGCCTCGATCAGCTGGACCGACCCCAGCCCTGCGCCGTGCGCGGACGCGGCGATCGCCACACCGAGTATTCCGCCGCCGATCACCAGGACGTCCGGCTGCGGATCGGCAATAGTCCCGGCGTCGCGACCCAGGACAGCACGCTGATCGGTCGTCAGCTGGTCGCGCCAGATCGTGCCTGTGACGGTCATGAGGCCATCTTCGGGGATCAGAGATCCTTCCTGGGAACGAATCCGCCGCCGAGTTGCTTGTTGCTAGCGAAGGGGTTTGCCTTGTACTAGGCAGGCAAGCACCTCCGCGAGTCTTGCGGACCTAGAAGTAGGCTATGCCAGCGTGAAAGCGACACTGTTGCGGGAGGAGGTAGGTCGTGCTCGCCGACTCATATGGCCGCGTGGCCACCGACCTGCGCGTTTCGCTGACAGATCGGTGCAATCTGCGGTGCAGCTACTGCATGCCTCCGGAGGGGCTGGACTGGCTGCCAGGTCCCGCCCAGCTCACTGACGACGAACTGATCAGGCTGCTCGGCATCGCCGTGCGCCAGCTAGGGATCACCGAGATCCGTTTCACCGGCGGTGAGCCGATCTTGCGGCGCGGCCTCGCAGGCATCGTGGCCAGGACCGCCGCGCTGCGGCCGCGGCCCGAGATCTCGATGACGACCAACGGCATCGGCCTGGCACGGCTTGCCGGACCCTTGCACGAGGCCGGGCTCGACCGGGTGAACGTTTCGCTCGACACGCTCAGCCAGCAGACGTTCATCAAGCTCGCCAGGCGGGACCGGCTGCCCGATGTCCTCGCCGGCCTGGAGGCCGCGGCCCGCACCGGACTCGCCCCGGTCAAGGTCAATGCCGTTTTGATGCGCGGCGTGAACGATCATGAAGCCGTCGACCTGCTTCAATACTGCCTGGACCATGGCTACCAGATGCGGTTCATCGAGCAGATGCCGCTTGACGCCCAGCACGGCTGGCGCAGGGAGAACATGGTCACCGCCGACGAGATCCTCGAGGCGCTGTCAGCCAAGTTCACGCTCACGTCCGACGACCCGAAGGCGCGAGGGTCCGCACCCGCCGAGACTTTTGTCATCGACTCAGGTCCCGAGACAGTGGGCGTGATCGGCTCGGTAACCAGGCCATTCTGCGGCTCCTGCGACCGGGTCAGGCTGACAGCCGACGGTCAGGTGCGGAATTGCCTGTTCGCCAGGGAGGAAAGCGACCTGCGATCCGCGTTGCGGGCGGGCGCTGACGACCAGGAGCTGGCCGAACGGTGGCGTTCCGCAGTCGCCACGAAGCTGCCAGGGCACGGCATCAACGACCCGGGCTTCCTGCAGCCGGCCAGGCCGATGTCGGCAATCGGTGGCTGACGAGCCCGTTGCCGCCGTCTTGCTGGCGGGTGGACGGGCTTCGCGGCTGCGAGGCGCTGATAAGCCGGGAATCACGATCGGCGGCAGGTCACTCCTCGCCACGGTTGCGGCAGCCGCCGCGGACGCGGGTACCAGCAGGATCATTGTCGTCGGCCCGTCCAGGCCGCGGCTGACACCCCATCCCGTGGAGTACACAACCGAGCAACCACCCGGTGCCGGGCCGGTGCCGGCACTGCGAGCGGGACTCGCGCGCGTGGCAGAGCCGTGGCTGTTCCTGCTCGCGGCTGACCTGCCATTCCTGCGCGGCTCGCACCTGCGAACTCTGCTCGCGACCGCGCAGCACAGGCAAACCACAGGTGCGCTCCTGCTCGATCCGCATGGCAGGAAGCAGTGGCTGATCAGCTGCTGGCGGTCCGAGCCGCTCGCGTCGGCGCTGGCCGGATACGGTGGTGCCGCGCTGGGCGGAGTGCTTGGCCGGCTGGAGCCCGCAGAGGTCACCATCCCCCAGCAGCCTGGTCTGCCGCCACCATGGCTGGACTGCGACACCGACGAGGACCTGGCCGCTGCGATGGCCTTCGCGTATCCGGGGAAGGAAGGCGACCGATGAGCACGCTGGAAAGGTGGATCGACGCCGCCTGCAGTGAGCTCGGCATAGACCGGGCCAGCGTGGACGAGCGGATCATCCTGGACCTGGCCAGGGACGCCGCACACCGCGTGGACCGGCCCGCGGCCCCGGTCACGGCCTTCCTGGCGGGCCTTGCTGTAGCCAGCGGCCAACCGCTGTCCGACGTCGCAGACCGGTTGACCGCGCTGACTGAGCGCTGGCAAGAGGACTAGAGCACTCACCCACGAGTTTGATCCCCCTGGAATAAGCCTTGCCAGCTTCTAGTTAACGATATATCGTTGAGCTATCAAGAACTACTTTGGAGGTTCGATATGAACGAGCGAGACACTCGCAATCACGAGTACGACGAGCACTGGGGCCGGCATTCGCACCGGCATCACGCCGGACGGCGGTACAGGGCGAGGTTCGGTCCGCCGGACTCCGATCCCTCCGCCGGAGAAGGCGGCCCGCAGATGCGCGGCCGAGCCGATTTCGGCGGCCGGGGCGACTTCGGGCCGAGAGGATTCGGCCCTGGGGACTTCGGCCCGGGCGCTGCTGGCTACCACGGTGGTCCGGCTGGATACGGTCCGCGCGGCCGCTACGGCAGGCGCGGCAGCCGCGCGAAGCGCGGTGACGTACGGGCAGCAGCGCTTGCGCTGCTGGCCGAGGAGCCGATGAACGGCTATCAGATCATCCAGCAGATCAGCGAGCGCAGCGGCGGCCTCTGGCGCCCGAGTCCGGGTTCTGTGTACCCGGCGCTCGCGCAGCTAGAGGACGAGAACCTCGTCATGCTGCAGGCTTCGGCGGGGGAGCGGCGCGCATACGCGCTTACCGACGCCGGCCGCGACTACGTGGCCGAGCACGCCGAAGAGCTGAAGGCACCCTGGTCAGCCGTTTCTGGCGACGCCGCCAATGCGGCAGCCGACATGCGCGCCCTGGTCCGCCAGGTCCACGTCGCGGCGTTCGGCGTGCTGAGCGCCGGCACCGAGTCCCAGATGGCCCAGGCCAAGAAGATCCTCACTCAGACCCGCAGGTCCCTGTACCGGATCCTCGCCGAGGATGACGCCGAGGACACGCAGTCCGAGGAGGCGCCCGGCCGTGACTAGGCTCGGGACAAAGGCCAAGGTGAGGAGACGCCGATGAGCCTGGAGACAGCCGCCTGCAACGGGCAGCGACCGGCTGTGCAGGCCGATGGCAGCGCTGACGGCACTGCCCGTCCGGTGATTGAAGTATCCGGGCTCACTAAGCGATATGGCGAGGTCGAGGCTGTACGCGGCATCGACCTCGCCGTATACCCGGGCGAGACTTTCGGGTTCCTCGGGCCGAATGGCGCTGGCAAGACCACAACTATCAAGATCCTCTGCACTCTGGCCAACGCCAGTTCAGGGAAGGCCACGGTTGCAGGATTCGACACCGCTACTCAGCGGGACGAAGTCCGGCGCAACATAGGCCTGGTATTCCAGGACACGACGGTTGACGGATACCTGACTGCCGAGCAGAACCTGCGCTTCCACGCCGAGATGTACGGCGTTCCCAAGGGCGCTCTGCAGCCGCGGATGCGCCAGGTCCTCGACATGGTCGGGCTATGGGATCGCAAGGACAGCCTCGTGAGCACATTCTCAGGCGGCATGCAACGGCGCCTGGAGATCAGCCGCGGTCTGCTGCACGCACCCCACGTGCTGTTCCTTGACGAGCCCACGGTCGGCCTTGACCCGCAGACCAGATCCTCGATCTGGGCTTACATCAACGAGCTGAAGGGCCGGGAGGACATAACGATCTTCCTGACCACCCACTACATGGACGAAGCTGAGCACTGCGACCGGATCGCGATCATCGATCACGGCAAGATCGTCGCCATCGACACTCCTGAGGCCCTGAAGGCAAGCGTCGGCAAGGACAGAGTGCAGATCCACACCGACGATGACCGGTCAGCGATCGGGGCACTTGCCCGCGTCTTCGGCATCGAGGCAGCCATTCATGAAGGCATGGTGACCTTCCCCGTGTCCGCCGGCGAGCAGTTCGTGCCCAGGCTCTTCACTGAGCTCGGCATGCCGATCAGGTCGGTCAGCGTGTCGCGGCCGTCTCTCGACGACGTCTTCATGTCCTACACGGGTAAGACAATTCGCGACGCGGAAGCATCGGGCACCGATGCCATGCGCCAGATGGCGGCGCGCTTTCGGGGGAGGCGATGACCGTGACCGATACCGTCACGCGGCCCGCCGACACTGCCGTCATCGATTCGATCAGGGTCTCGACACCGGCCACGGGCCTCCGGCACGACGTGCGTGCCGTGGGCGTCATCTGGCGCCGCGAGCTGATCAGATTCAGGACCGACCGGCTCCGCGCGGTGACGTCGCTGGTCCAGCCGGTGTTGTTCCTTTTCATCCTCGGCACCGGATTGTCCGCGCTCGCAAGCGCGGGCCTGCCAGCGGGCGTGGACTTCAAGACATTCATCTATCCCGGCGTCCTCGCGATGTCGGTGCTGTTTACGGCGATCTTTTCGGCAGGCTCCATCGTCTGGGACCGCGAGTTCGGCTTTCTCAGAGAAATCCTCGTCGCCCCGGTGAGCCGGGCGTCCATCGTGATCGGCAAATGCCTGGGCGGCGCCACGATCGCCACGTTCCAGGGCGTTATCTTCCTGGCGCTGGCTGGCTTCGCGCACGTGCCGTATAACCCCGTGCTGCTGCTGACTCTGGTCGGCGAGTTGCTGCTGCTCTCGTTCACCCTTACGGCCTTCGGCGTGATGATGGCCGCCAGGATCAAGCAGTTCCAGGCCTTCATGGCGCTCACCCAGATGCTGGTCCTGCCGCTCTTTTTCCTGTCGGGTGCGCTTTACCCGCTGAACGGACTTCCTGGCTGGCTGACGATCCTGACCAGGATCGATCCGCTGACCTATGTCGTGGGCCCGATGCGGCATGCCGTTTTCAGCCACTTGAATGTTTCCTTCGGCGCTCAGCATCTGCTGGCGCCTGGCGTCACGTGGGGTGGCTGGCTCGTTCCCGAGTGGCTGTCGCTCGCAATCGTCGCGGCCATGGGCCTCGCGCTGATGTCAATCGGGATCGCCGAGTTCAGGAAGACCGAGTAGGCGGTTTCCCAATAAAAAGGGCGACGCCGGGTGGCTACGGGGGCAAACCACCCGGCGTCGCATTCATCGGCGCTCCGACGGGGGCCCGGAACGCCGGCAATGGTGCCCCAGCGGGGGACCAGAGCACCGGTATGCATGTTACACCGATCCTCCCCCATGTGCGTCAAGACCGGATTAGAAGCGAATCTGGGGATGACTGGTAACTAGTACCGACCTGGATCGGTGATTTGCGCCCGACATTGCTGCCTTGCTGCACCCTTACAGGGAAACACTCCCATGCTGCCCGGTCCGCCCGATGCGCCCAGCCTTGATCGCGGGAGGTCGCGCCTGAGGCAGAGGATCAGGGCGCGCCGCTACCGGGCCGGCGGCCAGGCGGCACATAACGCTCTGGCAGGTTCGGCTGGTAGGGACGGAATCCAGACGCCGAGGTCGGGCGCCTGCTGTTAGCGACGACGACGGCGAAGTACGGCAGCGCGATCGCGCCGACCGCGGGGATGACGGTCAGCCAGCCCGCGTGCGTGAGGAACATCACGACGGTGATCACAAAGCACACCACGCGGATGCCCATCATCACCAGGTACCGCCGCTCGCGCTGGCCGATCTCGGCTGAGCGAGACTCCCGAGCCTCGGTTACCAGATAGGCGTCTGAACCCCGGGCGCCCGCGCGGTGGTTCAGCCGGCGCCCGCGCTCCGGGGAACCCTGATGATCCTGCACATCACCACGTTAGGCCGCCTGCTGCCGGGAAGCTAATCAAGACCAGCCCGGCCGCGAATATCTGCGTGCAACAGTGGTCACGCGGGGATCGTGGTGCTGGTCCATGTTCTTACCTGGAGGTTCAGATGACTGATCGCACATATCGGGTCACGGAAATCGTCGGCACCTCGCCGGCCAGCGTCGACGCGGCCATCCGCAATGGCCTGCAGCGGGCGGCGCAGACGCTCAGGCACCTTGACTGGTTCGAGGTCACCCAGATCCGTGGCCAGCTGGAAGGCGGCGAGGTCGCGCACTTCCAGGTCGGCATGAAGGTCGGGTTCCGGCTTGAGGACTCATGAGCGGCCAATGGCAGCAAGCGGGTGTCTGCGATACTGACTGGCGCGAACTGCGTCTTTTGCACTGGAGGTAGCCGATGAGCCGGTCCGTCCTGGTTACCGGCGGCAACCGGGGGATAGGGCTGGCGATAGCGCGGCGGCTCGCCGCCGCCGGCGATGCGGTCACGGTTACGTCCCGGTCCGGCGATGCGATCGACGACCTGACGGTGGCCAGGTGCGACGTGCGGGACGCGAGCTCGGTCGATGAGGCCTTCAAGGTCGCGGAGGAAGCGCACGGCCCTGTCGAGGTCGTGGTGGCCAACGCGGGCATCACGGCCGACCAGCTGCTGGCTCTGATGAGCGAGGACGCGTTCACCTCGGTCGTGGACACCAACCTGACGGGCGCGTACCGGGTGGCGAAGCGCGCCGTGCGCCCGATGATGAGGCTGCGCAAGGGGCGCATCATCTTCATTTCCTCGGTCGTCGGATTGCTGGGATCGGGCGGGCAGGCCAATTACGCCGCCTCCAAGGCGGGTCTTGTCGGCATGGCGCGATCGCTGGCCAGAGAGCTGGGAAGTCGCAACATCACCGTCAATGTGGTCGCACCCGGGTTCGCCGAGACCGACATGACCGCCGAGCTGAGCGAGGAGCGCAAGAAGGCCATCATCGACGGCGTGCCGCTCGGAAGGATCGCCTCGGCCGACGAAGTGGCCGGGGTAGTGCAGTTCCTCGCCGGGCCCGACGCCGCGTACATCACCGGCGCCGTGATCCCGGTGGACGGTGGACTCGGCATGGGCCATTGATCTCATAACCAGGCCTCGAGCAAACGAGAAAGGCGAGCGATGGGACTTCTCGACGGCAAGCGGATTCTCGTCACCGGGGTGCTGACCGACTCGTCGATCGCATTCCACGTGGCACGGGTCGCTCAGCAGGAAGGTGCCACGGTCGTGCTGACCGGATTTGGGCGGCTCAGCCTGGTCGAGCGGATCGCTAAGCGACTCCCGGACCCGCCGCCCGTGCTTGAGCTCGACGTGACCAGCCAGGAACACCTGGACTCGCTGGCCGACCGGATTAAGGAGCACGTTGACGGTCTTGACGGCGTACTGCACGGCATCGCCAACGCTCCGGCCGGAGCGCTCGGCGGGAACTTCCTCGCGACTCCGTGGCAAGAAGTCGCCGCTGCGATGCACGTGTCCACCTATTCACTGAAGGCGCTGGCCAATGCCACGCTGCCGCTCATGCAGGAAAAGGGCGGCTCCCTGGTCGGGCTCGACTTCGACGCCGCGCGCGCGTGGCCGGCCTACGACTGGATGGGTGTCGCGAAGGCCGGGCTCGAATCCTGCGCGAGGTATCTCGCGCGGTACCTCGGCCAGTACCAGATCAGGGTGAACCTGGTCGCCGCCGGGCCGCTTCGCACGATGGCGATGCGCTCGATTCCCGGCGCGGAGCAATTCGAAGCCCTCTGGAGCGACAAGGCGCCGCTCGGTTGGGAGCTGACCAATCACGAGCCGGCGGCTCGCGCGTGCGTGGCTCTGCTCTCGGACTGGTTTCCGGCGACAACCGGCGAGATCGTCCACGTCGACGGTGGCGTACACGCAATGGGCGGCTGATCTAGCCTCCGGAACGCATTCGGTCACCGTCTGTGACCAAATAGTTAGAACTAGGCCAGTTCCGGGTGACATCGCGAAGCATCGATAGCAATTTGTGACGATGTTGCCCTGGGTTCGCTACCTCTCGCGGTTTACGCTTCGGCAAAGCTGCCGGCCTGGATCTTGCGCTGCAGGCCAGCCCGGCGCGGACCACAGGAAGGTGGCAGGGCCTGTTCGCGATGCTGACTCCCCGCTCAGGGCAGCCGTCGCCCGCTGGCCTTGTCCACCGTGACCGCCCTGAGAGCAAGGGGATCTGATGAAAGTCGCCCACCCGGTTATGAAGATGGCGGTCTGTGCCGTCATCGGCGCAACCGCTCTTGCCGCCTGCAGCAAGAGTTCAAACACCTCCACGACCACCCCGCCGTCCATTCCTGGCGCGTTCGGCGCCGTGCCTGCCCAGACCGGCACCGCGCACGCGGGCACGATCACCGTGGCCGAGCCACCGAACGCCACCCCCACGTGGATCTTCCCGGTCACGCCGGGTGCCAACGGCTCGGTCTACACCGCGTACTCCTTCCAGTACCAGATGTGGCGGCCGCTGTACTGGTTCCCACAGGGCGCCAAGATCCAGGAAGACAAGGCCATGAGCCTTGCCAATGACCCGGTCTGGAGCAACGGCAACAAGACCGTCACGGTCAAGCTGAAGAACTGGAAGTGGTCCGACGGCCAGCCGATCACCTCAAAGGACGCCGAGTTCTTCGTCGACATGACCAGGGCCGCCGTCAAGGTGAGCGCGGCGAACTACTCGCAGTACGTGCCCAAGGTCGGCATCCCTGACCAGGTCACCAGCATGTCCACGCCGGACGACCACACCCTGGTGATCAACCTGAACAAGGCAGTGAACCCGACCTGGTTCTTCGAGAACAACCTGGCCGGGATCCAGCCGCTGCCGGTGCACGCGTGGGCCAAGGCCTCCGCTAACGGGCCGACTCTGGACCCGAACAACCCGTCCGACGCGTCGAAGATCTACCACTACCTGTACTCGCAGTCCAAGTCGGTCACGACCTACGCGAGCAACGCGCTGTGGCAGACCGTTAGCGGGCCGTACAAGCTGACGTCGTTCAACAACACCACCGGTGCATTCACGATGGTGCCGAACGCGAAGTACAGCGGCCCGCACGCCAGTCCGCAGTCCAAGATCGAGGCCGTGCCATTCACCTCGGACACCGCGGAATGGAACGCCGTCAAGTCGGGCAACATCGATCAGGGCTACATCCCGGCACCTGACGTCCCGCAGGCCGACTCGATCAAGTCCAGCTACAACGTGTTCGGTTACCCGGGCTTCGGCTTTAGCTACATCGCTTACAACTTCAAGGACAAGACTGGGGACTTCAACAAGATCATCGCCCAGCTCTACATCCGTCAGGCGATCGCGCACCTGCAGGATCAGGCCGGTTACGTGAAGGCCTTCTTCCACGACGCAGGCGGCCAGGCCTACGGCCCCGTGCCAGCGGTCCCGCCGAGCACGTACACGCCGAGCAGCGCCACTCACAACCCGTACGACTTCAACGTGAACACGGCGAAGAAGCTGCTGACCTCGCACGGCTGGAAGGTGACACCAGGCGGCACGTCCACGTGCACGAAGGCCGGATCAGGCGCCGGTGCGTGCGGCGCTGGCATCCCGGCTGGCACCAAGCTCGCGTGGAACCTGGTCTACAACTCCACGTCGAACCCAATCCCGCAGATGGTCACCGACCTGGTCTCCAAGGCCAAGCAGATCGGCATGAACATCACCCTGAAGTCCGACAACTTCAACCACATGATCGCGACGTACTACAACGTGGCTGCGCCGCAGAACGTCGACAAGTGGGCGATGGAAGACTTCGGCGGGTTCAGCATCTCCACGTACCCGACAATGAACGGCATCTTCAACTGCGTTGGCACCTACAACATCGGTAGCTACTGCGACAAGCATGCTGACCAGCTGATCGCCGCCTCCACCGGCGGCAGCGACCCGGCCGCGGTCAAGGCAGAGGCTGACTACCTCACGCTGCAGCAGCCCGGGCTGTTCCAGCCGGTCGTCGACAACGTCATGGTCTGGAAGAAGACGATTTCCGGTCCCCCCGACGCCTTCTCGTCGCTGACCCAGTTCCAGCTCAACCCAGAGTTCTGGTACTTCACCAAGAAGTAATGCCTGATCCGGGCTGACCCGGAATGCTGGACACTCCCTGTTCTCCTGTGGTAGCAGGGGAACAGGGAGTGCCAGCGTGGTATGTCTGCGCATGTGAATGGCCGCGCCCAAAGGCGCGAGAAGGGGCGACGCTCGTGACCGCCTACCTGATCCGCAGGATCATTACCTCGCTCATCGTGGTGGTGGGCGTTTCGATTTTCATCTTCTTCCTGCTCCACCTCATCTATCCGTCGCCTGCCCAGGACATCCTCGGTGCGAAGGCGACCCACACCGCCGTCCTTGACTGGAACAGGCAGCACGGGTTTGACCGGCCATGGGTCGAGCAGTACCTGGCCTACATGAACCATCTGATCCACGGCAACCTCGGCTACTCCTACAAGGTGAACCAGAGCGTGGCAGCGCTGTTCGGCCAGCGCTGGATACGCAGCGCGTACCTGTCAGGGATGTCGCTGCTGCTGGCCGTGCTGATCGCGGTTCCGCTCGGCATCTACCAGGCGGTCAAGCGCAACTCGGTCGGCGACAACGTCGTCACTTCGTTTGCATTCACCACCTACGCGATGCCCGTCTTCTTCCTCGCGCTGATCCTGATCCAGGTCTTCGCGCTGAGCTTCCCGATCTTCAACTTTGAGGCCAGCCAATCGCTGTCGATCTGGCACGTGATGCTGGACTGGCATTCGATGACGCTACCGATCGCTACGCTTACGCTGATCTCGGTGGCAGGTTTCTCCCGCTACATGCGCTCCACCTCGATCGACACGCTGGCGCAGGACTACATCAAAGCGGCGCGCGCCAAGGGCCTGCCTGAGCGGCTCGTGCTCTTCAGGCACTTGCTGCGCAATGCCTGCCTGCCGATGGTGACGTTGATCGGCTTGTCAATTCCGTTCCTGCTTTCCGGGAACTTGATCACCGAGCAGGTCTTCAACTACCAGGGCCTTGGGCTGCTCTTCTTTACCAGCCTGTCAAATGTTGACTACAACGTGCTGCTGGCATACACCCTGATCGGCGCGTTCCTGACCGTCGCCGGCAACTTTGTCGCCGACATTGCCCTGACCATCGCGGACCCGCGAATCAGGCTTTCCTGACGGCGCACGCTCAGAGCTGGAGAAACGGCAGTGGCCAACATCGCACCATCACTTAGCCCGCTCGACATCGACCGCGCACCTGAAGGCGGTGAGGTCGGAGCCGTTCAGAGCGGCTGGCGGCTCGCTGCCCGCGAGTTCGCGCAGAACAAGCTCGCCGTCATCGGGATCGCGATCCTGCTGTTCTTCGTGTTGTTCTGCTTCCTCGGCCCGCTCTTCTACCACGGCAACACGCTCAACTCGGACCTGGTCAACACGGACCTGTCGCCGCAGGCCAGGTTCCCCCTCGGCACCGACGGTCAGGGCTTCGACGAGCTCGCCCTGCTCATGAAGGGCGGCCAGGCCGCCCTGGAGGTCGGCTTCGCCGCCGCGGCGATCGGGATCGGGATCGGCATGCTCTGGGGGGCCATCGCTGGCCTTACCGGCGGGATCATCGACTCGGCGATGATGCGAGTGGTCGACGTCTTCCTCTCGATCCCGTTCCTGTTCATCGTGCTGATCGTGGCGGTCCGGTACGGCGCATCGGTGCTCGGGCTCGCCGTTATCATCGGCGCCTTTACCTGGCTGGTACCGGCCCGCCTGGTCAGGGGCGAGGTGCTCACGCTGCGGACCAGGGACTTCGTCGCCGCGGCGCGAACAGCCGGATCGACCAGGTGGCGGCTGATCAACCGGCACCTGATCCCCAACGCGCTCGGGGTGATCATCGTCAACGTCACGTTCAACGTGGCCGACGCCATCCTCGCTGTCGCGGCGCTCGGGTTCCTCGGCTTCGGGCTGCATTACCCGAACCAGGACTGGGGCGACATGCTCGGTAACGGCGTGCAGTTCATGCAGAACGGATACTGGTGGCTGGTGTTCCCGGTCGGTGCCTGCATCGTCCTCGTCGTGATGGCCTGCAACCTGATCGGTGACGCCTTGCGGGACTCGCTGGACGTCAGGCTGCGCCGCCGCTAGCGGACCAGTCGCCAACCGCCCACCACTGAGCTGAGAGGTAACCCAAGCGGATGCCCCCCGTCATTGAGATCGACGACCTGTCCACCCACATCCAGTTGACCAAGTCCGTCGTGCAGGCGGTCGGAAATGTGAGCCTGCACATCGAACCTGGCGAAACGCTCGGCCTGGTGGGCGAGTCCGGCTGCGGAAAGTCAATGACGGGGTTGTCGATTATGGGCCTGCTGCCGCCAGGCGGGCGCATTGTCAACGGCTCGGTCAAGCTCGAAGACAGGGAGCTGGTCGGTCTGCCCGATACCGACCTGCGCAAGATCCGGGGCAACGAGATCGCCATGATCTTCCAGGATCCGCTGACCTCACTCGACCCGACGAAGACGATCGGCTACCAAGTTGCCGAGCCGGTGCGGCTGCACAGGAACGTCACCAAGGCCGAGGCTATGGAACGGGCTGCCGAGGTGCTCAGCCTGGTCGGGTTGCCGAAACCACGCGAGCGGCTCAAGGACTACCCGCACCAGCTCTCTGGCGGACTTCGCCAGCGGGTTATGATCGCGATGGCGCTGTCCTGCGAGCCTAAGCTGCTGATCGCCGACGAGCCGACGACCGCGCTCGACGTGACGATTCAGGCCCAGATACTCAAGCTGCTCGACGACCTGAAGTCCAGGCTCGGGATGGCCATGCTGCTGATCACTCACGACATGGGCGTGATCGCGGGCCACGCGGACCGGGTCAACGTCATGTACGCGGGCCGGATCGTCGAGACGGCCGAGACCGACAACCTGTTCACCAGCATGCACCACCCGTACACCCAGGCGCTGCTGGCTTCAATCCCGCGGCTGAACCAGGAGGCCAGCCAGCGGCTGCTCAACATCCCGGGCATCCCACCCGACCTGACCAACCCGCCGAACGGCTGCCGATTCGCGGCGCGCTGCAGCAAGGCAACCGACAAGTGCAGGTCGGAAGAGCCGGCGCTCACTGGCGAATCAGGCGACCACCTGTTCGCCTGCTGGCATCCGGTCGACGGCCCGATCCCATCCGCCAACGGCAGCAAGACCGCTGTGACGGTGGCCAAGGACCGGCCGACCGCCGAGGCCGCGACCGGCCCCGACACCGTCACCTCCGGCAATGTCCTGCTCGAAGTGCAGAACGTGGTCAAGGAGTACCCGATCACCTCGGGTGCGATCCTGCAGCGCAGGGCAGGCGCCGTGCACGCAGTCTCCGACGTGTCGTTCACGGTCAACGCGGGCGAGACGTTCGGTCTGGTCGGCGAGTCAGGCTGCGGCAAGACCACGATCGGGAAGCTGGTCGTGGCGCTCGAGCATCCGAATTCGGGCAAGGTGCTGCTGGCCGGGCGCGACGTCTCCGCTCTGCGCGGCAATGAGCTGCGCAAGTACCGGAAGAATCTCCAGCTGATGTTCCAGGACCCGTATTCCTCGCTCGACCCGAGGATGCGCGTCGGCGCGATCATCAAGGAGCCGTTGACGATCCAGAAGATCGGCTCGCGCGAAGAGCAGAATAAGCGCATCTACGACCTGCTCGACGAGGTCGGATTGCCGCGCAACGCGGTCGAGCGGTACCCGCACGAGTTCTCAGGCGGCCAGCGTCAGCGCATCGGGCTGGCCAGGGCGCTCACCCTGAATCCGCAAGTGATCGTCGCCGACGAGCCCGTCAGCGCGCTCGACGTATCGATCAGGGCTCAGGTGCTCAACCTGATGAAGCGCCTGCAGGCTGACCACGACCTGACCTACATCGTGATCTCGCACGACCTTGCGGTCGTCAAGTACATGGCGTCCAGGATCGGCGTCATGTACCTCGGCAAGCTCGTCGAGATCGGGTCAGGCGACGACATCTACCAGCGTGCGGCGCACCCGTACACCGCCGGACTGATCGCCACCATTCCGGTGCCCGAGCCCCATATCGCCCGCGCCAGGCGGGGAGCAGGCATCGTCGGCGAGCTGCCGAGCCCGATCAACCCGCCGTCAGGCTGCAGGTTCCGCACCAGGTGCCCGCTCGCCCAGGAGATCTGCTCGGTGGAGGAGCCGCTGCTGCGTTCCTTCGGGCCGGGCCACGCCGCAGCTTGTCATTTCCCGTTGCAGGGTCCCGAGGACCTGCCGGAGCCCGCGAGCCTGTCGATCACTCAGTCCGAGGCGTCCGCCACCTGAGCACGCCGCAGGTCCCTACGTGCTGCGGTAATGCCGGGTTAGCGTCGCGCTTGTGCGCCGGGCGAGGTGATCCGATACTTTCTGGTATGCGGCCGTCCAGTGACCGGCTCGCGGACGACAATGACGGAGTGCGAGCCTCCGATGCCGAACGCGACCGTGCGATCGGTGAACTACAGAACAGGTTCGCCGAAGGTCGGTTGAGCCAGGAGACATTCCTCTACAGAATGGACGCCGCGCTCAACGCGAAGGACAGGAATGAGCTGTCCGAGCTCTTTACCGATCTGCCAACCCACACGCGCCGCAAGGCGTGGGAACGGCTGAGGGAACGGCTCACGCTGCTCAGGATGGCCGTGACCGGACGGCCCGATCCGAGCACACAGTTGTTCCGGGCGCCGAAGGTGAAACTCGGCGCGCATCACGCAGGGCCGGCGCCGCTGCCGCTGCCGCCGGGCACTGACCGGCGGTTCACTATCGGCCGCGCGATGGCGTGTGACTTCACGCTCGCCGACCTCAGCGTGTCGCGCTGGCACGCCAGGCTCTATCACGAAGAAGAGCACTGGCTGCTGTCCGATCTCGGATCCACGAACGGCACCAGGCTGAACGGCTGGCGAGTGACGACCGGCGTCCCGATCAAGCCTGGCGACCAGGTCAGCTTCGGCTCGGTCAGCTTCGTGATTACGGACCGGCCGCCAGGCCTCGCCTAGCCGCCCAGGTCTGCGTACCGCACCTGATCGCCGTACGCCGTAGAGTCGGTGCGTGACTTTGGTCCTCGTGGTGCGGCACGGCCTGACGGCGGCAACGGGCAATGCGCTCTCCGGCCGGACTCCCGGCATCCCGCTCGATGACCGTGGCCGCTCACAGGCCGCGGCGATCGCCGAGCGGCTTTCGCAGGTCAGGCTTGACGCAATCATTTCGAGCCCGCTCGAGCGATGTGCCCAGACCGCGACAGCTATCGCTGAGCAGCAGAAAGCTTGCAACGAGGTGACGATCGATGATCGCTTGATCGAGGTCGGCTACGGTGACTGGACCGGCCAGTCCCTGCGGAAGCTGGCACGCGAGCCACTCTGGCGCGTAGTGCAGGCGCATCCGAGCGCGGTCACGTTCCCCGGTCCTGGCGGCGAGACACTGCCTGACATCCAGCGCCGGGCGGTAACCGCGATCAGGGACTGGAACGGTCGGCTGGGACAGGAGGCCGTTTACCTGATCTGCTCGCATGCCGACGTGATCAAGGCCATCCTGGCCGATAGCCTTGGCCTGCACCTCGATTTGTACCAGCGGATCCAGATCGATCCGTGCTCGTTGAGCGTCATCCGCTACACCCCGCTGCGTCCGTTCGTGGAGCGGATGAATGACACAGGCGGCAGCGTTACGTCGCTCATCAGGAAGGACAAGGCCGCGGCTGGGGCATCAGCCCTGCAGCCAGGTGATGCGCCTGTGGGCGGCGGCGCGGGAGGATAGGGGACATGCCGGTGTATGCGTATGACCCGCCCGAGAGATTCGTCGCGGGAACCATCGGCGAGCCTGGCCAGCGCGCCTTTTACCTGCAGGCGACGGGCAGCGGCAGGGTCACCAGCGTCGCTGTGGAGAAGGGTCAGGTCAGCCAGCTCGCGGAGCGGCTTGACGAGTTGCTGGACGAGGTGCTCAGGCGTACCGGCGGCTCCGCCGCGATACCGGCGGTCGCACCTGAGGCGCTGACGGATGACGGTCCGCTCGACCAGCCTTTGATGGAGGACTTCAGAGTCGGCGCGATCGCGCTTGCCTGGGACGGCGACAGCGAGCGCGTCATCATCGAAGCGCAGGAACTCAGCGACGAGCCGATCGAGCCGCTGACCGAAGAGCTGCCAGAGGACGGCCCGGCCATCTTGCGCGTGACGATTACCGCCGCCGCCGCGCGCGCGTTCGCCAAGCGGGCCATGCAGCTGGTGACGGCCGGCCGGCCGCCGTGTCCGCTCTGCGGGCTGCCGCTAGACGCTTCCGGCCATATCTGCCCCCGCCAGAACGGACACCGGGTTGGCCGCGATTGATCCAGTGCCAAGATCGGAAGACCAGGACATCGAGCTGCTGACCGCTGGCGAACTCGAGATAGCCGGCCGGCTTGCCGAGGCGTCCAATGCCACGCTGTACTGCGTCATCAGCCATGGTGACCGCGAGGCGGCCTGCGTCTACAAGCCGGTAGCGGGGGAGCGGCCGCTCTGGGATTTCCCGCACGGCACCCTGGCAGGCCGGGAACTCGCGGCCTACGAGGTCTCCCGCGCCTCCGGGTGGGACATCGTCCCGCCGACGGTCTACCGGGACGGCCCGTTCGGCCCTGGCATGTGCCAGCTGTGGATCGACTCCGACCCCGAGGTTGATCTCATCGCACTCGCGAGGAACAGCCGCCATAAGGGGCTGCGCTCGATGGCGGTGTTCGACGCGGTGGTTAACAACGCCGACCGCAAGATCGGGCATCTGCTGCCGCGGGAGGACGGCCACTTGTACGGCTGCGACCACGGCGTCTGCTTCGCAGAGGAGTACAAGCTGCGTACCGTGCTCTGGCAGTGGCGCGGCGACCCGCTCACCAACGACGCCGTGCACGCGCTCGAACGTCTCAGCGCTCAGCTAGGGAACGAGCTCGCCTCCTCGCTACGTCAGTGGCTCACCGAGGACGAGGTGACCGCGACGCGGATGAGGATCGAGATGCTGCTGAAGCACAAGGTCCACCCGTACCCGCCAGACGACTGGCCCGCGGTCCCATGGCCGCCGATTTAGGCGGCGCAAGCACTGTCGCCGATTTAGGCGGCCCGTCAGCACAGTCGCCGATCCAGGCGGACGCTAACGGCTGCCGGCGCCGCCGTGCTCGCCGCGGCGGCGCAGGTAACGCTCGAACTCGCGCGCGATCGCGTCGCCGCTGGCCTCGGGAAGGTCGGTGGCGTCCTTGGCCTCTTCCAGCGCCCTGACGTACTCGGCGACTTCGGCGTCTTGCTCGGCGAGCTCGTCCACGCCGCGCTCCCACGCCCTGGCCTCGTCAGGCAGCTCACCAAGCGGCATCGGCACATCGAGGATGTCCTCGACGCCGCGGAGCAGCGAGAGCGTGGCCTTGGGGCTCGGCGGCTGCGCAACGTAGTGCGGCACTGCTGCCCAGAGCGACACCGCGGCGATCCCGTTGGCCGCGCAGGCGTCCTGCAGGACGCCGACGATGCCGGTCGGTCCTTGGTAATCCACGGGCTCGACCTGCAGCGTCGACGCGAGCTTGTCATCCGAGGCGGCGACGGTGACCGGAACGGGCCTGGTATGCGGCGAATCGGCCAGCAGCGCACCCACCAGGATGACCATCTCTGCGCCGAGCTCGCTGAAGCCCGCCACGAGCTCGCGGCAAAAGCCGCGCCAGCGCATATTGGGCTCAATACCGTGCACCAGGATTATGTCCCTGTCCATCCCGGTTGGCTTGGCATGCGCAAGCCTGGTGGTTGGCCAGGCGAGCTTGCGGGTCTGGCCGTCGGTGACCTCAAGCACCGGCCTGGTCACCTGGAAGTCGTAGTAGTCCTCAGGATCGATCTCGCCAATCGTCTTGGCGTCCCAGACGGTGCTGAGATGGGACACCGCAGCGCTTGCGGCCTCGCCCGCATCGTTCCAGCCCTCGAAGGCCGCAATGATCGTTGGCGACGTCAATCCTCCGATGCCGTCGAGCTTGATCTGGAGCCACCTCCTTGTTGACGCATCGTGGCCACGGGCCCGTTTCGTTACGCTTCGTTACCCGACAGCGTTGGCTGTCGGGCCAAGCCTACGTGCACCGGGGGAGCGTTCGCGGGGTCGTCCCCCCGCGCCCGCGCGGACCTGGCCCTAGGATGGGGCCATCATGTCGCGCACCGCCGATCCGCAGCAGACCCTGCGCAACGCCCTAGCCGAGCGAGTTGTCATCGCGGACGGCGCGATGGGCTCGATGCTCCAGGGTAGTCCCGCCACGCTCGACGATTTCGCTGGCCATGAAGGCTGCAACGAAATCCTGAACGTCACCAGGCCCGATATCGTCCGCTCGGTACACGAGGGATATCTGGACGCCGGCGTTGACGCGATCTCCACCAACACCTTCGGCGCCAACCTCGGCAACCTCGGCGAGTACGGGATTTCCGAGCGAATACATGAGCTCTCCAAGGCTGGTGCGGCGCTGGCCCGGAAGGCGGCCGATGAAGCGGCTGGCGACGGGCGGCCCCGCTGGGTGCTGGGCTCGATCGGCCCGGGAACCAAGCTGCCCACGCTCGGGCACGTCTTGTTCACAGAACTGCGCGACGCTTACCAGCTCAATGCGGCCGGCCTGCTGGACGGCGGCGTCGACGGGCTGATCATCGAGACCTGCCAGGACCTGCTCCAGGCGAAAGCGGCGATCATCGGCGCGAAACGCGCCATAGCGCAGTCCCAGGAGCGTGGCGGCGGCGATGTAGTCCTGATCGCGCAGGTCACAATCGAGACCACGGGTGCGATGTTGCTCGGCAGTGAGATCGGAGCGGCGCTCACCGCGCTCGAGCCGCTGGGCATCGATCTTATCGGGCTCAACTGCGCCACCGGGCCTGCTGAGATGAGCGAGCACCTGCGTTACCTCGCCGCGCACTCCAGGGTGCCGATCTCCTGCATGCCGAACGCGGGCCTGCCCGAGCTCACCGCAAGCGGTGCCTACTATCCGGTGACCCCTGACGAGCTGGCCGCCGCGCACGAGACATTCGCCCGCGAGTTCGGTTTGTCCATGGTCGGCGGTTGCTGCGGAACTACGCCCGCGCATCTCGCGGCAGTGCGGGACAGGGTGACAGGGAATGCGCGCGCGAAGCGCCGGCCTCGGCCTGAGCCTGGCGTGTCGTCGCTCTATCAGCACGTTCCGTTCCGGCAGGACACCGCGTTCCTGGCGATCGGGGAACGCACCAATGCGAACGGATCAAAGGCCTTCCGCGAGGCAATGACCGACGGCCGTTTCGAGGACTGCGTGGAGATCGCTCGGGCGCAGACCAGGGACGGCGCCCACCTTCTCGATCTTTGCGTCGACTACGTAGGCAGGGACGGCGTCGCTGACATGGCTGAGATCGCCAGCCGGCTAGCCACCGCTGCCACCCTCCCGCTGGTGCTCGACTCCACCGAACCGGACGTAATCCGCGCCGGGCTCGAGCGCATCGGCGGCAGGGCGGTCGTCAACTCGGTGAACTACGAGGATGGCGACGGGCCCGATTCGCGGATCGCGAGGGTGATGCCGATCATCCGCGAGCACGGCGCGGCGGTCGTCGCGCTCACGATCGACGAGCAAGGCCAGGCCAGGACCGCGGAGTGGAAGGCGGCGGTCGCGGGCCGGCTGATCGATGACCTGACCGACAACTGGGGTATGCGCCAGAGCGACATCATCGTCGACTGCCTGACCTTCCCGATCGCCACCGGGCAGGAGGAAACGCGGCGGGACGCGATCGAGACGATCGAGGCGATCCGGGAAGTCAAGCGACGTTACCCCGAGGCGCAGACCACGCTCGGCGTCTCCAACGTCTCGTTCGGGCTGAACCCGGCGGCGCGCGCGGTGCTGAACTCGGTCTTCCTGAACGAGTGCGTCAAGGCCGGCCTGGACTCGGCGATCGTGCACGCTGCCAGGATCATGCCGATCGCCAGGATCCCGGCCGACCAGCTGCAGGTCGCGCTCGACCTGGTCTACGACCGGCGCAAGGACGCCTACGATCCGCTCGCCAAGCTCCTTGAGCTGTTCGAAGGGGTGGATACCGCCTCTCTCAAGGCAAGCCGCGCTGCTGAGCTGCACGGGCTGCCGCTCTGGGAACGGCTCAAGCGCCGGATCATCGACGGCGAGCGAGCCGGCCTTGAGGCGGACCTGGACGAGGCGCTGCAGCAACGATCGGCTCTAGAGATCGTCAATGACGTGCTCCTGGACGGGATGAAGACAGTCGGCGACCTGTTCGGCTCAGGCCAGATGCAGCTGCCCTTCGTGCTCACCTCCGCCGAGGTCATGAAGGCCGCCGTCGGCTATCTCGAGCCGCACATGGAGCGGACGGGTGAGGCCGGCAAGGGAAAGATCGTCTTGGCAACCGTCAAGGGCGACGTGCATGACATCGGCAAGAACCTCGTCGACATCATCGTCAGCAACAACGGATACGACGTCGTTAACCTCGGCATCAAGCAGCCAATCTCGGCGATCGTGCAGGCCGCGTCCGATCACGGCGCCGACGTCATCGGGATGTCCGGGCTGCTGGTCAAGTCCACGGTCGTGATGCGAGATAACCTGGCTGAACTGAACTCGCGCGGTATGGCCGAGCGATGGCCGGTGCTGCTCGGCGGCGCCGCGTTGACCAGGTCATACGTCGAACAGGATCTCGCGAGCCTGTTCGACGGCGAAGTCAGGTACGCCCGTGACGCCTTCGAGGGCCTGCGGCTGATGGACGCGCTGATGGCGGTCAAGCGTGGCGAGCCAGGGGCCACGCTGCCTGCGCTGCGGCAGCGCCGGGTCCGGCTCACCCCGATCAGCCATGACGTCGCCGGCGCGACGTCCACCGGTGAAGACTCAGTGCCCGCCCGGTCGGACGTCAGCGTGACCGAGCCGGTGCCCTCGCCGCCGTTCTACGGCACCCAGGTCGTCAAGGGAATCCCGCTCGCCGACTACGCGAGCTACCTCGACGAGCGCGCGCTGTTCCTCGGCCAGTGGGGCCTGAAGCCCACTAAAGGAGGAACCGGGCCTTCGCACACCGAGCTGGCCGAGAGCGAAGGTCGCCCCAGGCTGCGGATGTGGCTGGAACGCGCGCAGACCGAAGGCCTGCTCCAGGCCGCCGTCGTGCACGGGTACTTCCCGTGCGTGAGCGAGGGCGATGATCTCGTCGTACTAAGCGAGGACGGCGCGGAGCGGGAGCGGTTCACCTTCCCGCGGCAGCGCAGGGACCGCAGGCTCTGCCTGGCTGACTTCTTCAAGCCACGGTCCTCAGGCGAGACCGACGTGGTCGCGTTCCAGCTGGTCACGATCGGCCCGCGAATCAGTGAGGCGACCGGCGAACTGTTCGCCAAGCACGCCTACCGCGACTACCTGGAGCTCCACGGGCTGTCAGTCCAGCTCGCCGAGGCGCTAGCCGAGTACTGGCATGTCAGGACCAGGGCGGCACTCGGCATCAGCGGAGCCGATCCCGGCGACATCGACGGCATTCTCCGCGTCGGCTACCAGGGCTGCCGGTACTCATTCGGGTATCCGGCATGCCCCGACCTGGAGGACCGGGCAAAGGTGATGCGGCTGCTTGAGCCGGAGCGGATCGGGGTGACGCTGTCCGAGGAGTTCCAGCTCGCGCCGGAACAGTCCACAGACGCGCTCGTCGTGCACCACCGCGAGGCGAAGTACTTCAGCACCTGATGTCAGGCACCGACGATAGCGGCCAGCTTCAGGCCGTGCTGTTCGATATGGACGGGCTGCTCGTGAACACCGAGCCGCTCTGGTTCGAGGTCGAGCACGAGGTCATGGCCCGGCTAGGTGGCACGTGGACAGCCCAGGACCAGCAGGCGCTCGTCGGGGGATCACTGCACCGCAGCGTCGATTACCTGCTCGGCAGGGCGACCCGGCCTGCCAGTCATGACGACGTGGCCGACTGGCTTGTCACCGGCATGGCGGACTTGCTGGCCGAGCGCGAGGCCGTGCTCATGCCGGGAGCGCTCGACCTGCTCGCAGCGGTGCGTGACGCGGGGATTCCGCGCCTCCTGGTGACCTCATCCGAAAAGGTGATCATGGACGCCGTGCTCACCAGCCTGGAGAAACATGACATCGCCTTCACCGCCACCGTCTGCGGAGCCGATGTCCGTGAGCCCAAGCCCGACCCGGAGCCTTACCTGCTAGCGGCGTCGCTGATCGGCGCCGATCCCGGCGCGTGCGTGGCGCTCGAGGATTCGCCGAACGGTGTCCTCTCCGCGCTGGCTGCGGGCTGCATCACCATCGCCGTGCCAGGCGTCGCGCCGGTAGCGCCGCGGTCCGGACTCACCATCGCTCCGTCGCTGGCCGATGTGGATCTGGCAATGCTGTACAGCCTGGCCGCCGAGGCAGCCGGCGCGCATTCGTCCCGCGGCTAGGCGAGACGCCGGGGCATCGCCTCAGGCGTTCTCCTTCGCGAAGGCTCGCCCCGCCAGCCACAAGCAGACGATCGCCAGGCCAACCGAGACCGCGATGCCTTCGACGACGACGGCATTGAAATATCGGCCGGCGAATACGTCGCGCATCGCGTCGATGATGTAACCGAACGGGGTAGCCCTCGCCGCGTCCCTGAGCCACACCGGGCCCAGCGTCATCGGCAGCATGATCCCCGACAGCAGCATCAGCGGAACCATGATCATGTTCAGCAGCGGTGCCAGCGCGTCCTCGCTCTTCAACAGGAGGCCAACCGCGTAGGACACCGCGGCCAGGCTCACCGCGACGACGGCCACGAAGCACAGCCCGATCAGAACCCCTGCTAGCGGAGCGCGCAGGCCGAAAGCCAGGCCAGCCAAGACGAGCACGATCGCCTGGACGGTCAGTGTGAGCACGTCCCGCAGCACGCGGCCGGCCAGCAGCGCCATCCGGCTGACTGGAGTCACCCTGAACCGCTCGATCACCCCAGCCCGCCAGTCCGCGATGATCGTGAAACCCACGAAGGAGGCGCCGAATAGGCCGAGCTGGATCAGCAGGCCTGGCACGAAGAAGCTGTACGGGTTGTTCGCCGGCACGCCGAGCGCGCCGCCTGAGGCCACCTTCGCCAGGAGCGGCCCGAAGAAGGCCAGGTACAGGATCGGCTGAATCAGGCCGATGATGACCCAGGCAGGGTTACGCAACGACAGCTTCAGCTGCCGCCGGAAGATCAGCATGGTGTCGCTGAAGAAAGTAACGAGGCCGGAACGGTAGCGGTCTTCCACCGTCTCGGCAGGCGCAGGCGCAGGCGCGGGAAAGGTAGTGGCGGTCACGGCTGCGTCTCCGCTTGCCTCGTTTCGGTGCTCGAGCGCGGCTCTCCCACCGGCGAGTCGTCACGCAGGGAGCGCCCGGTGAGGGTGAGGAACACGTCATCCAGGGTCGGCCTGGCAAGCTGGATGGAATCCATCGTGATGCCCTCGGCGTCGAGCTGACGGAGCATCCCAGGCAGCGCCTGCTCGCCGCTAGTGACCGTCATCCTGATCGCCTTGCCCTCGGCCACGAGGTCACGCACACCTGGGTAGCCCGTCAGCACGGCCTGCGCCCGGTCGGCGTCGGCGCTCACGCTCAGCGTGATCACATCACCTGAGATCCTGCGCTTCAGCTCATCGGGCACGCCCTCGGCAATGATCTTTCCGTGGTCGATGACGAGTACGCGGTCACACAGCGCGTCGGCCTCTTCCAGGTAGTGAGTGGTCAGGAAGACCGTGGTCCCGAGCCGCTCCCGCAGCCCGCGGATGTGATCCCACAGGTTGCTGCGGCTTTGCGGGTCGAGCCCGGTGGTCGGCTCATCGAGGAAGATGACCACGGGGGAGTGAATAAGGCCGAGCGCGATGTCCAGCCGCCGCCGCTGGCCGCCTGAGAGCGTCTTGCACAACCGGCCTTCAAGGCCAGTCAGCTCGAGTTGACTGGTCAGCAGCGCAGCCCGCTCCGCGGCGTCTGCAGCGGACAGCCGATAGACCCTGCCCTGGATCGTCAGTTCTTCGCCCACCAGAGCGCTCGGGTCGGTCCCGCCCGCCGTGACGCCAATCGCCTGCGGCACGTAGCCGATCCGCCTCCGCACTCCTACCGGATCGCGGAGCAGGTCGCACTCCGCCACGGTCGCGGTGCCCGCAGTAGGTCGCAGCAGCGTGGTCAGCATCCGCAAAGTAGTCGTCTTGCCGGCGCCATTGGGCCCGAGGAAGCCGACGATCTCGCCAGCTTTCACGGTGAGGTCCACGCCGCGAACCGCCTCGACCGACCGTTTCCTGGTCCTGAATGTTCGCGCGAGCCCCTGCGCGTCGATAATCACCGTGCTCCTCCGCCAAGCCCGACCTGTCGGCGACCAGCCCGCCGCGTGGCCGACCTGGCCGCCCGACAGGCCGGGCCACGCGAGCTAGGGGTATCTTACGTACTATCGCGTTTGCAATTCAAGTTATATCTCGTAACTGGCGCTCACTGGCGAGCCGGGCTCCCGTCACGCTCACGGCTCGAAGTCCTTCTCACGCGCTAGGGCAGCCGCACTTGCGTCAACCAGTGCGCCTTTGCCGTCAGCACCGCGCTCGGCGTCTCCAGAAGCCCGGTCGGGCCCGTCAGCGACTACCTCGACACTGCGATCACCCGGCTGGCTGGGGACAGGCAACGGCGGTGGAGTACCCCCGAACGCCGGGCAGAGCGCGCGGTGCGCACACCAATCGCACAGCTTGCCCGGGCGGGGCCGCCAGTCCTCGGCCTGGATAGCGCGCTCGATGGCGCGCCATAGCGCCTCGATCTTCCGCTCAGTCGCGCGCAGGTCGGCTTCGTCGGGCGCGTACCTGACGATCTCGCCGTTGCCCAGGTAGATCAGCTGCAGTAGCCGGGGCACGGTACCCTGCGTGCGC
>DATELR010000331.1:0-2781 GCA_035276345.1 Streptosporangiaceae bacterium | reverse complement strand
TAGTCGATAACGAGGACTTCCGCGCCTCATAGATCGAACGATTCGGCGGCAGGGGCCGGGTGCGAAGGAGAATCCCATGGCCCATCCAGTCGTACATGCTGAGATCCGTTCCCAGGACCCCGATGCCACCCGCCGGTTCTTCGCCGACCTGTTCGGCTGGAAGATCGCCTCCGAAGGCGCCTTCCCGGGATACACCTTTATTGACACCGGCGTTCCGGGCGGCACTTTTGTTGCCATCAGCCCCCGCCAGAGCAGCGAGGACGAGGTCCTGTTCTTCGTCGCAGTCGACGATGTCGAGGCGACGCTGGCCCGAGCCGAGCAGCTCGGTGGCAGCATCATTCAGCCGGCCCAGCACGTTCCGGGCACTAGATGAGTGATTCCAAGGGCTTGAACGGCGTGTCAAGGCTCAAGTAGTGGTGGAGGGTGTCCAGGCTGGCGTTGCTAACCCAACGTCGAGCACTGGGGCTCATCGTGGACGCCGACCTGGACACCCTCGCGACCGCACTCTACGTGCGTGTCGACGATTTGTTGATGACCCATCCCGAGCGCACGCCGTGGCGGCCTGAGGTGGGGATCGCCCCGAAGATCACCGACGCGGAGCTGGTGACGTTGGCCGTGATGGCCGCGCTGCTCGGCTACACCAGCGAAGCCCGCTGGCTGCGTTTCGCCCGCACGCAGTTACGTTCGCTGTTTCCATACCTGCCCCAACAGCCTGGCTATAACAAGCGGCTGCGTGCGCTCGCCGGAACGGTCGGCTGGCTGATCGGCATGCTCGCCCGCGACACCAGCCTGTGGAGCGATGATCTGTGGCTGGCCGACTCGACTCCGGTCGAGTGCGGCCGCTCCCGCGAGACCTCGAAGCGTTCCGCGCTGGCCGGGTTCGCCGACTACGGCTACTGCGCCAGCCACTCCCGCTACTTCTGGGGGCTGCGGCTACACCTGCTGTGCACCGTGCACGGGCTGCCGATCGGGTTCGCGCTCACCGGCGCCAAGGCCGACGAACGCGCCACGCTCCTTGACATCCTCACCGATCCAACCCTGCCTGCGCGCGGCAACCAGACGCTCATCGCCGATAAGAACTACAACGGCCGCCAGTTCGAAGCCGCCCTTCCCGAGCTCGGCATCACCCTGCTCCGGCCAGCCCGCACGGGCGAACGCGACCGGCCCGGCGCGCGGTTCTTCAAGCCGCTACGGCAGATCATCGAATCGATCAACGACACCCTCAAAGGCCAGCTCAACCTCGAACAACACGGTGGCCGCACCATCGCCGGCGTGCTCACCCGCATCTGGCAGCGGCTACTCGCCCTGACCGCCGCGATCTGGCACAACGACCACACCCACCAAGCCGTCAAACGATCACTGATCGCCTACGATCACTGACCTGCCTTGGAATTACTCATCTAGTGGTCAGCAGGTCGATCATCGAATAGATCTCTCGCGGCAAATGCGGCCACTCGATGTCAGCAACGGACGTTGGGGTTCCACATCGCAAGCGACCCGGCTGGGTTGCGTTTCCAGGCCCAAACATGTTGGGAGTAGAGATCGGCGAGGCCGTACCGGTTCGGGGCGTCTGTCTCGTCGAAGGGGTTGCCTGGGAACAGGGCAGGCGCCGTGCTGTTTGTCGACGTCCAGGCGACCTTGTCCACGAGATACTCCAGGGCTGCGAGCCGCAGGGTGCCGACGCGGTCCGGTGCGTAAACGAGCGCTTCCGGCTGGTCCGGTTTGATCCCTGGATCCTGGATCAGCGCCAGGTTGACGAAGTGGACTCCCATGCCGCCCATGCCCGGCTCGGCGATGCACGAGACGCCGTTGATGTCGACGAAGGGCACATACCCGTCGGCCAGCGCAGTGGCGATATTGTGGTACTTGGCGGTGACCGCGCGAATTGGCTGGAGATCGCGGTTCGTTACTGGTCGGTGGCCGGCATCGGCGCTGGCTGACGCTGGGCTGCCGAGAACGGCCAGAACAGCAAGGGCGAGCAGCAGGATGACGGAGCGTCGCATGGTCAAAGGCCTTCCTGTATCTGGTAGGTCTCGTGGATATCCAGGTAGAGCGGCTTGCTCGTGCTTCGCAGTCACGCTTCCGTGAGCTGTTCAGCGCGCCGGACAGATGGGCGGCGCAGACGGGCGGCCACTGCGACGACGATGAGCGTGCCGACCACGGTGAGGCCGACGATCAGGACATAGCTTCCGAGAGCGATGTGCTCGTGGACAACGGTTGGTTGCGCAGGCGGATCGGCCGGAAGCGGCGCCGCGGGGGAGGCGTAGTACCCGGGCGGTGGATCAGGTGTGGCGGACGCCGGCAAGGCCAAGCTGAGGTACCAGCTAATCAGGAGCGTGAGGCAACCGAGCTGAGTCAGGCGGATCTTGGTCATCGCGTGTCCTTTGCCCCCGGCGGCTTCACCGGCTGCGATGAGGGTCCACGGCGGCAACGAGAGCCCGAATCGGGATGCATCCCTAACTTTGACCGGGCTCGACCCTCATCTTGGGACTCGCTCGTTGACCGCGGTTTCTCCTGTTCCTAGCGTGACGTCATGAGGCTGTTCGAGCGCGGCCCTCAGCTCGCCGCGCTGTCGGAGTATCTCGAGGACACTCGTGACGGCACGGGCGCCCTTGCGCTAGTCGGCGGCGAAGCCGGCGCCGGTAAGTCCGCCCTGGTGTCGGCCTTCCTAGCTGACGTCGCCGTTCCCGTCGTCGCCTGTGTGTGCGACGGGACGACGACTCCGCGGCCACTCGGCCCGGTGATCGAGATCGCGGCCCAGCTCGAGGTCGATGCCGCATT
>DATELR010000330.1:0-46139 GCA_035276345.1 Streptosporangiaceae bacterium | reverse complement strand
GGCCCAGACAGGCTAACCCCCTCGATCCGGCCGCGAATGTCCGGGTCCTGCTAGCGGTGTGTGCTGCGTCCCGCCTCGATCAGCGCGCTGAACAGGGTCGGCTCGTCGCCTGCCTCTGGATGCCACTGCACGCCCAGAACGAAACCAGCGCCCCCCAGCTCGACCGCCTCAATGGTCCCGTCTTCTGCCCAGGCGGTCGCGGTCAGCCGGTCAGCTAGCCGGGCGATGCCCTGGTGGTGATGGGTCGGCACGTTGATGGTGCCGGGACCGAGAATGGCGGCGAGCCGTGACGGCTCGGCGCCGACCGTCACCTTGTGCTCACCCATGGTCCCCGGGGTCGGCGAGTGCCCCTCGTGACCGACGGCGTCGGGCAGGTGCTGGATCAGCGTCCCGCCGAGTGCGACGTTCATCACCTGCATTCCGCGGCAGACCCCGAGGACCGGGACGCCGCAGTCAACTGCCGCACCGAACAGGGCTACTTCCGCTGCGTCCCTCGCCGGCCGGATGACCGTGGTCTGTGAGCCCGCCTGCTCGCCGTATCTGGCCGGGTCAATGTCGGGTCCGCCGGAGATGATCAGGCCGTCGAGCGCGCGCACGACGAACTCGATACCGCGAACCGGCGGCAGCAGCACGGGAGCGCCGCCTGCCGCCGCTACCGTGTCCGCGTAGTTCTGCGGCAGCAACGTGGCTGGCAGGTCCCAGGCTCCCCACTTGGCCTGCTCACTGTAGGCACTGATGCCGATGACCGGCGTCATAGCGGCGTCACGTACGCACCGGAGATTCCGCCGTCGACGAGGAACTCAGACGCGGTGATGAACGAAGCATCGTCGCTGGCCAGGAACGCGACCGCGGCGGCGATCTCCTCCGGCTCGGCGAAGCGCCCGGCAGGTACGTGCACGAGACGGCGCGCGGCCCGGTCGGGGTCGGCGGCGAACACTTCGCGCAGCAGCTGCGTGTTGACCGGGCCTGGGCAGAGCGCGTTGACCCTGATCCCCTCCCTGGCGAATTGCACGCCGAGCTCTCTGCTCAGCGCCAGCACGCCGCCCTTGGACGCGGTGTAGGAGATCTGCGACGTCGCCGAGCCGAGCACGGCTACGAAGGAGGCTGTGTTAATGATCGAGCCCTTACCTTGCCGCTGCATGTGGGGGAGCACGTACTTGCAGCATAGGTACACCGACGTCAGGTTGACATCCTGAACGCGCCGCCAGGCGTCGATGCCGGTGGTCAGGATCGAGTCGTCCTCGGGCGGCGAGATGCCGGCGTTGTTGAAGGCGATGTCGATCCTGCCGAACTCTTTGGCGACCCCGTCGTAGAGCCGCCTGACATCCTCTTCGCTGGCTACATCCGCGGCGAAAAACGCGCCACCAGTCTCGTCCGCGGCTGCCTGGCCGGCGGCCTTATCGATGTCGACCGCCACTACCGTGGCGCCTTCAGCCGCCATCCGGCGGGCACTAGCCAATCCGATACCGCTGCCAGCTCCAGTGATGACGGCGACACGGTCTTGCAAGCGCTGCATGGAGCGACTCCCCGAACTTGTAGGGCCGAATCAGTTGTCGGTGGCAATAAAGACGTTCTTGACCTCGGTGAACGCGTCGAGCGCGTCGGGCCCGAGTTCGCGTCCCAGTCCGGACTGCTTGAATCCGCCAAACGGGGTCCAGTACCGCACCGATGAGTGCGAGTTCACCGACAGGTTGCCGGTTTCCACCGCCCGCGCGACCCTGATCGCGCGGCCGATGTTCCCGGTCCAGATCGATCCTGACAGCCCGTACGGCGTGTCATTAGCGATCGCGATGGCCTCGGCCTCGTCCTCGAACGGAGTGACGGTGACGACGGGACCAAATATCTCCTCGGTATAGGCAGGTGCATCCGATCCGATCGGCGCGAGGACCGTGGGAGCGAACCAGTACCCGGGTCCTTCTGGCGCACTGCCGCGGAATGCCACCGGCGCGTCGTCCGGTACGTATTTCGCAACGCTGGCCCGGTGGCTGGCCGAGATCAGCGGGCCCATCTCGGTGTCGGTAAGCGCGGGATCGCCGACCCTGACGCCCTTAACGGCTGGCTCGAGCAGCTCCATGAACTTGTCGAGCACCGACCGCTGCACCAGGATCCGCGAGCGCGCGCAGCAGTCCTGGCCCGCGTTGTCAAAAACCGCGTACGGCGCGGTCGCCGCCGCGCGCTCGATATCGGCGTCGGCGAAGACGATGTTCGCTGATTTGCCGCCAAGCTCAAGCGTCAGTCGCTTCACCTGCTTGGCGCAGCCTGCCATGATCTGCTGGCCAACCTCCGTCGAGCCGGTGAAGACGATCTTCCTCACGGCCGGGTGATCCACGATGCGCTGGCCGACCACGGAGCCCTTGCCTGGCAGCACTTGGAAGACGTTCTCGGGCAGCCCGGCCTGCACTGCCAGCTCGCCGATCCGCATCGCGGTCAGTGGCGTCATCTCGGCCGGCTTCGCCACGACGGCATTACCGGCCGCCAGCGCCGGCGCCATGCCCCACGACAGGATCGGCATCGGGAAGTTCCAAGGCACGATCAGGCCGACCACGCCGAGCGGCTCGGCGAACGTCACGTTCAGGCCGCCGGCCACCGGAATCTGCTTGCCGAGCAACCGCTCCGGCGCAGCCGCGTAGTACTGCACCACGTCGCGGATTTGCCCGGCCTCCCACCGGGCGGCCCCTATCGGGTGCCCGGAGTTGGCAACTTCGAGCTGTGCGAGCTCCTCGATGTGCGCATCGATCTCAGCGGCGAACGCGCGCAGCACACGGGCCCTGTCGCTTGGCGCGACGCCCCGCCAGTCGCGCTGCGCGGCGTCCGCGCGCGAGATCGCCGCGTCCGCTTCCTCGACCGACGTGCCCGGCACTGTGGTGACCGACTGCTCGTTGGCCGGGTTCACGATGGTGTACGAGCTCATAGTGCTCACAACCGCTCGAATCCGCGGCGTAGTTCCCAATCGGTCACGGCAGCGTCAAATGCCGCAAGTTCGACGCGCGCGTAGTTCGCGTAGTGGCTGACGACCTCGGCGCCGAACGCCTGCTTGGCGAGCGCGCTGTTGTCCCAGAGCTCCAGCGCGTCCCGCAGCGTATGCGGGACCTTCGGACCTTCGTCTATGTAGGCGTTACCACCGAAGGCATCCTCGAGCGGCAGGTCGCTGTCGATTCCGGCCAGCCCGGCCGCGATCATGCCGGCAACCGCCAGATAAGGATTCACGTCGCCGCCAGGCGTGCGGTTTTCAGCGCGCAGGGACTGGCCGTGTCCGACAAGACGGAGCGCGCACGTCCGGTTATCCACGCCCCAGCGCACGGCTGTGGGGGCGAAGCTGCCCGGCACGTATCTCTTGTACGAGTTGATGTTCGGCGCGTACAGCAGCGTGAGCTCGCGCATCCCGCCCAGCAGCCCGGCCAGGAAGTGCTCGCCCATCGGCGACAGGCCGTACCGGCCGTCGCCAGCCAGGACCGGCCGGCCAGTCTTGGCCTCGCGCAACGACAGGTGGATGTGACAGGAGTTCCCCTCGCGCGAGTTCGGCTTGGCCATGAAGGTCAGCGACATGCCGTCTTGCGCTGCGATCTCCTTGGCACCGGTCTTGTAAATCGAGTGGTTGTCGCAGGTGGTGACCGCGTCGGCGTAGCGGAACGCGATCTCGTGCTGGCCGAAGTTGCATTCGCCCTTCGCCGATTCGACATACATGCCCGCGCCTGCCATGCCGCGGGTGATCCTGCGCAGCAGCGGGTCGATCCTTGAGGTGCCGAGTATCGAGTAGTCGACGTTGTACTGGTTGGCGGGCACGAGCTTCGCGTAGCCCTTGTCGGCCGCCTGCTCGAAACTATCGGTGTAGACGATGAACTCCAGCTCCGTGCCGGCCAGCGCCACCAGCCCGCGCTCGGCCAGCCGGGCTGTCTGCGCCTGCAGGATCTGGCGCGGCGAGGCGACGACCGGAGTGCCGTCCAGCCAGGTCAGATCCGCGAGGAGCAGTGCCGTCGCCGGAAGCCACGGCACCCGGCGCAGCGTCGTCAGGTCGGGCTTCATGACGAAGTCGCCGTAGCCGCGCTCCCAGGAAGACATCTCGTACCCGCCGACGGTGTTCATGTCCACGTCCACCGCGAGCAGGTAGTTGCAGCCCTCAGCGAAGTGCCCGGCCACCTCTTCCAGGAAGTACTCCGCCGACAGGCGCTTGCCTGCCAGTCGCCCCTGCATGTCGGTGAAAGCGAGAGTCACCGTATCGATCTCGTCAGCGCCGACCGCTGTTTGCAGCTGCGCCAGGTCCAGCATCCCGGGCCTGGCGCCGCCGCTACGACTGTCTGTCATTCGTATCCCGTCAGATGGACTCGAGCTCGCGCTCGATCGCCGCCAGTTCCGCGGCGGTGCCCTGAACCTTCGGACCGGTGAACCAGTTCTTGGCCGACACAGCCCAGTAGATCCACGCGAAGCCCAGCACCGCCGCGACGGCGATCACCGTGTAGTTGAACGTGGCCCAGCCGATGGGGCCGGCCTGCGGCAGCATGAACAAGATCGTGATGATGCCAACCCAGACCACGGCTGTCCATCCCACTATGTAGCTCCACCGGCCCAGATGCCATGGTCCGCGCTGGAAGCTCTCTCCTTGCCGCAGCCGCAGGTAGGTCGGCATCACATAGGCGATGTACAGGCCGATCACAGCGATCGATGTGACGGCCGCGTATGCGGCGTAGTTCCACAGGTAGGGCAGGCCGAGGATCAGCGCGCCGGCGGCTGCGAGCCAGATGGCGTTGGTTGGCGTCCTGGTCCGCTTGTTAACCCGGTGCCAGAACTCAGACCCGGGCAGCGCGCCGTCGCGGGAGAACGCGTAGATCATCCGCGAGTTGGCGGTCACCGAGGACATGCCGCAGAACAGCTGGGCGCCGATGACGATCAGCAACAGCAGCTTGCCGGTCACGGCACCCGCCGCGTCGACGAAGATCTGGGCAGGCGGCACACCGGTCGCCGACAGGCGCTCAGGCTCGTAGTGCTGGATCGCGAACGTCAGCCCGATCAGCAACACCCAGCCGGCGGCCAGCGAAACGATGATCGACATCACGATGCCGCGCGGGCCGCTGCGGGCCGCCTGGTGGGTTTCCTCGGTCATGTGCGCTGAGGCGTCGTAGCCGGTGAACGTGTACTGAGCCAGGAGCAGGCCGATCAAGATGATGTAGATCGTCGGGACATGCAGGCCGGTGTCGTTGACGAAATGGCCGAAGACAAAGCCCGCCGACTGGTGGTGCGAAGGCACGAAGATGAGCACCGCCACGATGACCAGCACGCCGACGATGTGCCACCACACGCTGACGTCGTTCAGCAGGGCGACCAGCTTGATCCCGAACTGATTCAGCAGACCGTGCAACAGCAGCACGAGCGCGAAGATGATGATGGTCATCCAGTGCGCCGTCGTGACGCCCCAGGCCAGATTGAGGAAGGCGTTGATGAAGAACGCAGCCCCGAAGTCGATGCCCGCGGTGACGGCGACCTGGCCGAGGAAGTTGAACCAGCCGGTGAACCAGGACCAGGCAGGGCCGTTTGTCTTGGCCAGCTTGGCCGCCCAGTAGTACAGGCCACCCGCGGTCGGGAAGCTGGAGCACACCTCGGCCATGGCCAGGCCGACAAGCAGCGTCATGATCCCGACGAACGGCCAGCCCCACACGATGACGGCAGGGCCTCCGGTTGTCATGCCGAAGAAGTACAGCGTCAGGCAGCCGGAGAGGATCGAGATGATGGTGAACGAGACGGCGAAGTTCGAAAATCCGGACATCCGCCTCAGCAGTTCCTGCGCGTAGCCGAGCCTGTGCAGCTCTTCTTCGTCGCTCAGGACCGCGGAAGGTGCTTCGTTGACGGACACGGCGTGCTCCTCGGGTTCCAGGTCTGTGCTCGTGGGTCTGGCGGCGGCGGAAAATTAATGGTCTAATAACAGACCAATTGAGGGTCTAGCCGGCCACAATGTCAAGTGTCAGGTGATAGAAGCCTGAACAAGTCAGGCCGGAGAGGTCCTGACGCGCCAGAGGACTCCGGCGCGCGGGTTAGGGGAGGCTCGCGCGCCGGACTTGGCGTGCCTGATCCGACATGGTTAAGCAGCGAAGGCGGTGATGGTGAGCGTCGGCATCGACCTCGGCGGCGTGCTGCGGCCGGTGCGCGAAGGCAATGCCTTCGAGGAGACTGTCGAACGACTGCTTACCGTCATCAAGCTCGGCCTGATCGGGCCGGGTGAGCGGTTCCCGCCAGAACGGGAACTCGCCACGCAGCTGGGGATCAGCAGGCTGACGCTGCGCGAGGCGATCAGGGAACTTCAGCGGGCAGATTTCGTCGAGTCGAGGCGCGGCAGGCTCGGCGGCACCTTCATCACCTATACCAGGCCGGCGCCCAACCTCGGAGAACTGCGCCGGCTGGCACATGAAAGGGGCCAGAAGCTGGCCGACGCGCTGACCTTCCGGTTCGCCGTAGAAACCGGGGCTGCCGACATGCTCGCGCAGCAGGTTGCCGCGGCTGCCGATCCCGGCTACGAGTCGGTGGCGCCGGTGGCGAGAATTGCCGCCGCCTACGGCTCAGCGCCGTCGCAGCGCGAGGTGCTGCAGGCCAGGCTGGAGGATGTGAATAGCGCTGGCCCGGCCGACTACCGCCGGATGGACACGCTGTTTCACCTGGCGATCGCCGAGCTGACCGGCTCTAACCTGCTATCCACCGCGTGCGCAGAAGCAAGGATGCAGCTGAACGACCTGCTCAACGCGATCCCCATGCTCAAGCTGAACATCACCCACGCCGCCATCCAGCACGTCGCGATCGTGGACGCGATACTCGCTGGCGACCCTGAGCGCGCGCGCAACGCCGTCGCCGAGCACCTGGCCGGCACGGGATCCTTGCTGCGTGGGTTCCTCGGCTAGCCGCCGACGTTGAGCGGGTGGTGGCAGGCGGCCTGATGCCCGGCGCCGTGGTTCTTCAGCTCAGGCTCAATCTGCGCGCAGACATCGGTTGCGTATTTGCACCGCGGGTGGAATCGGCAGCCGGACGGTGGCGAGATAGGGCTCGGCACGTCTCCCTCAAGGACGATCTGCTCGCGCTCGGAGGAGATCTTCGGATCCGGGATCGGGACTGCCGAGAGCAGCGCTTCGGTGTAAGGATGCACGGGCTTCTTGTAGAGCTCCTCGGCAGGGGAGACTTCAACGATCTTGCCGAGGTACATGACCGCGATCCGGTCCGATACGTGCCTGACCACGCCAAGGTCGTGCGCGATGAAGATATAGGTCAGCCCCAGGTCGTCTTGCAGGTCATCGAGCAGGTTGATGACCTGCGCCCGGATCGAGACATCGAGCGCGGACACCGGCTCGTCGGCGATGATCAGCTTGGGATGCAGCGCAAGCGCGCGTGCCACCCCGATCCGCTGACGCTGACCTCCGGAGAACTCGTGCGGATACCTGTTCACGTGCTCGGGCGAGAGGCCGACGAGGTCGAGCAGCTCCCTCACCCGGTCTCTGATCTGCCTTCGGTTCGTGCGGCCATGGATGCGCAGCGGGTCGGCGATGATCGTCCCGACTCGCTTGCGCGGGTTCAGCGACGCGTAGGGATCCTGGAAGACCATCTGCAGCTCGCCGCGAATAGGCCGCAGCGCCCGCCTGGAGAGCCGGGAGATGTTTCTGCCGTCGAAGGTGACCGAGCCGCTGGTCAGGTCAAGAAGCCTGATGATGCACCGCCCGAGCGTGGACTTCCCGCAGCCGGATTCGCCAACCAGGCCCAGCGTCTCTCCTGCCTTGATCTCGATGCTGACGTCGTCGACGGCGTGCACGCGGCCGATTTCGCGCTTGAAGAAGATGCCGCGCTTGATCGGGAAGTACTTCTTCAGGTGCTCGACGCGCAGCAGCACCCGATCGTCCGGCGCAGCGCCCTGTTCATCAGGGGAGCCCGCGCTCACGGCTTCCTCAGTTAGTGCCTGGGAGGCGCCGGAGCCTCCCGCTGGCGCGCTCATGCTCACGTGGCTTCCTCGATTAGCTCGGGATGAATCGTGGTGTCTCGGCGTTCGCGCTTCAGCGTCGGATCCAGGTGACACGCGTCCGCGTGGTTGAACGCCGCCCGGTTCGAAAGCTCGGGGACCACGTTGCAGGCGTCGAACCGCTGCGGGCATCGCTCGCCGAACGCGCACCCATCAGGCAGGTGGATCAATGACGGCGGCAGCCCGCGGATCGCGGTCAGGCGCCGCGGCTTGGGTCGGTCGATCCTGGCGATCGATCCGAGCAGGCCCCACGTATACGGGTGCTGTGCGTCGTAGAAGACGTCGTCCTTGGTGCCCTGCTCAATGATGCGCCCCCCGTACATCACGGCGACCCGGTCCGCCACGTCAGCCACCACGCCCATGTCGTGAGTGATCAGGACGACAGCTGAGCTGAACTCGTCTTTCAGCTGCTTGATCAGCTTCAGGATTTGGGCCTGGATGGTCACGTCCAGCGCCGTCGTGGGCTCGTCGGCGATCAGCAGGCTAGGACTGCAGGACAAGGCCATCGCGATCATCACGCGCTGGCGCATGCCGCCGGAGAACTGATGCGGGAAGTCGTCGACCCGTTCATCGGGATGCGGGATGCCTACGGCCGCGAGCAACTCGATGGCCCGAGCCCGTGCTGCCTGCTTGGACATCCGTTCGTGCGCCCTGATCTGCTCGACGATCTGCCAGCCAACCCGGTACACCGGGTTCAGCGACGTCATCGGGTCCTGGAAGATCATCGCGATCTCGGAGCCCCGGACGCCACGCAATTCAGCCTGGCTGAGGGACATCAGGTTGCGGCCCTTGTAGATGACCTCGCCCTCGAACTGCGCGTTCGGATCGATGATCAGCCGCATCACCGACATCATCGTGACGCTCTTGCCGGAACCAGACTCGCCAACGATGCCGAGGGTCTCGCCCTCAGAGACGCTGAAGGAGACACCGTCGACGGCCCGGACAACGCCGTCCTCGGTGCGGAAGCTCACCTTGAGGTCGCGCACCTCAAGCAGTGGATCGCTCATGACGCCCTCACCATCTGGCCACCTGCAGCCGCCATCAGGCGGGCCGCACTCTCGGGTCGAGTCCGGCGTAGGCGATGTCGACGATCGTGTTAGCGAGGACGATGAAGAAAGCGCCGTAGATGACGGTCGCCATGATCGTCGGCAGGTCCAGGTTGGTCAGTGACTGGTAGGTCAGGAAGCCGACACCGTGGATCGCGAAGACCACCTCGGTGAGCAGCGCGCCACCGCCGACCAGGACGCCGAAGTCCAGTCCGAAGAGGCTGACAAACGTGATCATCGAATTGCGCAGCGTGTGCCGCACCAGCACCCGCCGCTCAGTCAGGCCCTTCGCCCGTGCCGTCCTGACGTAGTCCTCGTTCTGGATCTCAAGCAGGTTGGCCCGCAGCACCCTGGCGTAGAAGCCGATGTACAGGATCGACAAGGTGATCCACGGGAAGAAGAGCCCCTCGAACCATCGCAGCGGATTCTGGGTCAACGGCGTGTACCCGAGCGGCGGCACCCAGCTGAACAAGAAGGTGTGGTGCAGCCGGCTCTGGGTGATGAGGTTGACGACCTCGCCGAGCCAGAAAACGGGCATGGATATCCCGATGAGCGCGATGATCATGAGCAGCGGGTCGAGCAGCGTACCCCGCAGCACAGCGGCAGCGACGCCCATGACAATCGCCATGACCACCCAGATCAGCGCAGCGCCGAATACCAGCGACAGCGTCGCAGGAGCGGCCGCGATGATCTCAGGGATGACCTTCGTGCCCTGGTTTGAGTACGAAACCAGATCGCGGGTGATGAAGATCTTCTTCATCATGTCGCCGTACTGAACAGGGAAGGGCTGGTCCAGGCCGAATTGGTGCCTGATCTCCTTCATCACCTGGGCGCTCGGGTTCCGGCCGGCAATCTGCCTGGCGGGGTCGATGCCGGGAGTCTTGAAGAAGATCACGAATACCAGCACCGTGATCACGAACATCACGAGCGCGGTCCAGGCGATGCGCCTGACGATGAAGGTAAGCACTAGCCCTCCACCCTCAGCTTCGCCCTCGGGTCGAGGGCGTCCCTGACCCCGTCGCCCAGCACGTTAAGCGCGAGCACGGTCAGCACGATCATGATGCCGGGCGCGACCGCGACCCACGGTCTGGTGTACAGGAGGTCCTGGCCGTCGCTGATGATCGTGCCCCAGCTGGCATTAGGCGGCTGTACGCCGATGGACAGGAACGACAGCGCCGACTCGGTCAGGATCGTCGTGGCGATCATCAACGGCAGCAGCACGATGACGACCGACACCACGTTCGGCAAGATGTCGGAGAAGATCAGCCGCAGGTCGGACGCGCCCTGAGCGATGCCCGCCTGGACAAACTCCTTCTCCGAAACCGACAGCACGTGGCCGCGGATCGGGCGGTAGACATACGGCAGGTAGATGAACGCGATGATGATCGTGGGCAGCCACAAGCTGGTCGCTACCAGGTGCAGCGGGCCGATAGACAGGCCGCTTGACTCCGTGAGGAGCACGGTCGAGATCGAGATCGCCAGCAGGTAGACGGGGAATGCCCAGATCACGTCCATCAGCCTGGACAAGATCGCATCGACCAGTCCGCCGAAGTACCCGGCGATCAGCGCGATGATGGTGGCGATCGCGCAGCAGATGAGCGCCGAGCCGACGCCGATCTCCAGTGAGCTGCGGCCGCCGTAGAGCACCCTGGCGAAGACATCACGGCCCTGCTGGTCAGCACCGAGGAAATAGTTGGTGATGTGCCAGGTCGGCCCGAGCGGTGTTTCGCCAAGCTTCAGGATGCCGCCGCCCTGCTCCATCAGCGGCACCTTATGCCCGTCGATGATCGTCGTGCCGTTCAGGTTATTGACGAAAGGGTTGACCTTGGCGATGTCATGCGCGTACAGCGGCGCCGCCAGGCAAACCGCGATGATCAGCAGGAACAGCACAAGCGCCGACATGGCGACCCGGTTTCGCCATAGCCGACGTCCCGCTAGTGCCCACGGGCTGCGGCCGCTGACCTCCGGCGGCAGGCCGGGTGCCTGGGCCGGAGGCTCAGCGGCTTCAGTGAGCGCTATCGCCATCAGCAGCCGCCCCGGCGGCTGCTAATGGCGAAGGTGGCTGCTACTTCAGCCATTGCTGGTCGATCAGGATGTACCACTGGGGGTTCCACTGGTACCCGTGCACCCGCTTCGACAAGAAGTCGATCTGCTTCGGGTTGTACATGTCGACCCACGGCGCCTGATCGGTCACCGCGTGATCGACCTGTGCCCAGATGTTGTTAGCGCCAGTCGGGTTGGTCACGCCCATGTTCTCGGCCTTGGTCATCTGGGACTGAATCGACGGGTCGCAGAACTCGGCGATGTTCGGGCTGGCGTCGCTGTGCGCGTGGATGCTTCCGCACCCGAGCAGCACGTTCAGGAAGTCCGACGGCGCGGGGTAGTCCTGGTACCAGGCCGAGTAAGCGACGTTCCACTTGGAGACGTTGTTGGAGTTCTGGATGTACGGATACTGAATAGTGCCGCTGAGGAGCTGGGTGGACGCCTTGTATCCGATCTTGTTCAGGTCGGAAACCATCTGGGCGGCCAGCGCCTTACCCGTCTCATCGGTGGTGGCGTTAACGACCACCTTCATCCCGGCGGTACCCGAAGCCTTCACCAGCGCCTTGGCCTTGGTCAGGTCGGGGCCCGTCCACTTCGTGGTTCCGCCGCCAGCGGTGTACGGGCAGTACGGCTTGTAGCCGGGGAAGTTCGGCGGCAGGATCTGGCAGGTCGGAACGGCTAGCGAGGGTCCGCCGCCGATCTTGACGTAAGCATTTCTGTCGGCCGCGTAGTTGATGGCCTGCCGCGCCTTGACGTTGTTGAACGGCTTCGTCTTGGTGTTGAGCGCCCAGTACCAGTCCGCAGTCAGCGCGTTGACGTGCACTTGCTTGGAGTACTGCGCGCCATTCAGCTCGCTCAGCCGGTCTGCGGGAATGACGTCACCGTCAAAGACCTCGTCGGCCTGACCGTTCTCAACCGCGGTGACCTCATCCGAAATGGTCTGCCCGTACTTCTCGACGATCTTGTCGGGATAACCGGCCGGCTGCGCGTCAGCGCTCCACACGTGGAAGTACTTGTTGCGGACCAGTACCGCCTCAGAGTTCGGGTTGTACGAGACCCACTTGTAAGGCCCGGTTCCCGGCGGCACGTTGTTGCCGGTGAGCTTGAACGTGGTGTTGCCAGGCACCACGTAAGCGAACGGCAGCGCGAGCTTGTCAAGGAACTCAGGATCGGGCGCCGTCAGGTGAATGGTCAGCGTGTAGGCCTTGTCATCCGCGACCACGCCCTTTGTGAGGTCGCAGCCCTTGGTGCTGCACTTATCGGCGCCGACAATGCCGGCGTAGAACGACGTCGGCCCGGGCACCGTGAACTGGCGCTCGAAGGTCCGCACGAAGTCGCTCGGCTTCATGACCTGGCCGTTGGAGAACTTGATGCCCTTCCTGACGTGGAACAGGTAGGTCTTGCCGCCATCGGTCGGCTTCGGTATCGAGGTGGCCAGGTCGGGCACGATCTGAGTGCCCTGTGTCCCGCCTACCCGCTTGAACTGCACGAGCCCGTCGTGGGTGTCGATCAGCAGCTGCCACTCTTCGAGGGTGTAGTTCTGAGCGGGGTCAGCGACGCCGAACGCCGAGTTTGCCAGGATCGTGTACGTGCCGCCCGCTTTGCCGGTCGTGCCGGTCTGATTCCCCGACGACGAGCCCGAGCTGCCGCACGCTGCAGCAGTCAGTGCCAGCGCGGCGACTCCCGCCACACCCGCCATAGCCTTGGTACGACCGGCCAACCGGCGGTGGGCCCGCCCCCTCATGCCGTTAGACTTATCCGATTTTACCGGAATAGGTAGCATCTGGCACCTCCTTACCGCCCGTTATACAACGATCTGATGCAGGCCGTAAGGGAATAGCGGTAACGCTTTGGGCGCAGTTGCCGGTTTCGCTGAACTAAGACGGCAGATCAGTCGTTAGCCGCCTGGCGGATCTCGTCGAAGCCGATCATCATCCGGTCCGGGCCGCGCAGATTGAAATTGGCCTTATAGGTCAGGGCTCCTTCATCCAGCACCGGACCGGCAAGCCGGGTGGCCAGCGCCCGCAGGGCAATCGTGGCCTCGAGTCTCGCGAGCGGCGCACCGAGACAGAAATGCGGACCGGCGGCGAACGCCAGGTGCTCCCTCGCGCCGCGCCTGATGTCGAACACCTCCGGGTCGGCGAATACCGCGGGGTCACGGCCGGTGGCCGCGAGCAGGAGCAGCAAAACAGCGCCGTCAGCCGGCCCGATGCCGTCGATCGCGATACCGCGCCTCGCGATCCGGCCGGTCATCTGGACAGGCGAGTCGTACCGGAGCGTTTCCTCTACTGCGTTCGCGGCGAGCCCCGGATCGGCAGCGAGCGCGCCGTACTGCTCGCGGTTCCGCAAGAGCGCCAGCATCGCGTTCGAGATCAGGCCGACCGTCGTTTCGTGCCCAGCTACGAGGAGCAGGACGCAGGTGGCGATCAGTTCTTCCACGCTCAGCCGGTCGCCGGCGTCTTCGGCCCTGATCAGCTTCGTGAGCAGGTCATCGGCCGGACTGGATCGGCGCACCGCGATCAGCCTGGTGAAGTACTCGCCGAACTCAAGCGCGGCCTGCTCAGCGGCAGCGCGCTCGGCCGGATCGAGGGCACCGAAGCTCGGCTGCACCGAGTGAGCAAGCTTGGCCGACCACCCCGCGAACGTCGCGTGATCCTCGGGCGGCACACCGAGCAGTTCGGAGATGATGCGCACCGGCAGCGGATAGGCCAGCTGGCTGACGAGCTCAAGCTCGCTCTTGCCGCTGCTGCGCGCGGTGACGGCAGCTTCAGTCAGCAGTTCGTCGGTCAGCTGGGTGACCCGCGGGGCGAGCGTGGCGACCACGCGCGGCGTGAACGCGCTGGCCACAAGCCGCCTGAGCCGGGTGTGATCTGGCGGGTCCAGGGACAGGAACGACCGGGATCTGGTCCGTTCCCTCAGCTCACGCGGGGCGAGCCGGGAGCGCTCGCGCTCGCTGCTCGCACGCGGATCACGCAGGAGAGCGGAGCAGTCTTCGTAGCGGCCGAATACGACGAGCGCGCCATCGAGCTCGGTGAAGGGCGAGGCTTCCCGGAATCTGGCCAGCAGCGGATACGGGTTTGCGATCACCGCCGGATCTGCAAGGGAAGCTAGATCGGCCAGGCCAGGCTGGTCCTCGCTGCGCACGCGCTCGGCTGTCATGAGCTGGCCTCAGGCGTCAACAACTGCCTCCTTGGGCATCGGGACACCAATCGGGTTGAGCGCAGGGAGCTCGGCGGAGCAGGCTCGGGCGAGAGGGAACAGCACGTCGGCGAGGTCAGCGGCGAACTCCTGGTCTTGCCAGGGTCTCGCTGCCGCCGCGTCGGTGGTGGCCTCGATGGTCTCCCGCAACTCGCTGCCTGCTGCAGTAGGAGCGCCGTTGTCGCCGATGATTCCGCGCCCGTTCAGCCGCCCGGCGGCGGCATCCCATTGCTGGTCGGTCCAGCCTCGCAGCGGCTGGATTGTCTCGCGCGGCAGATCGAAAGCCGCGCGCAGCACATTGGATTCGCAGCCATCCACGCCCGCGGCGAGCAGCGCGGCGAAGTGGCCGTCGCCGCGGTGCTCTCGGAGAACGGTGGCGGCGTACCAGAGTCGCGCGAGCGGATCGGATGGCACGCGCAACGCCGCGTTGGCCGCCGCCAGCACTCTGCCTGAGCAATCCACGCCAGCCGCGGCGACGGACAGCATGTCGGCAGCCACGCCTGCGGCGTCGGCGAGATCGCCGAGCACGCGCCTGAGCGCGCTGACGGCTCCTGCCTCGCGGATCGCCAGCGCCTGTTCGGGCGTGATCAGATTCCAGACGTCCGGCAGCGCCCGGCTGACCATCTGCGGGGCGAATGTATAGAAGGAGGCGGTGACCGGCGCGGAACTCACTGGCCCGAGCGGCGCCGATCTGCCTGCGAAATAACCGCGCCAGAATCCTCGCAGGCCCGCTTTCTCATAGGCCACGCGCGCTTCCGAAGCGAAATATGTCATCGCATGAATCGGTTCGAAGAGCGTCCACATCCGGCGGGCGACTTGGCTCGTCCTCATCCCGGCTCCCGTCTGCGCGTCGTTGCGCGATAGGTGCGCTGATCCGACATTAAGTGCATCGCGCCCGATCCGGAAGGCCGGAGCCCTGCTCTCAGCCCAGGGGACGGGCCGGTTTGCCGGGCGGGAACGATTTACGGCACAATGATGTTGTGAAAAACATGGGCCAGCCGACTATGGGTCAGCTTGGCGCTCACACGGGCGCTGAGCAGAACACCCGTGCCCGGATTGCGCGGCTGATCCTGGAAAACGGGCCGGTGACCGCGGCGTCACTCGGTAGCTCGCTCGGCCTTACCCCCGCGGCAGTCCGGCGTCACCTCGATCATCTGCTGCGTGAGGGCATGATCGAGACACGGCTCGCCAGGGTTTACGGCAACCGCAGCCGGGGCAGGCCGGCCAGGATGTTCGCGATCACGGACGCCGGCCGGAGCGCCTTCGAGCATGCCTATGACGATCTGGCCGCCAGCGCGCTGCGCTTCCTGGAGGAGCAGGCGGGACCGGAGGCCGTTAGCGAGTTCGCCCGCCGCCAGGTGGCTGACCTTGAGCGCCGGTACCGCCCGGTCGTGACGTCGGCGCCGCTGGCTGACAGGGTCAGGGCCCTTGCCCAGGCACTTTCGGTGGACGGCTACGCTGCATCCGCCAGCGCCGGGCCAGGCCCGTCCGCTGGTGAGCAGCTTTGCCAGCACCATTGCCCGGTGGCGCACGTCGCCGCCGAGTATCCCCAGTTGTGCGAGGCGGAGACGGAGGCATTCGGCCGCCTGCTTGGCACGCCCGTGCAGCGGCTCGCCACCATCGCGCACGGCGACGGGATCTGCACAACCCACGTGACAGCTCGATCCATAGGAAGAGCTGGTTCGTCGGGAACAACGAACACCCCAGCTGCCGGCGACACCGTTGCCGGCGACAACGCAACCGAGGTCGGAGGCTTGTCCGCATGACCACTACTGCCCGCCCGGAACTCGAGGGTCTCGACCGGTACAAGTTCGGCTGGGCCGATACCGACGTCGCAGGCGCGAGCGCACGGCGCGGCCTGTCCGAGGACGTCGTCAGGGACATTTCGGCGAAGAAGAACGAGCCGGAATGGATGCTTAACCTGCGGCTCCGCGGCCTGCAGCTGTTCAACCGCAAGCCGCTGCCCACCTGGGGCTCTGATCTGTCCGGGATCAACTTCGACAACATCAAGTACTTTGTCCGTTCGACCGAGAAGCAGGCAGCCAGCTGGGATGACCTGCCGCCGGACATCAAGAACACCTATGACAAGCTCGGCATCCCCGAGGCGGAGAAGCAGCGCCTGATCGCAGGTGTGGCGGCTCAGTACGAGAGCGAGGTCGTCTACCACAAGATCCGCGACGACCTAGAGGCCAAGGGCGTTCTCTTCCTGGACACCGACACGGCGCTCAAGGAGCATCCTGAGCTGTTCCAGGAGTACTTCGCCACCGTGATCCCGGTCGGCGACAACAAGTTCGCCTCGCTGAACACGGCCGTGTGGAGCGGGGGCTCTTTCATCTACGTGCCGAAGGGCGTGCACGTGGAGATCCCGCTGCAGGCCTACTTCCGGATCAACACCGAGAACATGGGCCAGTTCGAGCGGACGCTGATCATCGTCGACGAGGACGCTTACGTCCACTACGTCGAAGGCTGCACCGCGCCCATCTACTCCTCGGATTCGCTGCACTCGGCAGTCGTGGAGATCATCGTCAAGAAGGGCGCACGCTGCCGGTACACGACGATCCAGAACTGGTCGAACAACGTGTACAACCTGGTCACCAAGCGTGCGATCGCGCACGCCGGCGCGACCATGGAGTGGGTCGACGGCAATATCGGCTCCAAGGTGACGATGAAGTACCCGGCCGTCTACCTGATGGGCGAGCAGGCCCGCGGCGAGACGCTGTCGGTAGCGTTCGCGGGCGAGGGCCAGCACCAGGACGCCGGCGCCAAGATGGTCCACATGGCGCCCAACACGTCATCGACGATCGTGTCGAAGTCAGTGGCCAGGGGCGGCGGCCGCACCTCCTACCGCGGCCTGGTCCAGGTTACTGAGGGTGCCGAGCACGCCAAGTCCACGGTCAAGTGCGACGCGCTGCTGGTCGACACCGTCAGCCGGTCCGACACCTATCCCTACGTCGACGTTCGCGAAGACGACGTGGAGATGGGGCACGAGGCCACCGTCTCGAAGATCTCCGACGACCAGCTCTTCTACCTGATGAGCCGAGGCATGACCGAGGACGAGGCGATGGCGACCATCGTCCGCGGCTTCGTCGAGCCGATTGCCCGTGAACTGCCGATGGAGTATGCGCTCGAGCTGAACCGGCTCATCGAGTTGCAAATGGAAGGGGCGGTCGGCTAATGAGCGGGCTCTCTGGGGCCGTCGAGAACGCCGGCCCCGTTTCCCGGCTGCACGCGGTTGAGTCGTTTGATCCTGCTGATTTCCCTGTGCCGGGCGGCAGGGAAGAGGAGTGGCGCTTCACGCCGTTGCGGCGGCTGCGGAAGCTGCATGCCGATGCGGAGTTCACGTCAGCTCTGAAGCCCGAGGTCAGTGCCGAGCACGAGATCACTGTCGTGCTTGCGCAACACGGTGATCCTCGACTCGGCACCGCCCTCGTGCCGTCGGACCGGGTGAGCGCTCGGGCCTACGAGGCTTTCACGGATGCGACCGTTATCAGCGTTCCGGCCGACTTCCAGGCATCGCAACCGGTGATCGTGTCCGTACGTGGGGACGATCCGACGGTGGCGGCTGCGGGCCACACCGTGATCGAGATGGGGGCGAACTCCTCGGCTGTGGTGGTGCTGGATTATGCCGGTGAGGCCACGTATGCGGAGAATGTTGAGTTTGTTGTAGGGGAGGGCGCATCGCTCAGCGTCGTCAGCCTGCAGGACTGGGGCTCCTCATCGGTGCATCTTTCACATCAGGCTGGACTCGTCGGAAAGGATGCCTCGTTCTCGCACAGCGCGGTATCGCTGGGCGGTGATGTGGTGCGGCTGGTGCCGTCGGTGCGGTTCGCCGGACCTGGCGGGAATGCCGAACTGCGCGGGGTGTATTTCGCTGACGCTGGGCAGCATCTTGAGCACCGGCTGCTGGTGGACCATAACGAGCCGAACTGCCGGAGCCGGGTGACCTACAAGGGAGCCCTGCAGGGCAAGGAAGCGCACGCGGTCTGGATCGGCGACGTCATCATCCGGCCGCAGGCTGTCGGAACCGACAGCTATGAGAGCAACAGAAACCTCGTCCTGACCGACGGCACGAGGGTGGACTCGGTGCCGAACCTGGAAATCCTGACTGGCGAAGTCACCAGGGCAGGGCACGCGAGCACCAGCGGCAGGCTCGAAGATCAGCATCTGTTCTACCTGATGGCGCGGGGGATCCCGCTCACCGAGGCAAGGCGGCTCGTGATCAGGGGGTTCTTCGGCGAGTTGATCGGCGAGATCGAAGTACCTGAGGTGCGTGAGCGCATTGCCACCGCGATCGAGGCCGAGCTGGAGAAGGGAATCTGATGAGCGAGTTCGTCAGGGCCTGCTCCCTCGATGAAGTCCCTGAGCCTGGAACGTTCGGCGTCGAGCTGGCCGGCAAGCCGCTGGTGATCGTCAGGAGCGAGGGCGAGGTTTACGCGCTCGACGAGTTCTGCACCCACGAGGAGGTCTCGCTGGTCGACGGCGAGATATATGACCACACGGTCGAGTGCTGGCTGCACGGCTCATGCTTCGACCTGCGCTCAGGCAAGCCGACCGGCCCGCCGGCGACCAGGCCACTATCCACCTACCAAGTACGCATCGACGGCGATGACATCTATGTCGCCGTTTCCGAATAGGAGAGACATGTCCACGCTTGAGATCCGCGACCTGCACGTCAGCGTTGCCGCGCAGGGTGGAGAAAGCAGGGAGATCCTGCGCGGCGTTGACCTGACCGTCGCGGCCGGACAGACCCACGCGATCATGGGCCCGAACGGCTCCGGCAAGTCCACCCTCGCCTACTCAATCGCCGGGCATCCGAGGTACCAGGTCACCGGGGGAACCGTGACGCTGGATGGCGAGGATGTCCTGGCCATGAGCGTCGACGCGCGAGCGCGCGCCGGGCTCTTCCTTGCCATGCAATACCCGGTCGAGGTCCCCGGGGTGACGGTGTCGAACTTCCTGCGTACCGCGGTGACTGCCGTGCGCGGCGAGGCACCGAGGGTGCGCGATTTCATCAAGGAGATGAACGGGGCCATGAAGGACCTGTCCATCGACCCCGCCTTCGCCCAGCGCAACCTCAACGAGGGGTTCTCCGGCGGCGAGAAGAAGCGGCACGAGATCCTGCAGCTCCAGCTGCTTAACCCCAAGATCGCGATTCTGGACGAGACCGACTCGGGTCTTGACATCGACGCTCTCAAGGTGGTGGCGGCCGGCGTCAACGCTTACCGCGAGGCACCCGATCACGGCGTGCTGCTGATCACCCACTACACCAGGATCCTGCGGTATGTGCGGCCTGATTTCGTGCACGTCTTCGTCGGCGGCAAGATCGTCGCCGAAGGCGGCCCTGAGCTGGCCGACGAGCTGGAAGCCAGCGGCTACGAGCGATTCGCGCCGGTGGCCGCCGGGACAGCGGGCTCGGGAGCAGGCGGGCTCACATGAGCGTGGATATTGCGCGCCTGCGCAAGGACTTCCCGATCCTGGACAGGACGGTCAGGGGCGGCCGGCCTCTCGTCTACCTGGACAGCGCCAACACCTCGCAGAAGCCGCGCCAGGTGATCGACACGGTGACCGACTTCTACGAGCGGCATAACGCGAACATCCACCGCGCCACGCACGAGCTTGGCGAGGAAGCGACCGCCGCCTATGAAGGCGCCAGGATCAAGGCGGCGCGCTTCATCGGAGCGGCCAGCGAGACCGAGGTGGTGTTCACCAAGAACATCTCCGAGGCCATCAACCTCGTCGCCTACTCGCTGGGGAACGCGGCCGCGGGCCCGTTGCGGATCGGCCAGGGCGACGAGGTCGTCATCACCGAGATGGAGCACCACTCCAATATCGTGCCGTGGCAGCTGCTCTGCGAGCGGACGGGCGCAAACCTTCGCTGGTTCAGCGTGACGCCGGACGGGCGGCTCGACCAGAGCCAGGCTGACGATCTGATTAACGAGCGGACCAAGCTCGTCGCGCTCGCGCATCAGTCGAACGTGCTTGGCACGATCAACCCGGTCGCGCAGATCGCGGAGCGGGCGCACGCGGTCGGCGCGCTTGTGCTGGTGGATGCGGCGCAGTCGGTCCCGCACGGGCTGATGGACGTCAGCGAGATCGGCGCGGATTTCGTCGGCTTCACCGGGCACAAGATGTGCGGCCCGACCGGCATCGGCGTGCTGTGGGCGCGCCGGGAGCTGCTCGACGCGATGCCGCCGTTCCTCGGCGGCGGGGAGATGATCGAAAGCGTCTGGATGGACAGGTCCACCTACGCGCCGCCGCCACACAAGTTCGAGGCGGGCACGATGCCGATCGCCGAGGCGGTTGGTCTCGGTGCGGCCGTTGACTACCTCGGCGATCTCGACCTGGCGGCGGTCCGCGCCCACGAGCAGAACATGGTCGAGCGCGCACTCCATGCGCTGGGAGAGATCGACGGACTGCGAATCCTCGGGCCGGCCGAGCCGGTGGACCGCGGCGCCGCTATCTCATTCACCCTGGACGAGATCCACCCGCACGATGTCAGCCAGGTGCTCGACGACCGCGGCGTCGCGGTACGGGCCGGCCATCACTGCGCGTGGCCCCTGCACCGCGCACTCGGAGTCCAGTCATCGACCCGGGCCAGCTTCTACCTGTACAACACGCTCGACGAGGTCGACGCCCTCGCGGAAGGAATAAGGGCGACGCAGAAGTTCTTCGGAGTGTCGTGATGCAGCTCGAGTCGATGTACCAGGAGATCATCCTGGACCATTACCGGCACCCGCAGCACAAGGGACTGCGGGAGCCGTTCGACGCCGAGGTTCACCACGTGAACCCGACGTGCGGCGATGAGGTCACGCTCCGGGTCACGCTGAAGGACGCCGGGGGAGAGCCAGAGGTCGCCGACGTGTCCTACGACGCGCTGGGCTGCTCGATCAGCCAGGCGAGCGTCTCGGTGCTCGCTGACCTGCTCATCGGCAAGCCGGTCAGCGAGGCGATGGATATTGAGGCCGAGTTCCGGGAGCTCATGCACTCCCGCGATGCAGCCGAGCCCGACGAGGACGTGCTGGGCGACGCGGTGGTATTCGCCGGTGTCGCCAAGTACCCCGCAAGGATCAAGTGCGCCCTGCTTGGTTGGATGGCATGGAAGGACGCCACCTCGCAGGCGATAGGGAGCAAAGATGACGCAGGCACATGATGCTGAGGTCGAGGGCAGCAGTCCTGAGGTAGCCGACGTTCTTGAGGCACTCAGGGATGTCGTCGACCCTGAGCTTGGCGTGAACGTGGTCGACCTCGGCCTGGTCTACGGCGTCTCCTTGGACGCCGACAAGGTCGCGACCGTCGACATGACCCTGACCAGCGCGGCCTGCCCGCTGACCGATGTCATCGAGGACCAGACTCAGGTGGCTCTCGACGGGCTGGTGAGCGATTTCAGGATCAACTGGGTGTGGTTGCCGCCGTGGGGACCAGAGAAGATCACCGAGGATGGCCGCGAGCAGCTCAGGGCGCTCGGCTTCAACGTCTGACCGAGCGTCAACTCGCAGGATTGATGTAGCACCGCAGCGGCTGCCGGGCTGGATTACCTCGTTCGGGGAGCGCCACGGCGGCGGCCTTGCCGGTAAGCCGGGGCCCGAAGGTGCGGCATTTACCGCTGCTGACGGCGCTATCGCGCGCTGCGAGATCCCGTTCCCGCCATTTAATGCGGCAGCAAACCTCGACCCTGTCGCGTTGGCGCACGAACTTGAGGCGCACGCGTGCGCTGACCGGACCGTGGGAGTGCTGCTCGTCAGGCTCGGCGGCTACGCCGCCGGGGTGTTCACCGGGTCAGAGCCGGTGTTGGCCGCTTCGAAGGTCGGCAGCCGACTGGTGCACGGCAGGAGCGCGGCGGGCGGGCAGTCCCAGCGGCGCTTCGCCAGACGCCGGGAGAACCAGGCGCACCAGGCACTCAGCGCCGCCGCCGATAACGCCGCCACCGTATTCGGGCCCTACCAGCTCGACGCGGTCGTACTCGGCGGCGACCGTCGAGCCATGGCGGGGCTTAGGGATGATCCCAGGCTCGGACGCTACTTCAGTCAGGCAACCAGCGTCTTCCTCACCGTTCCCGATCCGAAGCTGACCGTGCTCAAAGACACGCCGCGGCTGTTCCGCGCGATTCACATCACGCTGACTGAGCCTGGAATCGCCCGCCCGGGATGATGCTCCCGGCCGGCCCGCGCGGGATGGTTTGAGCGATCCAGGAGAGGGCGGTCGGCAATGCTGCACGTCAGGGCCGTGAGCCCGGCGGAACTCAGCGCGCGCATCACCTCGCGGCTGATCAGCACGCCCGGCGTGGCCAATCTTGTGGTCGAACCAGGCGCAGGACTGAGACCGAGCGGCGACGCGGTCTCATTTGACGTCCACGAAGCGGCCGCCAATCGCGTGCTCAGCGAGTTGCGCCGGCTCGGCCTCGGTGAGCATGGCGTGATCAGCGTGGTACAGCTCGACGCCGCCCTGTCCGAGCACCGGCAGGTTCGCAGGCAGGTCGGCGTGCTCAGGCCAGAATCCGCTCCGGTCTGGGACCTCGTCACAGCAAGGATCGAATCCAGTGCCGACTACGCGCCAAGCTTCTACCTGCTCCTGATGCTGGCCGGGCTCATCGGCGCCGTCGGCCTGCTGACCAATTCCACGATCCTGATCGTCGGTGCGATGGTCGTGGGCCCTGAATACGCAGCGATCATCGCCGTCGCACTCGGCATGACCAGGCGCGATCGGCGCGCGATCCTGTCAGGATTGACCGCCCTGGCCGCCGGCTTCGGCCTGGCGATCGTGGCGACCCTGATATTCGGGCTGATCATCCGCGCGTCGGGTGCCACTCCTGGGCCGTTCCTCGCCGGGCTGCGGCCCGTCGCCGACTTCGTCAACTCACCAGACGTATTCTCGGTGATCGTCGCGGTGCTGGCCGGGCTGGTGGGTGTCGTCTCGCTGACGGAGGCCAAGGCGAGCACGCTGATCGGCGTCTTCATCTCGGTCACCACGATCCCCGCCGCCGCGTCGCTTGGCATCTCAATCGCCTACGCGCTATGGCGCGAGGCCCGCGGATCGGCGCTGCAATTGCTGATCAACGTGATCGTCCTGATCGTGGTCGGCTACATCGCTCTCACGGCCCAGCGCTGGCTCTGGCGACGGCATCGGACAGCCTGGCAAGACACAGGGGACTAGCCAGGCACTTCAGAGCGGTTGCCGGCCCACAGGGTGTGGAAGACACCCTCGCGGTCAACGCGATGGTAGGTATGGGCGCCGAAGTTGTCGCGCAGCCCCTGGATGAGCGCGGCCGGCAGGCGCTCTTTCCGCAGGCCGTCGTAATAAGCGAGCGACGAAGCGAAGGCAGGAACGGGCACTCCGGCAATCGCGGCATCGGCCACGATCCGGCGCCAGCTCTGCACCCCGGCAGTCACTGCCTCGGCGAAGTATGGCGCTACCAGCAGGCTCGGCAGGTCGGGGTCGCTGTCGTAGGCCTCGAGAATACGGTCAAGGAATCGAGCCCTGATGATGCAGCCACCGCGCCAGATCTTCGCCATCGCGCCGCGGTCGATGTTCCAGTTGTATTCGTCGCTGCCCGCCTTGATCTGATCGAATCCCTGTGCGTAGGCCACGACTTTCGATGCGTACAACGCCCGGCGCACGTCATCGGTGAAGCCAGCGCGGTCGGCCGGCAGGGAGCCCATCTCGCTCCCGAATGCCTTGCGGGCAGCGGCGCGCTGCTCGGCGTGGCCTGACAGCGACCTGGCGAACGTCGCCTCGGCAATCCCGGTGATGGGAACCCCGAGGTCGAGCGCGCTCTGGACGGTCCACCGCCCGGTGCCCTTCTGCTCGGCCTGATCGAGGACGATGTCGATGAATGCCTTGCCGGTCGCAGCGTCCATCTGAGAGAGCACGTCGGCCGTGATCTCGATCAGGAAGGATTCGAGGTCGCCTTCGTTCCAGGTCCGGAAGATGTCGGCGAGCTCGGCGGGGCTGGCACCGGTACCTGTTCTGAGCAGGTCGTAAGCCTCGGCAATCAGCTGCATGTCGGCGTACTCGATGCCGTTGTGCACCATCTTCACGAAGTGCCCGGCACCGTCCGGGCCGACATGCGTGCAGCATGGGGAGCCGTTCACCTGAGCAGCGATGGACTCGAAGATCGGCCCGAGCGTGCGGTAAGACTCCTGCGAGCCGCCTGGCATGATGCTCGGCCCGTTGAGCGCGCCCTCCTCGCCGCCGGAGACGCCGGTTCCGACGAAATGCAGGTCCCGGGCGCGCAGGTGCCGCTCACGCCGCCTCGTGTCAGCGAAGTGCGCGTTGCCGCAGTCAATGATGATGTCGCCAGCGTCGAGCAGGGGCGCGAGTTCGTCGATCACCGCATCGGTGGGCTGGCCGGCCTTGACCATGATGATGATCGCCCTCGGGCGCGCCAGTGAGGCGACGAAGTCGCCGACCGACTCGCTGGCCACGAACGTTCCCTCGTTGCCGTGCTCGGTCATCAGGCTCTTGGTCCGCGCGAAGGTCCTGTTATGCACCGCGACCCGGTATCCGTGCCTGGCCAGGTTGCGCGCGAGATTGCGGCCCATGACCGCGAGGCCGGTGACGCCGATCTGAGCGGCCTGCTGCCCTTCGCTCATGAGACCTCCGTTCCCAGGGTTGGCACTCTATCGGGCTGTCCACGAACCGGACCGATGCACGTCAGGGTGCATGTCGGACCAATGGCCGGCTATGGTGGTGCGATCATGATGCGGTTGCTGCTTCTTCGCTGCCGCGGCGAGGCCCGGTAGGGTCGGCCCCTCGCCGCGGGGTGTTGCGCTGTCGCCGACCACGACCGGATGACAGGAGCAGCATCATGAATCAGTTTTCTCAAGTGCCTTCCGGCATGCCTTGCTACCGGTACCGCCCGTTCCCCGCCGTCGACCTGCCCGACCGTCAGTGGCCATCGCGCACTGTCACGGCGGCTCCGCGCTGGCTCTCGACAGACCTGCGCGACGGGAACCAGGCGCTGATCGACCCGATGAATGCCGCCCGCAAGCAGGCCATGTTCGACCTGCTCGTCAGGATGGGCTACAAGGAAATCGAGGTCGGCTTTCCCGCGGCCAGCCAGACCGACTTCGACTTCATCCGCAGCCTGATCGAGTCTGATTCAGTCCCTGATGACGTGCGCATCTCCGTCCTCACGCAGGCACGCGAGGAACTCATCGAGCGCACCGTCACCTCGCTGGTCGGGGCACGTCAGGCCACCGTCCACCTGTACAACGCGGCCGCCCCGATGTTCCGGAGCGTGGTTTTCGGCTGGGACGGCGACGGGCGCGAGGAGTGCAAAGCCGTCGCATCCGCAGGCACGCGAGCCGTGATTAAGTTCGCCGAGCAGTATCTGCCGGGCACTGACTTCGGTTATGAGTACTCGCCAGAGATCTTCATGGACACCGAGATGGACTTCGCGCTCGACATCTGTGAGGCCGTGATGGATGCCTGGCAGCCCGGGCCGGATCGCGAGATCGTTCTGAACCTGCCCTGCACGGTGGAGCGATCCACTCCCAACGTTTACGCCGACCAGATCGAGTGGATGAGCAGGAACCTGTCGCGCCGGGAGCACGTAGCGCTGTCCGTGCACACGCACAACGACCGCGGAACCGCCATCGCCGATGCCGAGCTAGCGGTGCTCGCGGGAGCGCAGCGCGTCGAGGGATGCCTGTTCGGCAATGGCGAGAGGTCAGGCAACGTCGACCTGGTCACGCTCGGGCTCAACCTGTACAGCCAGGGCATCGACCCGATGATCGACTTCAGCGACATCGACGAGATCAGGCGGACCGCTGAGTACTGCAACAGGATCGGGGTGCACGAGCGGCACCCGTACGCCGGCGACCTGGTGTACACCTCGTTCTCCGGCTCGCATCAGGACGCGATCAAGAAGGGCTTCGACCGGCTGGAGAAGATCGCCGCCGAGGCAGGGAAGCCGACAACCGAGATGCCGTGGGAGATGCCGTACCTGCCGGTCGACCCCAAGGATGTGGGCCGGTCCTACGAGGCCGTGATCAGGGTCAACTCGCAGTCTGGCAAAGGCGGCGTGGCCTACATCATGAAGCACGACCACCATCTCGACCTGCCGCGCCGGCTGCAGATCGAGTTCAGCCAGGTGATTCAGCGCCGCACCGACAACGAGGGCGGCGAAGTCGACGCCGCGCAGATGTGGGACGCGTTCGAGGCCGAATATCTGGCTCCAGGCGCCTTCGACCTGGTCAGTGTCGCCTCGGCCAGCGAGGAGGGAACGGAGCGGATCACGACGACCGTTCGCGCTTTTGGCGAGGAGTTCGAGTTGACCGGCATCGGCAACGGGCCCATCGCTGCCTTCTGTGACGCACTCTCGGTCCTCGACATGGGGCTCGGCGGCGTTACCGTCCGTGTCCTCGACTACGCCGAGCACGCCCTCACCGCCGGCCGCGACGCGGAGGCGGCTGCCTATCTCGAGATCGAGGTGGGTGACCGGGTCTACTGGGGCGTCGGGGTCAGCGAGTCGATCGTCCGCGCGTCGCTGCGCGGCGTCATCAGCGCCCTGAACCGCGCCGCCCGCCAGATCAAACCCGCCTAGTCGCGCACTGTCCGCACGCGGTGGACTCCTGGCGGCCCCCAGCGCCACCAGGAGCCCGCCGGTGCGCCACCGCGGCTATTGCGTTGGTCAGGCGCGAGGCTGCCGATACAATGTGGCCATGCATTCGCTCACCTCTTAGCGGGACGCCCACGCCCACAGCAGGCGTGGGCCTGTTGATGTCCTATATGTCCGCTAAGAGAACTTTGAAGGTGAGCGATCCCGATGATCACGGTCACTGGCCTCGAACTGCGCGCTGGCGCGCGCCTGCTTGTCGAGAACGTGGCGTTTCAGGTTGCCGCTGGCGACAAGATCGGCCTCGTTGGCAGAAACGGCGCAGGCAAGACCACGTTGCTCAGGGTGCTGGCTGGCGAAGGTCAGGCCGCGGCTGGCCACGTGCATAACAACGAGACGATCGGTTACCTGCCGCAGGACACCAGGACCGGCAACCTCGACGCGATTGCCACGGACCGGATACTGCAGGCGCGCGGCCTCGATCAAGTGCTGGCCGGAATGCGGCGAGCAGAAGCCTGCATGGCAGACAGCGATCCGGCCAGACGGGACGCCGCTGTCCGCAGGTACAGCCAGCTGGAGGAGCGGCTCACGGTGCTCGGCGGCTATGCAGCCGAGTCGGAGGCGGCGTCGCTGGCATCGAGCCTCGGACTGCCGGCCAAGGTGCTCAAGCAGCCGCTGCATACGCTCTCCGGCGGGCAGCGGCGTCGAGTCGAGCTAGCGAGGATCCTCTTCGGCGAGGCTTCTGTCCTGCTGCTTGACGAGCCGACGAACCACCTGGACGCCGATTCGGTGAGCTGGCTTCGCGACCACCTGCGCAGCTACCGAGGCGGGCTTATCGTGGTCAGCCACGACACCGAGCTGCTCTCCGCGCTGGTGACGAAGGTGTTCCACCTGGACGCTGACCGCGCTGCGCTCGATGTGTACAACGTTGGCTGGAAGGCCTACCTGGATCAGCGCGAGACGGACGCGCGCCGCCGCAGGCGGGAGCGGGTTAACGCCGAGCGTCAGGCTGCCGCGCTGCAGTCCCAGGCCGACAAGATGCGAGCCAAGGCGACCAAGGCAAAGGCGGCGCAGGGCATGGCGAAGCGTGCGGAAAGACTGCTCGCTGGCGTCAGCGCCGACCGGCAGCCTGATCGCGTCGCGAGGCTGAGGTTCCCCGAGCCAGCGCATTGCGGCAAGGTTCCGCTGACGGCCGAGCGCTTGTCCAAGTCCTATGGCTCGCTCGAGGTCTTTACCGACGTCGACATGGCGGTTGACCGCGGCGCCAGGATCGTCGTGCTCGGACTGAACGGCGCTGGCAAGACCACGCTGCTGCGCCTGCTCGCCGGGGTCGAAGCGCCGGACACCGGGTCCGTGCAGGCCGGCCACGGGCTCAGGCTCGGCTACTACGCCCAGGAGCACGAGACACTGGACAACGATCGAACCGTGCTCGAGAACATGCGGGCCGCCGCGCCGGAACTGACCGAGGCGGACCAGCGCGGCATTCTTGGTTCGTTCTTGTTCTCCGGCGACGATGTGGCCAAGCCGGCCGGTGTGCTGTCGGGCGGAGAGAAGACCAGGCTCGCCCTCGCGCTGCTTGTGGTCTCCGGCGCCAACGTGCTGCTGCTAGACGAGCCGACCAACAACCTCGATCCCGGCAGCCGTGCGGAGATCTTGTCCGCCCTGCGCCGGTATAGCGGCGCCATTGTCCTTGTTACCCACGACGAAGGCGCGGTCGACGCTCTCGGGCCCGAGCGCGTGCTGCTGCTGCCCGACGGAGTCGAAGATCTCTGGAGCGCTGACCTGGCCGACCTCGTCGCCCTCGCATGACGGGATAAGCCTGGGGAGATAGGCGCAGTCATGGTCGGCAATTGTCACGATCTTTTGCTGCGGTGTGGGTAGCCGATCACGTCTTCTTGCGTGATCATGGCCAGATACACAGTGCACCTAAAAAGGCAGAGTGCACCAGGCGCCAGTCAGTGGCCGGTTCAGTTTTTCCAGGAGGAAGGCGTGACCGAGACCCTCAAGAAGGGCACTAGGGTGACCGGTGCCGATCGCACGAAGCTCGCCTCTGACTTGCAGAAGCGGTACAGCGCCGGGGAGAGCATTCGCGCGCTGGCCGCGTCGACCGGCAGGTCCTATGGATTCATCCACCGGATACTTGCCGAATCCGGCGTGACGCTGCGCAGCCGTGGTGGTGCGACGAGGGGTCGGGCCAAGGGCTAGTGAGCCAAGCGTCAGGGCCACGGTTCGAAGTCGACGGAGCGGTTGCCACCGTCACGCTGGCACGCCCGGAGCGCAGGAACGCGATGACTCCTGCGGTGTGGCGCGGGCTAGCCGATATCGGCGCCAGCCTGCGGCCGGAAGTCAGAGTTGTAGTAGTCCGCGGCGAGGGCCCGTCGTTCTGCGCCGGAATTGACCTGAACTTGCTCACAAGCGCCGCCGGAAACGAGGCAGTCGCTAGTCCGTCGGATCCGGATTTCGACCGGCAAGTTGCTAGCTACCAGGCCGGGTATCTCTGGCTGCGGGATCCGTCGATCGTCTCCATCGCCGCCGTGCAGGGCCACGCGATCGGCGCCGGATTCCAGCTCGCGCTGGCATGCGATCTGCGCATTCTCGCAGAAGATGCCAGGCTCTGCATGAAGGAGCCTGCGCTGGGGCTGGTACCGGATCTGACGGGTACCAAGCCGCTGGTTGACCTCGTCGGCTTGCCGCGTGCGATCGAGCTCTGCCTGACAGCCAGGACGGTGACCGCTGCCGAGGCACTGTTGCTGCGGCTTGCCGAGCTGGTTGTCCCGGCGGCCGAGCTCGACGAGGCCGTCGATGACCTGGTCTCGGCGTTGCTTGCCGTCGACCCGGCGGCGGCCAGGGCAACCAAGGCGCTGTTGCAGCAGGCACCGGGCAACACGCTTGCTGAGCAGGCGGCCGCCGAGCGCCGCAGCCAAGCCGGGCTGCTCAGGAGCAAGCTCGCCAACCCGTCCGCATTACGCCGATAGCTAACTAGGGAAGCTACGCCCGCGCCTCGCGGTTGCTTCGGCATGAGCTATGCGAGCTGGCATGCGATGCGGTCATTTTCCCGCGACCGCTCGATCACGCAGCAGCAGATCAAGCCGGGCACCGTTCGCCGGATCATGTCCTATGCACGGCCGTACCGCCGTGAGCTCATCTGGTTCTTGATCATCGTTGCCCTTGACGCGGGAATCACGGTCGCTGTCCCGCTGCTGGTGCGCAGCCTGATCGACAACGGCATCTTGCCGCGAAATGTCGGAGTGGTCCTCGCCATCGGTGCGGCGGTCGCTGGCCTCGCGTTGTTCGACGCCGTGCTATCTATCGCGCAGCGCTGGTATTCCGCCAGGATTGGCGAGGGCCTGATCTACGACCTGCGAACCCAGGTATTCCGGCACGTTCAGCAACAGCCGATCGCATTCTTCACGAGAACCCAGACCGGATCGCTGGTAAGCCGGCTGAATAGCGACGTGATCGGCGCGCAGCAGGCATTGACGTCGACGCTGTCGTCGGTCGTCGCCAACGTCCTCTCGCTCACGCTGGTCCTCATCGTGATGGTCTCGCTGTCCTGGCAGATCACCCTGGTAGCGCTCGTTCTGATCCCGCTGTTCATCCTGCCGGCCAGGTTCGTCGGGCGCCGGCTGCAGCGGCTGACCAGGGAGTCGATGCAACTCGACGCCGCGATGGGCTCGACCATGACGGAGCGGTTCAACGTGGCAGGTGCGATGCTGGTCAAGCTGTTCGGCCGGACGCGTGAGGAAGCCGACGTCTTCTCCAACCGCGCGGGCCGGGTCCGCGACATCGGCGTCCAGACAGCGATGTATGGTTCAACGCTGTTCATCGCGCTGACTTTGCTGGCCTCGCTCGCGACCGCGGTCGTCTACGGGCTCGGCGGCGTGCTGGTTATCGACAACTTCTTCAAGATCGGGACTCTGGTCGCGCTCGCGACGCTGCTTGGCAGGCTTTACGGCCCCATCACCTCACTGTCTAACGTGCAGGTTGATGTCATGACCGCACTGGTCAGCTTCGACCGGGTCTTCGAGGTACTCGATCTGAAGCCGCTGATCGCCGACGCACCTGATGCTGTCTCGCTGCGGCCGGGGCAGACCGCGCCGGCGATCGAGTTCGACCACGTCTGGTTCAGGTATCCCACGGCTTCTGAGGTCTCGCTTGCCTCGCTTGAGTCGATCGCGTTGCCGATCCCCGAGCGAACTGACGCCAATACGGACGTGCTGCGTGACATCAGCTTCGAGGCGCCTGCAGGCAAGCTGACCGCGCTTGTCGGACCGTCCGGAGCAGGTAAGACCACGATTACGCACCTGGTTGCCAGGCTCTATGACCCGAGGTCAGGGACGATCACGATCGACGGAAGCGACATCAAGGGCGTCACGCAGGAGTCCCTGCACGACGCGATCGGGGTGGTGACGCAGGATGCGCACATGTTCCACGACACGATCCGCGCGAACCTGAGCTACGCCAAGCCCGGTGCTACCGAGGCAGAACTGATCCAGGCGTGCAAGGCCGCGCAGATCTGGCCGCTGATTGAGACGCTTCCTGACGGTCTCGACACGATCGTGGGCGACCGCGGATACCGGCTTTCAGGAGGCGAGAAGCAGCGGATCGCCCTGGCCAGGCTGCTGCTCAAGGCGCCGTCCGTGGTGGTGCTTGACGAGGCGACGGCCCATCTGGACTCCGAGTCAGAGGCCGCTGTGCAGCGGGCGCTGAAGACCGCGCTGGCCGGGCGCACCTCACTGGTGATCGCGCACCGTCTGTCCACGATCATTCAGGCGGACCAGATCCTGGTCATCGACGACGGCAAGGTTACCGAGCGGGGCACTCATGCCGAGCTGCTCGCTGCGGGCGGTCTTTACACCGAGCTCTACCACACCCAGTTCGCCAGGCAGGAACCGCTGTCAGCGCCAGCTTTGGATGCCGAAGCGGTCCACAGCTGATTGACGCATTATCGGAACCGGGTAACGGCGTTATCCGTTGCTTCAATTGTCCTAGGAATTTGTCGGGCATTGGCCTAGGCGAGGCAGCGTATGGCTACGTGCAGACGATGGGTTATCGGCGGCGACGATGGATCAAGACGCAGTTGCCTGGCTATGAGACGAAGGTAGATGCGGTCGGCTTTGACCGCCCCCGTGCCCCCGACGTCAAGCGTGTGGGGCATCGCACAGACGGTGAGCGGCGCCCCCTGAGCTTGCTGGCGATCTTCGGCAAACTGCCGTAGCGCCCCTCGTCAGATGCGGCGGCGGCCGCGCTCGGCGCCAGTCAGACGCAGGATGATGAGCACGAGGATGGCGCCGAGGATCGATCCGATGATTCCCACGGTGTGGAACTTGTGCGGGGCGAACCTGTGATACTCGACCAGATTCCAGACGAAACCGCCGACGAAAGATCCGACGATACCAAGCAGGATCGTGCCCAAGCAGCCCATCGGGTCCCGTCCAGGCACGAGTAGCCGCGCGACAGCTCCCGCGATCAGGCCGACTATCAGCAGCACGATGATGAAAGTAATCATGGGCCGGTAACTACCACATTTTGCGCGCTCCATGCCGGAACCTGCCTGGGGAGCGCGGGCCAGTGCCTGCGCGGTGACACACTTGGTCTCACCTATGTCAACTCGCCCGCGCCCCTACATCCTGGTCGTCAACGGCCGGAAAGTGCGCCAGCCGGTCTTCGTGATCGGCGGCCCGCATTCCGGATCTGACCTGCTGATTCGCGCGCTGAAGCGGACCCAGGGGTTCCACTTCACCGTGGGTCAGCCCAGTGTCCTGAGCGTGGTCCTCGCGTTCGCCCGTGCGCCATCGATCCAGGAGGGCAGAGGTGAGGCGGCTGCCACGGTTCTGCGCGACGCATACGCTCAGGCCTGGCAGGTCTCGGCGCACGCGTGCATGGCCTGCCGACCTGAATGTCAGGGCGCGGTCAGCAGGTCAGACGGGACCTGCGTAGATGAACGGGAGATCGCCAGGTACGGGGACGCGACTCCGGCACTGATCTACTGCGCTGAAGGTCTCGTGGATGCGTTTCCCGATGCCCGGATCATCCAGATGGTTCGAGATGGCCGCGCAGTGGCGGCATCGATGCTGTCCGATCCTGAGGAACTGACCTGGTTCCGCCGCGGCGTCGCCAACGTGGAGACCGAGTTTCCCAACCCCTTCTTCGGCGTTGAAACCGAGGAAGATCGTGACGCCTGGTCCGAGCTCTCTGCCGCGGGCAAGTGCGCGATGCGCTGGCGCGGCGCGATCACCAAGATGGCCAGGTTGCGTAACAGCATGAGCGCAGACCAGCTCACCACGTTGCGCTACGAACAGGTGATCAAGGAGCCTCGCGCCACGGCGGCGGCCATATCCGATTTCATCGGCGCCAAAGTGGGCACCATCGAGTCGCCGCATGGCCGCAAGAACGTCGAAGGCTGGCGGCGGCTGCTCAACCCCGCCCAACTAGCCGAGATCGAGAAGGTTGCCGGACAGCAGTTGCGCCGGGTCGGCTACGGCGACTAACCAGCTCGCCCGTCTCCCATGCTGCCGCGCGCGTACTGGGTGTCGTGGCTGTCCAGGTTGAGCGCGGCCTGAATCAATGGCACGTGACTGAATGCCTGCGGGCTGTTGCCAACCTGGCGGCCGAGGCGCGGGTCGTACTCCTCGCTCAGCAGTCCGACATCGCTGCGCAGGTCGAGCAGGCGCTCGAACATCTCCGTCGCGTCGTCCTCTTCGCCGATCATGAGCAGGGCGTTGACCAGCCAGAAGCTGCACGCGAGGAACGCGCCTTCGGTGCCAGGAAGACCGTCGACCGATCCACCGGTCTCGGGCTGGGTGTAGCGCAGGACCAGGCCGTCCTGTGTCAGCTCGCGCCTGATGGTCTTGATGGTCGAGACGATCCGCGCATCGGCCGGGGGCAGAAAGCCCTCGTCCGCAATCAGCAACGTGGCAGCGTCGAGTGACTCGCTGCCGTAGTACTGCGTAAAGGTACCTCGGCTCGCGTCATAGGCATGCTCGCAAACCTGAGCATGGATCTCGTCCCTGATCGCTCGCCATCGTTTGAGCGTCGACTCAGGCCCGAAGAACAGGCCGGTTTCGGCCATCTTTATCCGGCGGTCGAAGGCAACCCACGCCATTACTTTCGAGTACACGAAATGCTTGGCGCCGCCGCGCACCTCCCAGATTCCTTCATCGGGCTCGTCCCAGTGCTGCTCGAGATAGCGGAGAAGACCGTCAATCAAGCTGCTCGAGTGCTTATCGAAATGCAGACCCGCCTGCCGGCTGAGCATGAGCGTGTCCACGATCTCGCCATAGACGTCGAACTGAATCTGCTTGACCGCGTCGTTGCCGATCCGCACGGGCGCCGAGCCCTCGTACCCGGATAGCCAGTCGGCGGTCCATTCCGGCAGACGTCGCTCGCCTGCCACGCCGTACATGATCTGCACGTCGGCGGCCGAACCTGCTACGGCCCGGCTCAGCCAGGCGCGCCAGGCATCGGCTTCCTCCACGTATCCGGTGCGGAGCAAAGCCTCGAGCACGATCGTTGAATCACGCAGCCAGCAGTACCTGTAATCCCAGTTCCGCACGCCGCCGATGTCCTCAGGCAGCGACGTCGTCGGCGCGGCGACGATGCCCCCAGTGGGCGCGTACGTCAGCGCCTTGATGGTGATCAACGACCTCACCACTGGATCCCGATAGCGACCGTGATAGGTACACCTGGATACCCAGTCCGTCCAGAAGCTGGCCGTCTGGTCGAGGGCCTCCTGCGCGACCACTTCGGGCGGCGGTCCCTTGTGATGGCTAGGCATCCAGTTCATGACGAACGACACCTGCTCGCCGGCCCGTACCACGAAGTCGGCCTGGTGCGCGAAATCACGCCCGACCATCTTGACCGGCGTCTTGATCCAGACCGAGTCGGGTCCGGCAACCGCAACCACGGCGTCATCGATCTTGCGTACCCACGGCATGATCCGGCCGTATCCGAAGCGCATCGTGAGGTGGCTCTCCATCTCCACGGCGCCCTGGACACCCTCGACGATCCGGATCAGGATGGGGGCGTCCGTGCCCCGGGGCGGCATGAAATCGATCACCTTGACTACGCCGCCGAGCGTCGTCCACTCCGTCTCGAGGATCAGCGTGTCCTTCCGGTACTGCCGCTCCATCCGGCCGGCCCGCGAAGGCGGCCCGTCCTGAGCCGTTGGATTGATGCGCCACTGACCGTTCCGCGCATCGCCGAGCAGCGCCGCGAACACCGCGTCAGAATCGAACCGAGGCAGGCAGAGCCAATCGATCGAACCTTCCCGGCTGACCAGCGCCGCGGATTGCATGTCACCGATCAGGGCGTAGTCCTCGATCCGCGGATACTTGCGCGTCGGCTGCTGCATATCGCCTCCTTGACCGCTCCCAGCCTGTCATGGCGGACGTGGCACACGCCTAAGCTTGGCCTGTGTCCACTACCCGAGCCCGGGTCGTCGCATGCGCGGCGGCTGCTGTGGCCGTCCTGCTCGCCGGCTGCGCGCGGATGGACTCGGCGCTCGGCCAGCAGTGGCTCGTAGTCCAGCTGGCCAGCAACACCAAGCTGGCCACGGCCAAGCACGTTACCGCCACGTGCTCGCGAGCTTCCGGTCTCCGCGCCGAGCCGGTGCGGCCGACGTCACCCGGCAAAGTGGTCGCGTCAGTCCGGTTTATTTCAACCCAGGCGACCGACGCTGACATGGCCAAACTTCAGCAGTGCTTGCAGCGGTTCCCCGTTGTTCAGGGACTCACGATGACCGAGCCGGGAGACTGACCGGGTACTCGGCTGCCGCCCTCGCGCGCTGCGAAGTCAAGGTTACCTGTGGGACCAGGCTCAGCACGCTCAGCTCTGGCAGGCGATCGGGACCACCTTGCGGACCGCGGTCATCGGCTACCTGCTGGCGATGCTGATCGGCTCGGTCATCGGCGCGATCGTGTCGCGGATACCGCCGCTGCGGGCGGCCACCGGATCGATGATCAGCGGGCTGCAGACGATGCCGTCGATAGCCTGGCTCCCGTTTGCGATCATCCTGTTCGGAACCTCAGAGTCCGCGATCTTGTTCGTGATGGTGCTGGGCGCTGGGCCGTCGATCGCCAACGGCCTGATCACCGGCGTCGACAACACGCCGCCGCTGTTGTTGCGGGCGAGGCGGACCATGGGTTTGCGCGGCGTCTCGTTGTACCGGCACCTGATCCTGCCTGCCTCGCTGCCTGCCTAGCTCGCGGGGCTCAAGCAAGGCTGGGCGTTCGCGTGGCGCAGCCTGATGGCAGGCGAGCTGCTGGTCATCATCGTCGGGAACCTGTCCCTGGGCATCCTGCTGAACAACGCCCAGGACAATCAGGACCTGACCGGAGCGATCTCCATCATGATCGTGATCCTGGTGAGCGGCATCGTCGTGGACGCGATCTTCAGCAAGAGCGACCGGGCGGTCAGGCGTCGGCGCGGGCTGCTGACTGACGCGCAGACGACCTGATCGGGGGCCAGGACGTCCGCTACCTCGCGGGTACGGATGCCGCGAGCACGCGGTCGGCGCGGGTGTACACGTTCATGGACCCGCCGCGCAGGAAGCCGATCAGCGTAAGCCCTGCTTCGAAGGCCAGGTCGGCGGCCAATGAGGAAGGCGCGGATACGGCCGCGAGCACGGGGAAGCCGGCCAGGACGGCCTTCTGGACCAGCTCGAACGAGGCTCGCCCGCTGACCAGCAACACGCATCCGCGCATCGGCAGCTTGCCGTGTTGCAGCGCCCAGCCCACCGCCTTGTCGACCGCGTTATGCCGGCCCACATCCTCGCGTACGGTGACCAGTTCGCCGTCGGGTCCGAATACCCCTGCCGCATGCAACCCGCCCGTGCTGGCGAACACCCGCTGGGCAGCGCGCAGCGTCTCCGGCATCGACGACAGCCTGGCGGCGGGGATGCGGACCGAGTCCCCGTCAATCTCCCAGGCCTGCTGGACGAACAGGTCGGCGCTGCTCGCCTTGCCGCAGACGCCGCATGCGCTGGTGGTCAGGAAGTTCCTGCGCGCCGACGGCCGGATCTCCAGCCCAGGACGCAGCTCGACATCGACAATGTTGCCGATTCCCTCGTGCCCCGCATGGCCGCAGGTGGTGCCGTCGCAGAGCCGGATCGAGGCGATGTCGTCGGGCTCGCGGACGATGCCCTCGCTGACCAGGAAGCCGGCCGCGAGCTCAACGTCATCACCCGGCGTCCGCATCGTCATCGTGAGGGCCTGGCCGGCGACCCTGATTCCCAGCGGTTCCTCGGCCGCGAGCAGGTCGGAGCGCTCAGTCAGCTGCGGCTCGCTGATGTCGTCAGGCAGCCGGATCCTGCGTACCCGCCGGCGCGCTGTCCTGCCGCTCATCGCCGCCTCGCCTTCTGTGGCCGTCTTTATCTGAGGCTACGCGCGGACGAGACCTGCAAACGTTGTCTCGTTGGCGTTTCTGCAGCACTATGACGTGATGGCGCAGTCAACGGATGGCCGCGGCAATCGGCACCGCAGGCACCTTCGCAGCAGCTACCACCACGGCGATCTGCCGAACGCGCTTGCCGACGCAGCGACCGACATGGCCCGAGCCGGCGGCCCGGATGCCGTGGTGCTGCGCGCGGCAGCCCGCGAGGCCGGCGTGTCGGCCGCCGCTGCCTACCGCCATTTCGCTGACCATGACGAACTGCTGGGTGTTGTCAGGCAGCGCGCGCTCGAGGCACTCGCCGCCGCCATGCGGCAGAGTCTGGAGTCAGGAACGCCATCGCCGGATCCTGCGCAGGAAGCGGTGCGCCGGCTGCGCGCACTTGGCCGCGCATACATCAGCTTCGCCCTCGAGGATCCCGGGCTGTTCAGGACGGCGTTCTGCCCGCCCGACAAGCTACGGCCGGGAGCTGCCGAGCGGATGGTCTCTCAGGGGCCGTACATGCTCCTCAGCGGCGTGCTCGATGAGCTCGTCGAGCACGGCGTGCTGGACCCTGCCAGGCGGCAAGGGGCCGAGATTCCGGCTTGGGCGACCGTCCATGGCCTCGCGACGCTGCTGACTGACGGCCCGCTCGCGAGGCTCTCACCAGAAGATCGGGCCAGAGCCATCGAACGCACGTCTGACTTCTTGCTGAACGGGATCAAGGGCTAAGCCGACCGGCGAATCGCCGGCGTGGCCGGAAGTTCTCTCATGTTGACAGCGTTAACTTCGTGAGGCATCATGTGAATGTGAACACCGTATACATCGAAGGAAAGGGAGGCGGCCGACGATGATTGACTTCCACCTGATCAATGTCGCGCTGGCGGGGCTGGGCGCGGGAGTGGCCGCAGTCCTGCTGATCGCAGCGGCCATCTACGCAATCGCGGTCTTCGGGCCGCGCGGCCGTACCGCGCGCCGGAGTCACGTGGCACACGCGAGTACCGCGCCACTGGCAGCTAGCACCCTCAGCGACCACCCGAACCAGGTCAGGGAACCAGCACTGCGCTAGATGTGAGACGTCAGCGAGCCGGCCGGGGCACAGCACTAGGTCGGCTTGCTCCCGTATCGCGGGCACTCGAATCCTCGCCGACCTGGCCATTGGATGACACGGCTCCGTGGCCGGCCCTGCTGATCTCACCGTTATTCCCGGCACTCCAGGTCACGTCTGACTGGCCGGATCCTGATGATTTATCGTCCTGGCCCGGCCCGCCGGATCCGACCAGCGTCCCGCCGCGCAAGATCGCGTCGGCACGCGCCAGCAGCGCGTCGATCGGGCTCTTTTCCGGCGTCACCATAGAGAGCTGCCTACGCGGCCGCCTCCGCCAGCCCACGACGGCGACGGCGATCAGCGCCAGGTACATCGCGATGCCGATCGCCACCCACAGGTTCCACGTCAGTAGCTGCCAGCCGTGCACCACCATGATCTGCGTGGTCTCTGGCGGTTTCACGAACCAGCCGAGCAAGCCGCGTCTCGGGACGTACGCATGAGATCCGCTGTATTTCCATGGCCACGCGCCCATGATTGCCGCCGTGGCCACGATGCCCAGGACGTAGCAGGCCTTCACGACGGGCCGGGCGGTGAGCGCCAGGCCAGCCATCAAGGCCAGCACGGGGACGACCCAGACCCAGTGATGATCCCAGCTGATCGGCGAGACCAGCACGCTGGTGACGCCGACCAGGACCCAGCCGTGGACCGGCCGCCCGGTCCTGGCCAGCATCGCCCCGGCGACAATGCCGGCAGCCGCCACCACCACAGCGATGGGCAGCCAGACGGACTGCGCAGGAGCCACCGCTCCGTACAGCCGGGACAGCGACCCGAGCAGCGACTGGTTGACCAGCGAGTGGACCGAACCAGTCCGTCCCGGGCGCACGAAGTACCCGGTGAGCCAGTAAGAGGCAGACGGACCAGGCAGGCTGATAAACCCAATGACGATGGTCGCGGCGAACGCCGCAGTCGCTATCGCTGCCTGTCGTACCTTGCCCGCCAGCAGCAGATATGGAATGAACAGCAGCGGCACCAGCTTGATCCCTGCCGCGATTCCGATGCCGATGCCCTTCCACCGCCGCGAGTCTGCTCTGGTCAGATCCCAGACAACGAGCAGCATCAGCAGGGGTTCGATCTGCCCGAGGAACAGCGCCTTGACCATCGGCTGAATCCACAAGGCGAGTGCGCTCACGGCAAACGTGGCAGCCAGGCGGCCAGCCCCGCGGCGCCCCATTCCGCCCAGCGTGAGCCACACCGTCAGCGGAATAGCTGCCAGGCTCGCAATCGTCATGATCCAGCGCAGGGCGAAGAGCGGGAGCAGCGAGCCGCCCGCAAAGAGCAGCGCGGCGAAGGGAGTGTAAGTGAACTGGACACCGACCTTGAGCTCCCACGTATACAGAATCGACGGGAGCTGACGGGTGATCAGGCCGGCGTCGTTGTAAACGTTCAGGTCATACCAGGTCAGGACGGCGTGCCGATGAACTGCCTGATCGGTCAGATAGGCCGTAAGCGAGAGAACGAAAAAGAGAACGGCCAGGATCAGGCCAGCATTTCCGAGGAGCCGGTGCCACGACAGCACCCGCAGCCGATCTCTGCCAGAGACGTCGGGCGGCCCCATCCCGGCCTGTGCCTGCACGCTCCGATCCTTCCTTTCCGCGACCGGAGCCGGTCGCCATTCCGGGCTGAAACACCGTTGACGCGCGTCTCGCGCGATCGTCTACATCCGACTGTTAGACGAGTGGCAGCCGCCGCTTGTTGCAATCTGGCGGCAGTTAGCATCGCGCCGCTGCGGCAAGGCCACCGGGATAGTCTGCCCGATGTTGTGCAAGCCGTGAGTGAAGCCTGCCCACAATTCCTTCAGGGTAACTACAGAAGGTAATTGCTAGGTAACTGTTAGGACACGCTCAGCGCGGGGCACCAGCTCGCCGATGACCGTCCCGCCAGGGACCTCCCCGGCGAGGAGCAGGCCGCCAGACGTCTGCGCATCGGCAAGCAGAAGCAGGTCATCTTCCGGCAGGGTGCCGAAGTCCGCATGTGGTGCAACCCAGGAGAGGTTACGCCGGCTACCTCCTGGGAGGTACCCGGCGCGCTGAGCCTCGCGGGTTCCCTCGATCACCGGGACGGCGCGATGATCAATGACCGCCGTGACCCCGCTCGCCCGGGCCAGCTTGAACGCATGACCGAGCAGCCCGAACCCGGTCACGTCGGTGCCGCACCGCAAGCCAGCCGCCAGTGCCGCCCTGCTCGCGGCCGCGTTCAGCGTCGTCATCACGCTGATCGCAGCGTCGCTGACCTCGCCCGTTGCCTTGTGCATCGCGTTGAGTATCCCGGTCCCTATCGGCTTGGTCAGCGACAGCGGCATCCCGGGGCGGCCTGCGTCGATCCGCAGCAGCCGGTCCGGGTCGGCGAGCCCGGTCACCGCCATGCCGTATTTGGGCTCAGGGTCATCGATGCTGTGGCCGCCTGCCACGTGACAGCCGGCCTGCCGCGCGATCTCAAGCCCGCCGGTGAGCACCTCTGCCGCCAAGTCGGCGCTCAGCACAGCGCGCGGCCAGCCGAGAAGGTTCAGCGCGATCAAAGGCTCGCCGCCGACGGCGTAGACGTCGGAGAGCGCGTTGGCGGCCGCGATCCTGCCGAACGTCTGCGGGTCGTCGACGACGGGCGTGAAGAAGTCGGCAGTGGCCACGATGGCGCGCGTCCCGCTGATCCGGACGACCGCCGCGTCGTCGCCGTGTTCAACGCCGATAAGGAGATCGTCCGGCTGGTGCTCAGGAACCAGCCTGGCTACCGCCGCTTCGAGCTCGCCAGGCGGAATCTTGCAGGCACAGCCGCCGCCGTGAGCGTACTGAGTGAGCCTGACCGGACTGACCGGCGCTGATGTGCCGACCTCCGCTGACCGCTGAGTGTCCATTGCTGAACTCTAGCCAGGCCATCCCTTGCGCCTTGCGGCCGCACATGGTGGCATATCGCCCAGGCAGACCAGGCGGTGCCGTCTTTGAAGACGCCCGCGCAGCTACGGAGGACGCAGTGACCAGTCCAGTCATCGAGGAACGCGCGGACATCGAGGCGCAGACCGCGGGCATGACGTTCTGCAGGCTGCTGCAGCAGACCGTCGCAGCCTACGGCGACGAGCCGGCTTATTCCGATCGAGAAGGCGACGGGCCCTGGCAGACGCTGACCTGGCGGCAATTCAGGGATCAGGTGCTGGGGCTTGCGGCCGCGCTGGTCAGGCTCGGCCTGGAGCCGGGGGACAGGGTCGCGCTGATGCTGCCCAACCGGATGGAGCACGTGCTCGCCGATCAGGCCGTGGTGCACGCCGGCGGCGTTCCCGTTACCTTCTACGCCACGCTCGCAGCTGACCAGATCAGGTACGTCGCGTCGGACTGCCAGGTCCGGATGGCGGTGCTGGACGGGGCGTCCGAGCTGGCCAGATGGGAACCACTGCGGCCCGATCTGCCGAGCCTGACCACCGTGATCGTGCGCGACTCCGAGGTCTGCCCAGCCGACGGCAAGCACGTGAGCTGGGATGCTTTCTCTGCACTTGGTGCGGAGGCGGGCAGCGGGAGCGAAGCAGCCGAAGTTGCGCGCAGGGTCGATGCGATCGGGCCAGCTGATCCGGTGACCCTGCTGTACACCTCAGGCACGACGGGCAACCCCAAGGGCGTAGTCATTACGCACGGCAGCGTGATGTACGAATGCAAGACGGCCGAGCTAGGCGGCAGCACGATGCAAGGCGTGCGGTGGGTCTCTTACCTGCCGCTGGCCCACATCGCTGAGCGGATGTTCACCCTCTACCTGGCTATCTACAGCGCCGGTCACACCTACTTCTGCCATGTTCCGACTGACCTGGTCGGCGTGGTCGGCCAGGTGAAGCCGACGGCGTTCTTCGGCGTGCCCAGGGTCTGGGAGAAGATCCAGGCAGGTATTCAGGCGCTGCTCACGATGGAGCAGGACGAGGCCAGGAAGGCGGCCGTCGCCGCCGCCATGGCGACAGGCCGCGAATACGTCCTGAGCTGCCAGTACGGCCACACCACTTCCGAGGACCTCGCGGCCAGGTTCGAGGCCGCCGACGAGCAGGTACTGCGGCCGATCAAGGGGCTGCTGGGCCTGGACGAGGCGGTGAACGTCGTCAGCGCTGCTGCGCCGCTGCCGCCTGAGGTCGCCGCGTTCTTCGCCGGGCTCGGCATGAAGATCCTGGACGTGTACGGCATGACGGAGACGACGGGCGCGTTCACGACCAACACCCCGGCCGCGTTCAAGATGGGGACGGTCGGACGCCCGGTACCCGGAGTTGAGGTGAAGATCGCCGATGACGGCGAGATCCTTACCCGGGGGCCGCTGAATACACCCGGCTACCTGAACCTGCCGGAGCAGACCAGCGCGCTGCTCGACGAGGACGGCTGGCTGCACACGGGCGACATCGGCGCCATCGATGCAGACGGCTTCGTCAGTGTCGTGGACAGGAAGAAGGAGCTCATCATCACCTCCGGCGGCGAGAACATTTCGCCGGCCGCGGTCGAGAACGTGCTTGTCGCGAATCCGCTGATCGGCCAGGCGCTAGCGTTCGGCGACCGGAGGAAATTCGTCGTCGCCCTGCTGACGCTGGACGGGGAGGTTGCGCCAGCCTGGGCGAAGGCGCGCGGAATCGAGGCGACATCACTCGCCGAGCTGGCCGATAACCCGATCGTCGTCGAGGCCGTCGAAGCGGCCGTTGAGGCGGCGAATGCGCAGCTCGCGAGGGTGCAGCAGGTGAAGCGCTGGCAGCTGCTGCCGGTTGAATGGACCGCAGAAAGCGAGGAGCTGACGCCGACCTTCAAGCTCAAGCGCAGGATCATCCATAACAAGTACGCGGACGTGATCGACTCGCTCTACGCCGGGCTCGACTAAGCACCAGCCGCGCGCGTCCTTATCTGCGCGCGGTGGCATAGGGTCTGGGACGGAGGCGTCTGGGCACCTGGTGGGCTCCCCGGTCTTCAAAACCGGCGGACGGCGCGCTGCGTCGTCGGCGGGTTCGATTCCCGTCCGCCTCCGCCATTCGTACCTGGCCTACTCCTGCCCGGGCGGCTGCTCCGTCGGCTTGGCGGACTGCTGCGTAGTGGCCGGCTGGTCCGGGTTGCCAGGGAAGGGCGCCGGCGGAAACGGGCTCTGCGAACGCTGAACGGTCGACTGCTCTTGTGTCACCCCGAACGGGTCGGGCTGCGCGTACTGACCCGCGGGTGCCTGGTATTGCCCCGCGGGCGGCTGGAACTGCCCGCCGGGCGATGGGAACTGCCCGGTCGGCTGCTGGCCGGCCGCTGCGTACTCTGTCGGCGACGCGTAATGCTCGGGCGGGAAAGGATCTGTCCGCGGATACTGCGACCCGTATTGCGGCTGAACCGATCCTTGTGGCTGCTGGTAACCGCCGTAGACGTCGGTGCCAGCGAGATCGCCATTATCGGCAGCGAAGTCGCGGTGCGCCGCCAGCGAGAGGCGTCCGAGCGCCATTGCCGCGAAGAACAAGATCAGGATGCCAAGGCCGGTGAAGAAAGCCAGATTGGTGAGGACGGCGATGTGCGCGCCAGTGCCGAGCGGCGTTCCGGTGCTGATCGAGGCAGCCTGGTTGCGCGGCAGAAAGCTGATCAGGGCAGCGCCCGCAATGAACCACGCCCCGCCGAGCGCCGCGATGAAAGCACAGAGGCCGCCGAACCATCTGCTCCGCGTAAACAACACGACTAGGCCGGCGACCAGGACTACACCGCCAGGAATGGCCGACAGGTACAGCCGGCCGGACGTATTGGACCACGCACTATCAGGGGTATAACCGAAGTTCAGCGATGGCCCTGCGTAAGGCGCGATTCCGCCCCACGCGCCGAGCAATATCAGCGCGAGCCCGGACAGGCCGCCTCTGCTGCGAGGTGTTCGCACGCCATCGGCCATGGTCACTCACCTTCTTCGCGTCAGTGCCGGCGGCTCGATCGGTCAAGACTGGCACATCGGGACGTAATATTGGTAACTCCTCATGCAGCCGAGCCCGTTTCGCAACCTGGCTGGCTGCTGGCATACGTGCTGTCCTGCGCCGCGAGGTATGGTCACGGTCGTGGAGGACGCCCGCAGGCTGGTGCCGCGCACCGATGCGGTGCTGGCGGACCCGCGGCTGGCAGCTGCTGAGCTACGGCTTGGCAGGTCCCTGGTGCGGGACGCTGTACACCGCGCGCAACAGCGGGCCAGGGACGGCGACATCCGCCCCGACGAAGTTGCGGCAGCCGCCGTAACCGGGTTGCCGCAGCTCGCGACCAGCCTCACGCCAGTAATCAACGCTACCGGCGTTCTGCTGCACACAAACCTCGGGCGCGCGCCGCTGTCCACCGCAGCCAGGGATGCACTGGCGGTCGCGGCCGGATCCACCGACCTCGAATATGACCTGCAGAGTGGCTCGCGCGGACGGCGCGGCGCCGCGATGCTCGCTGCGCTGGCAAAGGCGATTCCTGACGCCCAGGCCGTGCATGTCGTCAACAACAATGCCGCCGCGCTGGTGCTCGCGGCCACGGCGCTGGCGGCCGGACGCGAGATCGTCGTCAGCCGCGGCGAACTGATCGAGATCGGGGACGGATTCCGGCTGCCTGAGCTGCTTGAAAGCACGGGCGCGACGATCCGTGAGGTCGGCAGCACGAACCGGACGTCGGTCGATGACTACGCTGCCGCGATCGGGCTGCGCACCGGCTTCGTGCTGAAAGTCCATCCCTCCAACTACCGGATCGAAGGCTTTACGGAGAGCGTCGGGGTCTCCGATCTCGCCGGGCTCGGCGCGCTGGTGGTCGGCGACATCGGATCTGGCCTGCTCGCGCCTCATCCGGCGCTGCCCGACGAGCCGGACGCCGCAACCTGGCTGAGGGCCGGTGCCGCGCTGGTGACGGCCAGCGGCGACAAGCTGCTCGGCGGCCCGCAAGCTGGCCTGCTGCTCGGCCGGGCCGATGTAGTCAGGCAGCTCGCCAGGCACCCCCTCGCCCGCGCCCTCCGGGTAGACAAGCTGACGGTGGCCGCGCTCGAGGCGACGCTGACCGGGCCGCAGGCCCCGGTCTTGCAGGCGCTGGCGGCCACCGCGGGCGCTCTGATCAGCCGTGCCCGTCGGCTGTCCGCCGTCCTGGCTGAGGCTGGAATTGACGCGATTCCCGTCACGAGCGAGGCGGCCGTTGGCGGCGGCGGCGCACCTGGCGTGCCGCTCGCGAGCGCGGCCGTCAGCCTGCCTGAATCGCTGGCCGGCCCGCTGCGCTCGGGTGCCCAGGTCCGTACCGGAGGTCAGCCAGCGGTGGCCGGCCGGATCAGCGAAGGCAGGCTGCTGCTCGATCTCTACGCTGTCGATCCTGCCGATGACGACGCGCTCGCCGCCGCGGTCCTGGCCGCAAACGGCCCCGAGCAGGGTGGCTGACCGGATGCACGTCATTGCTACCGCGGGGCACGTGGATCATGGCAAGTCGGCCCTGCTGCGGGCGCTCACCGGCATGGAACCGGATCGCTGGGCCGAGGAAAAGCGCCGTGGCATGACGATCGACCTGGGCTACGCCTGGATGACGCTGCCGTCGGGGGAGCGGCTGGCCTTCGTCGACGTGCCTGGGCACGCGAGGTTCGTACCGAACATGCTTGCTGGCGTGGGACCGGTCCCCGCGGTCCTCTTCGTCGTGGCCGCCGACGGCGGCTGGATGCCGCAGTCGGCTGAGCACCTGGCCGCCATCGACGCCCTCGGTATCACGCGCGGCCTGCTAGCGATCACCAGGGCCGACCTGGCCGATCCCAGCCATGCCATGGCCCAGGCGGCCGAGCAGCTCAAGCGGTCAAGCCTCGGCGAGGTACCCGCGGTAGCGGTCAGCGCGGTCACCGGGGCCGGCCTGGACGATCTGACAGCAGCGCTCGCCGAGCTGGCGA
>DATELR010000329.1:0-9050 GCA_035276345.1 Streptosporangiaceae bacterium | reverse complement strand
TTGCCCGCAGCTTGCTCGCTGACGCCGGTCATCTGCTGAAGCAGGTCGTCCTCGATTGCTTCAGCCGCCGTCTCGGCGATGATCGCGGCTGCGGTCAGCAGCGACACGCATGGTTGGCTAAGCCTCGCCAACCTCCGCTGCAGTACTTCGCGCACGCCCGGTGGCACCATCAGTGCCGCTCCGGTCCCTCGTGCGGCCATCAGCATGGCCACCTCGCTCGCGAAGAACGGGTTGCCGCCGGTCCGTGTGTGCAAGCTAGGTATCAGCGGATCTGCCAGGCCGGGTCCGGTAATGCGACGCGCCAGGGCAGCGATCGCGTCTGCATTCAGCGGCGGCAGCACCATCCGCCGCACGCTGGCTGGCAGCTCAGCTAGCCGGTCACGGACGTCCTGCGTAGCTTCGTCTTTCTCATCCCGGCAGGTAAGCAGCAGCATCAACGGCATTGCTGCGACTGCCTCGGCGGTGGCGCGGGCTACCAGCACCGAGATCGGGTCCGCCCAGTGCAGGTCTTCCAATACGAGGAGCAGCGGATGCTGGACGGCAGCGGCGGCGACCGCCTCGACGATCGCGGCTGCCATGATCTCCTGGTCAGCGGGACCTGCCGTGGCGCGTTGCTCCCGCCACGGCAACTCCAAGCCGATCGCAGCCATCGAGCGGCGCCATGGCCACAGCGGCGGCATTCCTCCGGCTGAGCATGCCCCGCGCGCAACCCGCATGCCCGCCTGCTCGGCCCGGCTGACCAGCCAGTCGGAAAGCATCGACTTGCCCATCCCGGCCTCGCCCAGCACCAGTACCGCTCGGCCGTGGCCAGCTATGGCATCTTCCAGCGCCGCAGCTAGTTCGGCTTGCTCATGGTCACGGCCGACGATCGCCGGGCGGCCGTCAGCCGCCGAGTGCATAACCTCTCCGAATGCTCAGGCACGTAACAGAGATCCCCCAGGTGAGAACCACTGTTCGAGAACCTTAATTCACGTCATCGGACGGTGCCCGCTTGCTGACTTGCAGGACGATCTCGGCGGCTAGGTCGCGGAGCTTGATGTTCCGATTATTCGATGCCCTGCTGAGTATCGCGAACGCTTGGTCGGCGTCACAGCGTGACTCGGCCATGATGATGCCGATCGCGTGATCGATCACGGCCCGCGATTGCAAGGCCTGTTCAAGCTGTGCGGCGAGGTCGCGGGCGCCGAAGTAGCGGCCTACGACGACGATGGCGGCCGCGGCGGGCACGGTGAAAAGCGAGAGAAGGTCCTCATCGAGCTGGCTAAAGCCGTCAGGGTCGCGACTTGACAGGTTGAGGGCTCCCAATCGGCGCCCGGCGAGGCCCAGCCCGGCAGAAAGATAACTCTGCAGGCCCATTTCCTCAGCCAGATGGCTAAATTCTGGGAAGCGCTGTTCGGCTTGCTGCATGTTCCATCGGTTGACCTGCTGGCGCCGGGCGGCGTCCATGCACGGCCCGTCCTGCAGAAGGTACTGGCGGCGGTCCAGCTCGTAGGTCTTTTCGTCGGTGGCCGCGATGGTGCTCGGCTGCTCCTTGTCGTCAAGCACCGTGATACTGGCCGCGTGGCATCCGGGAATGGAGCGGAGTGCGAGGGCGAGGATGCTTTGCAGGGTGTCGCGGACCGACTCGGTCTCAGTCAGCGTCCGGGCCAAGTCGGTGAGCGACTCGACTAGATCCCTGTAGCGTTCGCCGAGCTGCGGAGTCGGCGGGTCGTCGTGTGCCACTGCTGCCATCCGGTCTGACCTGGGGCGGGACCTTCCCGGCAGCCGCGCCGTGAGGCACAGCGTGCCGGATGCGCGCGTTGCCAGCGTACCGGGCATGGCTGTCGCCGAGAACGGCGGAAAGACCTCGCCGTGGCGCGATGGCGGCACCGGCGGTTTGTCGTTGGAGCATGGCTGACTCCTGCTGTCACATGTGACATAGGTAGCCGCGCTGCCGGACCACGTGCCGCGGCGCCTGCCGGGCGTTTGACAGTATGACCGAGGTGCCGGGCACGGTCAACGCGGCATGCACCAGGACAGGTGGGATTGATGAGGCGCGGTGCCATAAATGGCATCAATACGTGAGCGCGGTGATGCCCTCAATCAAGGCCTGAGCCACATTCATTGGCCATTAGGCGGCGGCCTTGTCGCGAGGGCTGCGGCGAGGTCGGAATAGATCTCCAACACCCGATCAAATCCCAGAATCGCCAGGACCCGGCGCACGTTCGAGGATGAAATAACCACAAGCAAATGGCCATTACTCGCGACTGCCCTTTTATGGGCCATCATCAGCTGGCGGGCGCCGGAGGCATCGCAGAAGACCGTCGAGCTCAGGTCAGCGATAACGACGGAAACGCCGGGGGCGAATGCCGCGCGCAGTTGCTCACCGACAGCCTCCGCATTTGCGATATCAATCTCGGTCGGCAGCGACACGATCACAGGGCACTTGAAACGTTCATGGTCATGCATCGCAAGCTCATCCGCAGGTCACGGAGGCTGGCTCTCAGCCGGGACGCCTTTCGCTGTCTGGCCGGCTGCTTGACCACCGGGATCACAGTAGCAAACTCAAGCCCTTCAGGGGCTCGGCGAAGCGAGTGCGGCTAGGCAGGGCAAGTCGGCATGGCCGAGTGCCGCGTTGACCTGGAAGTTTGAGTCGGCGCTACAGGGAGCCGGGCTGTGATCCCGCTGCCGACCTGGTTGGCGGGCGGTGTGCAGTTCGAACCTTCACCACATCAGATCGGCACGTCGGGCGCGCCGCAAAGTCGTGACGTGCGGGCAGATGTCGTCAGGGCAAGCCAGGTGACACCTGCCCGCAGGTGTTTTAGCCGATGACGCTGACGTTGTCCGCTTGAGGTCCCTTCTGGCCCTGGGTCATGTCGAATTCGACCTTCTGCCCCTCCTCGAGACTGCGGTAGCCGCCACCAGTGATCGCGCTGAAGTGCACGAACACGTCGGGGCCCCCCTCTACGGCGATGAAACCGTAACCCTTGTCGCCGTTGAACCACTTCACAGTGCCCTGCGCCATCTTGACCTTCTTGATTAGGGATGCGGTGCCCATCATGACTGTGCGGGCCCGCGCTAGCGATATTTTGCTGTGGCTAGCCTGCCATGGAACACGCGGGAAGGCTAAACGGGTGCCGGCTCGAGTGGCGACAAGGTCGAGCCAGCAGAGTAGCCAGCCGCCGTTCGGTGGGTATGGGGGCTGGATGTCATCTGCAGCGTCTACCGCCACGCGAGAGCCCCAGACGCAGCCTGCTGACCGGCGGTGGCTGGTACTCGTTGTCGTTTCCGTCGCCCAGCTGATGGTGGTGCTGGATGCGACGATTGTGAACATCGCCCTGCCGTCTGCCCAGCGCGCGCTGGGCTTCCCCAACAGCGACCGGCAGTGGGTTGTGACGGCCTATGCCCTAGCTTTCGGCAGCTTGCTGCTGGTAGGCGGCCGTCTTGGCGACATGTTCAACCGGAAGTGGGTCTTCGTCACCGGCCTGGCTGGTTTCGCCCTTGCCTCTGCCGTCGGGGGCGCGGCCGGGTCGTTCGTCATCCTGGTGACGGCCCGGGCGCTGCAGGGAGTGTTCGGCGCGCTGCTCGCGCCGTCCGCCTTGGGCACGCTGGTGAGCACATTCCGGGATCCGCAAGAGCGGGGGAGGGCGTTCGGCGTCTTTGGCTCGGTCGCTGCGGGCGGCGGCGGGATCGGACTGATCCTGGGCGGGCTGCTCACCCAGTACCTGTCGTGGCGCTATTGCCTCTACGTCAACCTCGTGTTTGCCGCGATCGCGATAGCCGGCGCCCTGGCCTACATCCGCGCCGGCGCACCCGCTACCCGGCCGCGGATGGACTGGCCAGGCACTGTGCTGGCCTGCGCGGGGTTGTTCCTGATCGTGTTCGGTTTCTCCCATGCCGAGACCTCAGGCTGGACCTCCGCGCTGACGCTTGCCTCCCTGATCCTCGGCCCGGTCCTGCTCGCGGGATTCGTCGCTGCCGAGCAACGGTCCACGCACCCGCTGCTGCCCTTGCGAGTGATCGTGGACCGTACCCGGGGCGGCTCGTATGTCGCTGTCTTCATTACCGGGATCGCGATCTTCGGCACGTTCTTGTTCCTGACCTACTACCTGCAGCTCATCAAGGGAGAGAGCCCGCTGAGCACCGGATTGCTGTTCCTGCCGATGATCGGGTGCATCCTGATCACCTCCAATCTGTCCAGCATCGTGCTCCTGCCTAGGGTCGGGCCGCGGGCGCTCATCGCGTCCGGCATGCTGCTGGGTACGGGCGGGATGGCTTACCTGACCCAGGTGAGCGTTGCGTCCAGCTACGTCGCGGGGGTGCTGCCGGCGCTGCTGATCCTCGGCCTGGCCTTCGGCCTGATTTTCGCCCCGGCGATCAACACCGCGACGACAGGAGTACGCCGGGCCGACTCGGGCGTGGCTTCCGCCCTGGTCAATACGATGCAACAGGTCGGCGGCTCGATCGGGACGTCCGCGCTCAGCACTATCGCGCTGACTGCCACGGCCAGCTACCTGGTCGCCCACCACACCAGCACGCGAGCGCCAGCGATCGCGGCCACCCACGGCTACACCTTGGCCTTCGCCGTTTCAGCCGCGCTGCTCGGACTTGGGTGCATCCTCTCGGTCGTCTTGCTGCCGTCGAGACATAGGCTCGCCGAACTCAGGGAGGCCGCGTCTGCGGCGGAGGTCTCCCCGGCTGCTGCCGCGCCGGCCACCGTTCCGGCGCAGCCCGCCCCGTCCCGGCGGGGGTTCGAAGCAATCCCCGTGGCGCTGTGCAGTTGCTCGCCGGTAGTTAGCCGGTCTCGCGAGCTTGCAGGTACGCCCGCCCGCCGATAACAAGGACAGGGCTGGATACGTCGTCCGTTCGCGTTCGCCGCCAGATGCCAGATTCGAGGCGCACCGGCACCTGGGTATCTTCCCGAGGTGAGTACCAGCGCACCGTCGGCGACGGACTTGCGCCCCGTCGTCGGCTATGACGGATCGGCGCCTGCCGCCAGAGCGCTCGACGCGGCAGTCAACCTGCTGCAGGGCCGGACCGGCAGCATCGAAGTCGTTTACGTCGCTCACATGCCCAGCATGGCCGCCCTATCGGCCGGTGCGGTGACCGAGCTAGAGACCGGCTTTGACGACATTGAGCAGGAGCTACGCGCCAAGGCGGGCGAGCAGCTGCACGACCGTGAGGAGCGCTGGGGCTTCGAGCGACGCGAGGGCCAGATCACCGAGGAACTGCTCGCGGCAGCCCAAGACATAAGCGATGCTCACACTGACGCGACGGTCGTGATCGTGGTCGGGAGTTCGTCTCTTGTCACGCACCGCGTGGTCGGCTCGGTCGCCGTCGGCCTGGCCCGCCACTCGCCAGTACCCCTCATCGTCGTGCCCTAGAGCCAGCGGCGCTCGCAACTGGCCCTTAGCGCCGCCTTATCGGGTCCGGCTCACGACGAACCCCTGGAAGCAACGCGACAGGCACCCGGATGTTGCACAAGACCACCGCAAAACCGGCCGCCCGCGCTGCCGGGACGCGGAGCGGCCGAAGGTAACGTGTGCCAGATGAGCCCTGGCCACGCCGCCGAGGAGCAGGTAACCAGGCGGCTTTCGCTGCGGCGGCCAGCGCCAGCGGACGTCGATGCGATCTTCTCGATCAACAGCGATAGCCGAGCGTGCGCACACAATCCTTCCGACATGGTCGCCACCCGCGATGAAGCTCAGCAGCTCTTTCGGCGATGGGATGAGCACTGGCTCCGGTTCGGCTTCGGGTACTGGGTCGTCCGCCGTCGTGATTCGGCTACGCCTATCGGATTCTGCGGGATCAAGGTAATGCGGCTCAACGAGAGCGAGGTCGTGAACTTGTTCTACCGGTTCACTCCGGCGGTATGGGGGAGCGGGCTGGCCAGCGAGGCCGCCTCCGCGGTGACCGGTTGGGCCGCCCAGAACATTCTGGATCGCGCTCTCGTGGCCAGGATCCGTCCGCGGAATCTCGCCTCTCAGCGCGTGGCCATCCGCGCTGGGCTTGCACGTGCCGAGCACATGGACGCTCTCGGCGAGGACGGAGTCGATTGGATCTTCGTTCCGACCAGCGATTCGCAGGTTGGGAGGGAACCTAGCCCGAAGGCCGCACGTCGATGGCCGGTTTGACGTCCACAACCGGCGTCCCGTCGACTGCCTCGAGTGCGTCGACCTCAATGCGAAGCCCGTCGCGCGCCGTGATGCGAGCACGGTGCAGGCCGATGGGGTTTGGCCGGTTGGGCGAACAAGTGCTGAACACGCCAGTAAGCGGCTGGCTCATGTCGTCCTGGGGATGCGTGGCCAACTCGTCGCGGGGCGACAGGTGAAGCCAGGTGAGTACCACAATTTCGTCGCCAGGTCGCAGGTCCTTGGTGCCTTCCGCGATCTGCTCGTCGAAGCGGATCCACGCCCGAGGCGCGCCCTGGCGCTGGTGCGGCGCATCGTCAAGGACCCGCAGCTCCGACTGCACCCACCCGATCGGCACGAGGCCGTAGCTCGTCTCCACAAGGAACAGTCTGCTCGGCTGCCGAGGGGTACGACCACGGGCCGCCTATATCTATCCGTCTGCGCTCGCAATTGGGCTCTGCGCTAGCGCGGCATGAACGGCGTACGGGAGCGTCAGCTCCCTTCGTCGATGCGGAAGACTTGGAAAACAAATCTTGGCGGAGGTGTCGGATCGTCGCGAGTGCGTTCGTGGAGCAGGTGAGTGGCAGCCCTGCCGGTTGCCCGTGAGCAGAGGAGCTTGACATGGCGCTATACCTGATCGCCTTCAATGACGAGTGGGTGCAGGAGCACACGCTAGAAGAGTTGCGCGAAAAGGCCGCGTCCGCGAGGGCCTTGATCGAGGAGATGACGGACGCCGGCGTCTTCGTCTTCAGCGACGGCGGTCTGGACGCATCGACCGTCGTGTGTAGTGTCGACCCCAGCAGCGGCTCGCCCATATTCACCGACGGGCCGTACGTCGAGACGAAAGAGCACCTCGGCGGTTTTGCGGTCGTCGATGTGGCCGACGATGCCGCGGCGCGGTACTGGGCCGGCCGGGTCGCGATGGCCGTCGGCTGGCCGCAGGAGGTGCACCGCTTCCCGCATCGCATCGAGTTGAGCACAGACACGCAATCTGAGGCCATGTCCTGACTGGGATGTCTGATGCGCATGGCCTAGCGGATGGAGATGGCAGAGGCGGCTGGCGATCGCGATGCTCAGCCGCCAAACGCCCATGCCACCATGAGCGGGAATTCCTCTCTCCAGAACGCGTCGCCGTGCGACCCGACTCGCTCGGTCATGACAACGTCCGCGCCCGCATCGCGGAGCGCGTCCGCCCATCGGGTCGCGTTCTTCAGGAAGAACGGCTCCTGCCTGCCCGCGACGAGGTACGCGCGCGGAAGCGAGCTCGGCATGGTGGCGGGCGGTCGGTAACCAGCGCCCGGTGACGCGCAAAAGACCGCGCCGTAGATGTCGGGATGGCGAAGCCCCATCGCGAGCGCAAGCTCCCCGCTCGCCGAGACACCGAACACGGCGGTTCGGTCGGCGGGCAGTGCGACGCCGAAGCGCGACCGCGCCCACCGGCGGACGTCCTCGACAAAGAACTTCTCATGTGCTGCGAATCGTTCAGGGTCAAAAGCGAAGGCGGCCGTGCTCTCGCCCGGTGAGTACTCACCGATCCGCTTCGTCTCATCGTCTGGGCGGTGTGCACCGATGATCATCGTGGGAGGTACGTCGGCCGCTTCGAGTACGTTCCCCCACGATGTGATCAACTGGCCGTCCCCACCGAAGACGATCGCCTCGGCGGGAGCCGGCGGGACATACACCGTGACCTGCCGTCCACCGTCGTATTCAAACGCCTTGGTGACGAGCTCGCCGACTGTGGGTGACATTGGCGTGGACTCCTCGTAAGGCAGCTTCGGCCGTCCGCGATGGCGTGAACCAGTGCGGATCGCGGCAGAATCGCGCACGGCTACTGTAGCCCCGTGGACGAGAGAGCCCTGGCTGCGACCGTGGCCTCGTGCAGGGATTTGATCGACCCGCGCTTTCCCGACGACGAGGATCACGGTGCGGCAGCGATGCTGCTCGCAGATGGGACCATCCTCGCGGGGACCGCGCCGGATGCAGTGAATGCTTCTGTCGAGGTCTGCCATGAGATCGAGCCCTATTGCGGCGCGTACCGCTTGAACCAGCCAGTCGTCGCGTCCGTCTGCCTGCATCGGCAGCCGGGCGGCCGCACTGTCGTTCTGAGTCCCTGCGGCGTGTGCAGGGAGCGCCTCGCCGTCTACGGCCCCGGCGTTCTCGTGGCCGTGGCTGATCGCAGCGATGCGACCGTCGTCGTGTGGAAGACCCTCAAGGAGGTTCTGCCCGACTATTGGATGACTGCGTTCCCCGACGAGATCGACGCTGGCTGGACCACCTGATCAGAAGCGAGCCCACCGGCTGAAGCGTGGGTTGCGAGCTTGCCACCGGCCTTTCGTGGGACGGCGGGCCTAATCGGTCAGCACGGGTGCGCGGAAGTGGGCGAGAACCTATGACCGACGGTGGGGCCCCTCCTCCGCAGCCACGGAGCGTTCGGCGTCGGCGCCTTCCCTGCGGAACTTCTGCCTCTTCTGGACCGGGGAGAGCATCAGCGCGATCGTGGACTGCCTACCTCCTCCGCGGGCCATGATGTGCGTCATGAGCGAACTCGATGTCATCATCATCCACATCCGTGCCGAGCAGGCCGCAGAGTACGAACGGCTCTTTGCCGAGCGTGAGCTGCCACGCTGGCGCGAATACAAGGCACGAGGATCCTTCCTGAGCGCCCGAATCTCCCGGGTCGCATTCGGCACAGACGACCGCAAGGACGTCGTCAAGTACGCCATCGCCGTCGAGGTCCCAAGTCATGCAGCGCACAGCGAGCATGACGCCGACCCAGGGTTCCAGGAGTTCAACCGCCTCGCCGACCTGCTTCAACCAGAAGACCCGCTCGTATACGGCGGACAGGTGCTACACGCCGTCTGACCCGAGCTAGCGAGCGCCCGCGAGTGCTCGCCAGGTCTTCCGCGGATGTCAGCACCCGGACCTGGCCTGCTATCCAAG
>DATELR010000328.1:0-24453 GCA_035276345.1 Streptosporangiaceae bacterium | reverse complement strand
CCCGTCGAGGTAGTCGATCCTCGCCTGGTCATGGACGGCCCCGTCGGCCGTCACCTCGTCGGCGACCGAGCAGCCGTTCTCAGTGATGTAGACGGGCGGCAGCGCAGCGCCGTACCACTCGCGCAGCGACAGCAGCAGCTCGGTCAGGCCGGCCGGAACGACCGGCCAGCCGAAAGCGGTGACCGGGTAGCCGGCGATCGGCTGCATCTGGAACGGCAGCGGCGAGTCAGGCAATGCTGACAACCTGGTCGGCATGTAGTAGTTCACGCCAAGCCCGTCGACGGGCACCGAGATCGCGGCCAGATCACCGTCGCGCACGCAGTCCAGGCCACCGGGGCCCACACCGAACGCGCCGAGGTCGGGGTAACGGCCGGTCAGTACGGGATCGGTGAAGAGCCGGTTCTGCAGGATGTCGTACGCCTTGGCCGCAGCGACGTCGGCGGCGCTGTCGCTGGCTGGCCAGGCGGGGGAGTAGTTGTTGGTGATCATCACCTGACTGGCGCCGGCCGTGCGCAGCGCGGCCGTGGCAAGTCCATGCCCGAGCAACTGGTGATGCGCGGTAGGCAGCGCGCCGGCCATCAGCGCCTTGCCTGGCGCGTGGATTCCGAGCGCGTATCCGAAGGCAGTTACCACGAAGGGTTCGTTCAGCGTGATCCATAGCCCGATCCTGTCGGCGAGCCGTGCCGCGGTCAGCGACGCATAGTCGGCGAACCGCGATGCCGTGTCGCGGTTGAGCCAGCCGCCTTCGTCCTCAAGCGGCTGCGGCAGGTCCCAGTGGTACAGCGTCGGCACGGGCGTGATCCCGGCGGCGAGCAGCGCGTCTGTTAGCCGCTCGTAGAAGTCCAGGCCGGGCTGGTTGGCCGGGCCCCTGCCGCCGGGCTGAACCCTGGGCCAGGCGATCGAGAACCGGTAAGCAGTGACGCCAAGGTCGGCCATCAGCGCGACGTCCTTTGCCCAGCGGTGGTAGTGGTCGCAGGCGACCTCGCCGGTGTCGCCGTCCCTGATAACCCCTGGCTGCCGGCAGAAGGTGTCCCAGATCGACTCGCCGCGGCCGTCCTCGGCGACTGCGCCCTCGATCTGGTAGGCAGCGGTTGCGACGCCCCACTCGAATCCGGCGGGGAACGCCGGCATGGATTGCGGGCCGGTGGCGGCAGCGGGTTGTTCGGTGGGCGGAAGTGTTCCGGTCACCGGGCGATCGTAACCGGCAGCGCGCCGCGCTGCGGAGCGGGCCAGCGACCGCGTTACCCGCGCTGGACGCGGGTGACGGCGTGCTCAGCGGAATCCGGCGACGCTGCCGCCGGCACGGCTCCCATGATCATCGAGTCGCCTCTGAACAGCGGGTTATCCCTGACCTGGCGTTCGATCGACGCGGCCGACATCGTGTATCCGATGAACAGCAGCAGCGATATCGCCTCCATGACGATCCACAGCCAGTGCGACGCGAGTTGCGTGCTCCAGTCGTTCAGCCCGTGGAGCAGCGCTGGCAGCGTGATCCCGAACAGGATCAGCGGGATCCGGCGCCGTCGGTAGTTCACGCCCATTCCGATGAAGAACGCACCGATGCCCGCCCATACAGCGTGCTGGAAGCCGTCGACGAACACCCGCTGCGCGAACGTCAGGATCAGCGGGACGGCCAGGCCTGCCTTGTGGTTGCCCTGCACCAGATAGCTGGCCGTGTAGTAAACCGATTCCCTGACCCCGAAGGCGAGCCCTGAGATCGTGCCGAGGAACATCCAGACCCGGACGTCGAGCGTGATCTTCCAGAACCAGCGGAGCAGCAGCGCCGCCACCAGAATTGGCAGCGCCTTCGTGACCTCCTCGGCGAACCCCACGCCGTAGATCCAGGGCAGCAGGTTGTGATTGGCCCCGGTCTGGTCGAGCGCATTTTCCCAGGGCAGGGTCAAGGTGGGGATGAGCACCATGACGCCAGCCACGATCGCGACCGCGAGCCAGCCGATCAGCTTGGTGATATGCCCTGGCCTGATCAGCAACCAGAAGGCGACGGCCCACAGCGGGGCGATCGCCAGGCTGTACGCCCACCCTGGCGCGCTCAGGTCATGCGTCGCCGAGAACAGCACCACGAACAGGGAAGGAAGCAGGCCGTAGGCGATCACGAGCAGCCGGGAACCCTGCTTCCAGCCAGGGTCCTTCAGCCAGCTGCGGACCGGCACGAGAATGTGCACCGCGGTCGCGAAGTCGCCGCCGGGCGAGTCGAGCCTGGCGTGGTGGGCGGGCAGGTGCTGGTAGACCGGGCTGGAATGGTCGCCCGAGATGTCGCCGCGCCACAGTTCCTCGCGGTGCACGGCGCTCGGATGCCTGGTAGTGCCGGTGCTTCCGGCAGCCCGGCTGGCGGCGGCACCGACGGCGGCGGACTCGGCTGCGGCGGTGGCGGCGGCGCGGGGCCCGGTGTCAGCCTGGTCGCTGGCGGCGAGTACTTCCTCGGCAACGTCCTCGCCAGCGCGACCATCGTCGGCTAGTTCGATCCTGAGTTCAGGTCCTCCCGGGGTGGCGAGGTGCACGTCGAGCGGCTGCTGCACGGCGACCGAGGCGATAGGGAGGCCCCCCAGGAAGGTGCGGCCCTTGCCAAGATCATCGAGGACCCAGCCGTCCGAGCGCCAGGTGATGCGGGCGTGATCGCGCGAGACGATGGGATCGGAGACGATCACCGCGTTGTCCGGACTACGACCGATCCGGACGGTCTGGCCTGGCTCGAACGTGAACGCCTGGCCAGCGAACGTGACTCTGAGGTCGCTCACTCGCCCGCCTTCCTGCGCGGCCTGCCATCGAACAATGAGCGGCAGCGCGGCGGCTTACCCGTCGCGCTGCGCTCGGGGGAGACATTGTGAACAGGCGGCGCTGGCTCAGGGTACCGATAGTCGAGCGATGGTCGATCACGATCTGTGAACAGACGCGTACGGCTCAGGCCGTGGCGGCCTCGCTGATTGCGTCGTCCACCTCGGCTTTCCTGGCCGCGAGCTCGGCCGCGTATTTCTCCTCGTCGATCCGCTCGGCCAGATCCTCGTCGGCCTTCATGAGCTGCTCGAGGTCGCTTTCCGCCGCCGCGAGCACGCCAAGGTCGGCGAACGCGTGCCTGACCTTCGGTCCCCACAGGCCGATGTCCCTGACACACGGCACGATCCTGGTGAACAGCAGTGACCTGAACGCCTGCTGGACCGGCGACTTGTCGGTGAACTCCATGCACTCGTCGACATCGAAGTTGAGCCGCTCCCAGACCTCCTGGGCGCGGAACCTGTTGTTCATCAGGTAGCAGCCCTCGATCAGGAACTCCTCGCGCTCGGCGCGCTCGGGCTGCGTCAGCTCGGCGTAATAGTCACGAAGCGCGAGCCGCCCGAACGCGACATGCCGCGCCTCGTCCTGCATCACGTACGCAAGCAACTGGGTGACGAGCTTGTTGTTGGACATGTCACGGTGCACGCCGAACGCGGCCAGCGCCAGGCCCTCGATCAGCACCTGCATGCCGAGGTAGGGGTAGTCCCAGCGGCCGTCGGCCAGCGCCTCACCGAGCAGCGTCGCGAGGTCGTCGTTGATCGGGTAGTAGATGCCGATCTTGTCCTTGATGAACCGCTGGTACAGCTCGACGTGCCTGGCCTCGTCCATCACCTGCGTGGCGGCGTAGAACTTCGAGTCCATGTCGGGGACCGACTCGACGATCCTGGCCGCGACCGTGAGCGCGCCTTGCTCTCCGTGCAGAAACTGGCTGAACAGCCACGATGACAGGTGGGTGCCGAGCTCGTCGCGTTCGTCCTGGTTGAGCTTCTCCCACTGGCGTGAGCCGTAGATCGGGCTCAGCTCTTCGGACTGCTCCATGACATTCGTCGGGTCGACGGGGATATCCCATTCGATGCGCTTGGTGGCATCCCACTGCTTGTCCTTGCCGCGCTGGTAAAGATCCAGCAGCCGGCCTCGGCCATTGTCGTATTCCCAGTTGAACCTGGCCGCGCCAGTGGCCGGGACGTCCCAGGTTCCGGGCTCGACGGTGCTGACGTAGTGGTCGTACGTGCTCATGGCGGCCCCTCTGGGAATTGCGTACTCCGATATTACTCATCAGTAGACATCTCTTCCAGAGGCCGCGGTCGACTCTTCCTGAGGCCAATTGACCGGCGACGGGCAGTGGTGCCAGCACCATGGGAGCAGGGGCACGCCGGTGGGAGGATCAGATCGTGATTGACGGTCCGCACTCGGTCCTGGTGGTCGATGACCAGGCGCCATTCCGTGCTGCCGCCAAAGCCGTGCTGCGCAGGCTTGATTGCTTCGAGCTGGCCGCGGAAGCCGCGAGCGGGCCAGAGGCAATCGAGCTGGTCGAGACGATCAGGCCTGAGCTGGTCCTGATGGACATCAATATGCCGCAGATGAGCGGCATCGCAGCGACCCGCGAGATCGTCCACGCCCATCCTGACATCATCGTGTTCTTGTGCTCGACGTACGACGCGAGTGACCTGCCGGCGGACGCGGCGGCGAGCGGCGCCCGCGCGTATCTGAACAAGGAGCGATTCAGCGCCGACGCGCTGCGCCAGCTATGGCGCAAACGCGACTCAGGCGACTTCGTGTCCCTCTAGCGCGCGCCCACATACCTGCGGGCCCCGCTGTCCGAGAGTGGCGACGGATGTGGTGGCAGGCACACCATGGCTGACTAGGCAGTACCCTCGCCGCTAGCTCCTGGCTGCGCGAGGCTATGAGTGACGGCTGGTAACCCCCGAGGAGCTGGAGATACAGATGCAGCCTGAACAGGACCAGCCTGCTGCCGCGCATCGCGGCGCGTTCTGGGCTGCCTGGTCACTATGGGCGCTCACGATCGGGACGATCGCGGTGATCGGCTTTTCTGGCGCGCGGCCGTTGCCGTCCGGCGAGGGGCAAGGAAGCGGAGTCAACAACGCTATCGGTATCGCGTTCATCCTCACGTTCGCGACCGTCGGAGCGCTGCTCGCATGGAAGCGCGCCTCGAACCCGATCGGCTGGCTCCTGTCCGCGATCGCGCTGTGCTACACCGCAGGGATCTTCAGCCTGTTTCTCCAGGACTTCCGGTCGACGCTCGCCTTGGGCCTGTGGTCGGGCTGGACCTGGATGATAGCGCCCGCGCTGACGGTATTCGTGGTGCTGCTGTTCCCGACTGGTTCACTGCCGTCCCGGCGCTGGCGGATCGTCGCCTGGGCAGCACTGACCGGGATCGCCTGCTGGATTACCGGTAATTCGTTCGCCCCCATGCTCGCCAGCTCAGGACCGCCTGAGCTACCCAATCCCATCGGGATCGACGGAACTGCCGGGAAGCTCTTCACCTTGCTCGCCGGCGTCGGCGTTGCGCTGATCGCCGTATCCGGCGCGGCCGCCATAGCGTCGCTGGTCGTCCGCTACCGCCGCTCCGGTTTCGTGCAGCGGGAACAGCTGAAGTGGCTGCTGTACGCGGCGGCCCTCATCATCTTCGGAATCCTCGGCAACGTTGCGGTCAGTTTCCTGGTCAGCGACCAGGAGACCGCGACCAACCTGAACAACGCGCTCATCAGCGTGGGCGTCGCAGCCGTGCCGGTCTCCATCGGCGTCGCGGTCTTCAAGTACCGGCTGTACGACATCGACATCGTGATCAGCAGAACGCTGGTCTACGGTTCCCTCGCGGTCTTCATCACCGGCGTCTATGTAGCGATCGTGGTCGGAATCGGGTCGCTCGCACAGCAGCTGGCCAGCCCGAATCTGCTGTTGTCCATCGTCGCGACCGCGGTCGTCGCTGTCGCGTTCCACCCGGTCAGGGAACGAGTCCAGCGGCTCGCGAACTGGCTGGTGTTCGGCAAGCGCGCAACGCCATACGAGGTGCTGGCCGAGCTGTCCGGCCGGATGACCGGCACCGTCGCTGACCATGACCTGCTCAACCGGATGGCGCAGCTGGTCGCAGAGGGAACCGGCGCGGTGCGAGCCGACGTCTGGCTCCGGTCTGGTGATGTGCTCGAGGACAGCGCCGTCTGGCCTGCCGCCGCCGAGGCTATGCCGGCCGTCCGTGTAGTCGCCGGCGATACCGTCGAGGTTCCCGCTGCCGACCAGGTCAGGCTCGTCAGGCACCACGACGAGGTACTGGGAGCGCTGTCGCTGCGCAAACGACCGGGCGAGCGGCTGACCCCGACTGAGGACCGGATGCTCGGCGACCTCGCAGGCCAGGCCGGTCTCGTGCTCCGCAACCTCAGCCTGACGGGGCAGCTGCTCCAGCGGCTCGAGGAGGTCAGGGCCTCGCGTCAGCGCCTGGTCGCCGCACAGGACGAGGAGCGGCGCAGGATCGAACGGAACATCCACGACGGCGCACAACAGCAGCTGGTCGCACTGGCGATCAAGCTCTCGCTGACCGAGTCGCTGATCGGCGTCGATGAGGAAGGCGAGCGCGAGCTGCTGGCCGAGCTGTCGGCCGACGCCGCTGAGGCCGTCGAGAACCTCCGCGACCTTGCCAGGGGGATCTACCCGCCGTTGCTAGCTGAGCGCGGTCTTGTGGCGGCCCTGCGTGCGCAAGCGGCGAAGGCCCCCGTCCCGGTCGAGATAGCAGCGGACGGAGTCGGCGGGCTCGAGGTCGAGACCGAGGCGGGGCTGTACTTCTGCATCATGGAGGGCTTGCAGAACGCGGTGAAGTACGCCGGTGCCACCAAGATCACTATCGGGCTGTGCCAGGCCGGCGATCAGATCAGCTTCGAGGTGCGCGACAACGGAGCCGGCTTCGAGGTCTCGGCCAAGGCTACGGGCACTGGTCTGCAGGGCATCGCAGACCGGCTCGCGGCTCTCGGCGGCGTACTCGACGTGCGGTCCGCGGCCGGAGCGGGCACCAGCGTGGCCGGCTCGGTTCCTCTTCCCAGTGCCGACCCGCATGGCGGGGCCGACGCGCTTGGCGTTGCCGAGAGGACGCGATGATCCGGTTCACGCCGGCCCGGCTAGCCGCCGGGCTGCTGTCGCTCACCGTCGCAGCGCTGACCGCGGCAGCTATTTATGGCGTAGCTGCGCACGATCTCGCTGACGCGTTCAGCTTCACTCCGGTGCTGCTGGCTTTCGCGGTCGTCGGGGCGTTCGTCGCAGCGCGGCGCCCGCGGAACCCGATCGGCTGGCTGTTCCTTGCCGAGGGTCTCGCGTTCGCAGCTGGCGTGGCGACCAGCGCCTACGCCGCCGAGGCGACCAGGCTGGGCACGTCATCCGCGGCGGCGAACTGGGCCGACTGGCTGGGCGCGATCCCCGGCGAGCTTGGCTTCTTGTTCGCGTTCGCGATTCTGCTCTTCCCCGACGGGCGGCTGCCGTCGCGCCGCTGGCGCCTGCTCGCCTGGATGCTCGTGCTCGCCGAGGCGCTGCTGCTGGCTGCCGCCGTTTCGTCCGGCGCGGCGATGCACGCACAGGGCTCTAAACTGCCTTCTCCGGTTGCCCTGATCCCGGAGCGCATCACCGGGCCGGTGGTGAACGTCGTGCAGACCGCGCTGATCCCGCTGGCGCTCGCGGCCGCGGTTGGCTGCGTGCTCCGGTACCGCCGCTCGACCGCGGACGGACGGCATCAGATCAAGTGGTTCGTGTTCGCTGGCCTCGTGACGGCGATCGGACTGGTGGCGCTGGGCCTGTCCGTTGGTAACCCGCTTGGTGCGTTCCTCGTCCTCGGTCCGCTGCTCCCGGTCGGGGCGGGCATCGGGATCATGAAGTACCGCCTGTACGACATCGACGTCGTGATCAGCAAGACGCTGGTCTACGGTGCGCTCGCGATCTTCATCACCGGCGTGTACGTGCTCGTCGTCGTCGTGATCGGATCGGTCGGGGCCGGGCTTGCCACCACGGCGTCCCGGCCAGGCCTGGCGCTATCGATCCTGGCCACCGCGATCGTGGCGATCGCCTTTCAGCCTGTGCGGCAGCGGTTCGAGCACCTCGCGAACCGGCTGGTGTACGGGCAGCGGGCCACGCCGTACGAGATGCTCAGCGCGTTTTCGGCCCGGATGGGCGGGGCCTACGCAACCGAGGATCTGCTGCCGCGCCTGGCCAGGATGCTGGCCGAGGGAACGGCGGCGGCCCATGCGCAGGTCTGGCTTCGGCACGATGACGAGCTTCGTCCGGCGGCCAGCTGGCCACCGGATTCGCCGCCGGCATCTCGGGTGCTGGTGGAAGGCGCCGGGATCGGCGGGTCCGGGGTCGCCGGTGAGCAGCTGGTGCTGGTCAGGCATCAGGGAGAGGTGCTCGGCGCGCTGTCTGTGGTCAGGCGGCGGGATGACCCGGTCACGCCAGCGCAGGACAAGCTCCTCGCGGAGCTGGCGGCCCAGGCCGGCCTGGTGTTGCGGAACGTGCGTCTCACCGCAGAGCTCGTCACCAGGCTCGACGAGCTCAGCGCGTCCAGGCAGCGGATCGTGACGGCGCAGGACCAGGAGAGGCTGAGAATCCAGCGCGATATTGAAGGCGGCGCGCAGCGGCAGCTTGGTCAGCTGACCACGAGGTTCCGTGGCGCCCAGGTGACCGCCGGATCTGATCCGCAGGCCCAGCGGGAACTGATCGCCACCCTCAGGGCAGACGTCGCCGCGATCGTGGAATCGCTCAGGGAACTGGCCCGCGGCATCTACCCGCCCTTGCTCGCGGACCAGGGCCTGGCCGCGGCTGTCCGGGCACAGGCTGCAAAGGCCGGCGGCTCCGTGGCCGTCTCCGCGGACGGGATCGGCCGGTACGGCAAGGACATCGAGGCGGCACTGTACTTCTGCTGCGTCGAAGCGCTGCGCAACGCCCGCCGGCACGCTGGCGCGGCATCGACTCGCATCGAGCTGTCCAGAACCAATGGAGCTATCGGCTTCAAGGTGTCAGACGACGGCCCGGGCTTCGACCTGAGCCTGGCCTGCCATGGCTCTGGGCTTGAGCACATGACGGACCGGCTCGCCGCGCTGGGCGGGACGATCGTCATCGACTCCCGGCCGGGTGCTGGCACGACCGTGGCTGGGATGATCCCGCTGACGGGCGAAGCGGCCGGGCCTGTCGCGGCTAACGTTCCGGTTCCGCCTCGCGGAGCCTCGTGATGTGCTCGCGCAGTACCTGCTCAAGCTGCCTGGAGAAATCCACGATCAGCCTGAGCTCGTCGTCGTTGTAGTTCGCGGCCAGCTGCTGCCACGTCTTCACCATCGGCAGGAACACCGACGCGACATCGCGAAGCGCCCGCTCGGTGACCAGGCGGACGACGACCCGCCGGCGGTCTGTTGCGTCACGCTCGCGCCGGACGAACCCCGCTTCTTCGAGCCGGTCGATGACGCCCGTGATCGACGCCGTGCTCAGTCCCGTGGCCTTCGCGAGCTGGCCTGCCGTCATCTGGCCGCTGAAACTCAGCAGGTTCAGCGTGTTCAAATCGGTCGCGTTGATCCCGATCCGGTCGGCCGCCGCCTGCCCCATGAGCTGCATGAGCGAACCGGTGCGGCGCAGCGATGCTGCGAACGCCGCAGTGAGCTGCGCCCGCTCCGGCTGGCCAGCCTCGGCCAGGCCTGGCGCGATCGGCTCCGCCCACGGCAGGTCCCAGCCCTTAGGCACGTCGCCCGCCCTGGCTAAGCGACCATGCTTCGGTAAACAATTTACTAGTCTTCCTAGACAATGACTTTCCGAGATGTTAGTTTCCCAAGCGTACCCGTGAAATGAAGAGCTACAACACCTCCCGAGGTCGGAGGCCGACATGAATTCCGATGCACAGATCCTGGCACCTTCCGGGCCAGCCCGCGAGAACGCAGCCGGCACTGCCGATCCGCGGCGCTGGCTCACCCTGGTGATTCTGCTGCTCGCCGCCTTCATGAACCTGCTCGACGTGTCGATCGTCAACATCGCGATCCCGTCGATCCAGCGGAACCTCGGCGCGAGCTACGCCGACATCCAGTGGGCTCTTGCCGGGTTCACGCTCGCGTACGCACTCGTCCTGATCACCGGCGGCCGGCTCGGTGACACCTTCGGTCGCAAACGGCTGTTCCTGATCGGCGTCGCGGGCTTCACGCTGATGTCAGCGTTGTGCGGGGCGGCGCAGACGCCTGGTCAGCTGATCGCCTTCCGCGTCGTGCAGGGCGCCATGGGCGGGATCATGATCCCGCAGGTGCTCGCCGTCATCCAGGTAACCTTCGCGCCCGCCGAGCGGATCAAGGCGCTGGCCGGTTTCGGCGTGACGGCCGGACTCGGCACCGTCAGCGGACCGCTGCTTGGCGGGCTGCTGATCAACGCCAACCTGTTCGGCTGGGACTGGCGGCCAATCTTCCTGATCAACGTCCCCGTGGGCATCTTCGCCCTCGCGGCATCCGCCGTGCTGGTCCGCGAGTCGCGCGCGCCAAGCCCGCCGAAGCTCGACCCCATCGGCGTCACGCTGATCTCAATCGCGCTGCTGCTCCTGCTCTACCCGCTTGTTCAGGGTCGCCAGCTTGGCTGGCCCACCTGGACGTTCATCTCGATGGCCTGCTCGGTGCCGGTGCTCGCCGCGTTCATCGGATACGAGCGGATGAAGGCCAGCAGGGACGGGTCGCCGCTGGTACAGCTCCGGCTGTTCGCCCAGCGCTCGTTCAGCATCGGAATCGCGATCGCCATGACGTTCTTCCTCGGCGTCACCTCGTTCGCGCTGATCCTGACCCTGTTCCTGCAGATCGGCCTGGGCTTCACCGCGCTCCACGCCGGCCTGACGTTCCTGCCCTTCTCGGCAGGCGTCCTCGTAGCGTCAGGCGCCGCGGCAAGGCTCGCGCCGAAGTTCGGCCGTGGGGTGACGATGACCGGCGCGCTCGTGATGGCAGCCGGTATGGGCGGCCTGATCCTGATCGTGCACAACTACGGCCGCACCGTCACCACCACCGAGCTGCTGCCTGCGTTGATCGTGGCCGGACTCGGCATGGGCACCGTGCTGGCCCCGCTCGCGGACATCCTGCTGGCTGGCGTACGCAAGGAGGACGCAGGGTCGGCTTCAGGCGTGTTCAACACCAGCATCCAGCTGGGCGCTTCGATCGGCGTCGCGGTGATCGGCGTGATCTTCTTCGGGCTCCTTGGCACCCAGTCAGGACCTGCCGCGACCGCGGTAACACCGCAGCTTCGCAGCACACTGACGACTGCGGGCCTGCCGCCGGCGGCGACCGCGCCGGTGGTCACCGCCTTCCGCGCCTGCTTGCACGACCGCCTGGTTGCCACCGATCCGACTGTCACCCCGGCGTCGTGCCGCCTGCGCGGAACGTCAGCGGGCGCGTCGGGCCAGCACGGCGCGGGTGCCGCGGCGCTGCCGCCGGCGGCCAAGCACGGGATCGCCGGAATCGGCAAGAAGGCCGCGGGGATCGACTTCGCCGCGACGCTGGAGCGGACGCTGTTCTTCCAGGTCGGCGTCTTCATGCTGAGCTTCCTGCTCATGCTCGCGCTGCCGCGGATGAAGCGGCCAGGTCCGGCCACTACTGATGCATGGGGCGCTCGTGATCAGCGTGACCAGCCAGCTCCAGCTGGAAGGTCGAGTGGCCGACGTCGAAATGTCCCCGCAGGCAGTCCTGGAGCGCATCGAGCATGACCGCGCTTCGCCCGTCTGCCAGGACATCGGGATCCACGACGATGTGCACGGATAGCACAGGCAGCCCTGACGTGATCGTCCAGGCGTGCAGGTCGTGCACATCGCGCACGCCGGTCAGCCCGACCAGGTGTGCCCTGACCTCGCTCAGGTCGATCCCGCGCGGGCTCGCCTCGAGCAGCACGTTGATCGCATCGGCGAGCAGCCGCCAGGTCCTGGGCAGGATCAGCACGCCGACCAGCAGCGAGGCGATCGGGTCGGCCAGGTGCAGCCCCGTCGTGGTTACCACGATGCCGGTCACGATCACCGCAAGCGCGCCGAGCGCGTCGGACCCGACTTCCAGGAACGCGCCCCTGATGTTCAGGCTCTCCGCCTGACCGCGGCGCAGCACGAGCAAGCTCACGCCGTTTGCCGCCAGCGCGATCACGCCGAAGATGATCAGCAGCGGCGATTCAATCGACGGAGGAGCGATCAGGCGCCTGATGGCCTCGACAATGATGAAGACCGATAGCGCGAACAGGACTACCGCGTTCACCATCGCCGCGAGGATCTCGGCCCTTGCGTAACCGAAGGTCCGCTGCGAGGTGGCCGGGCGGGCCGCGAAGAGCACGGCGAGCAGCGAAAGTCCGACGCCGCCGGCGTCGGCCGCCATGTGGGCCGCGTCGGCTAGCAGGACCAGCGCGCCGCTAACCCAGGCTCCGATCGCCTCGGCGATAGCGACACTGATCGTGATCAGCATGACGATCAGCAGCGATTTGCTGTGCTCCCCGGTCAGCGTGAGCCTGGAGCCATGTGCGTGCGAGTGCAAGCCCGCCTTGGCGTGCGAGCCCGAGGATCCGGTGTCGCCGTCGGCTCCAGCGAAGACTCCGGCGCCCGCAGCAGACTCCGGGGATGGCGCCGTGTGCTCTGGTCGCTGGCCCCGGCCAAGCTGTTCACAGCTAGGGTCTCGGTCGTGGCCTTGACCGGTCATGACAGTGGCGCGTCGTCCTCTCCTGGTGCAAGCAGATCGTAGGCAGGGTTGATCATGACGGCAACATCGCCGCGCCTTCCGACCTGCCCAGTGAACCTGACCTTCGCACCAGGGTCGAGCCCGGGGATATGTGACCGGCCGTAGAACAAGGCCGTCAGCTCGCCCGTAGCGTCAGCGATCTCGCACGCCAGGACGGTGCTGCGCTCAACCGGCCTGATCTCGACGGCATGTACGCGGCCCTCCACCCTGGCCTTGCCGCGCCTCGGCAACCGCCCGATGGGCGTGGCCCCTTTGGAGGGGACGGGCCGGTTGTATCGCGAGATATCAGTGGCTTCTTCGGGAGGCGGAGCCGGTGGTTCAGGCGGCGTCGGAGCGCCGAGGGCTGGCTCGCGGCCGGTATCGTCCCGCCCTCGCCGCTCGGACTCGGCGTCCGAGGTCAGGTCTACCTCCGCCGGTTGCGATCCGTCCGGCACACTCGCGTCGGCCGCTGACGGCGCGGGCTCAGTTCCAGCCGGCTCGGGGCCCGCTCCGGACTCCGCGCCGCGGGACTGCCTGGCGCCGGCCAGGTTGCCGCCCGCGGTCTGCTGAGCAGCAGCTGGCTCCGCTTTGCCCGCTGCCTCGGCGGCGGCCTCCTTGGCGCGTTCGCGAGCGGCCAGGCTCTCCACCCTGCGCCGCACGTCGAATGGCACGATCGTCGCAACCGCGTGCGGGATCTGGCTGACCACGCTCGCGATCCGGTCTCCCGTCCGATCATGCAGCAGACGGCCGAGCAGCGGCGCGTAACTGCGCCTGGGCAGGACGGCAGTAACGCCGACTCCTGGCAACTGAGCCTCGGCCCGTACCATTTCCGCCGCAGCATGAGCGATCCGCCGGTCAGGGCAGTCAACGAGGTCGAGCACCACGCCCGTGTCAGCCCTGACCCAGTCTTCTCGGAGCCGGGAGGCCTGGACGCTGTCGATGACAAAATGCACGGCCCGCAGGCTGGTCGGCCGCAGGCTTCGCGCGTACCTGAGCGCGGCCAGCGTGGCCAGGTCGAATTCGTCGACGAACACGTAGACGGTTCTGCGTGAGTACGTAGGCGGGTTAGCTGGCCGGATCGGCTTGTGATCGCCGCTGCTGATGTGCTCGAGCACCTCGGCTTCCATCTGGTATTGCCGGTTCAGCCTGATCAGCAGCGGCACGCCAATGGCGAAGACGATCAGCACCAGCCACGCGCCCTCGGTGAATTTCACGACGGCGAAGACGAGCACGACGACCAGCGACGTCAGGCCGGCCGCGAAGTTGATCACGCGTTTGTGCCGCCAGCCGCGCTCCCTGTGCACGTGGTGGTACTTGGACATGCCGAACCCGGCGAGGGTGAACGCGGTGAACACGCCGAGCGCATAGAACGGCACGAGTGCGTTGACGTTGGAGCCCACGACGGCGAGCAGGATGCAGGAGAGCACAGCGAGCACGACGATGCCGTTGGAGAACACCAGCCGGTGGCCGCGTTTGGTCAGCCATCGCGGCAGGAAGGCGTCTTCGGCGACGAAGCTGGCAAGGAACGGGAAGCCGTTGAAACTCGTATTGCCGCCCGTGTACAGGATCAGCGCGGTCGCCGCCTGCACGAAGATGAACATGACGTTTCCGAAGGTCGAGTAGCCGAAGACGACCCGTGCCTCCTGCGAGATCACCGTCGGCACGCCGGAGTGGTACGGCGTGGCGTGCGTCACGTGCGCCAGCCACGAGACCCCCGCCACGAGCGTGCCGAGGATCAGTCCCTCTGCGACCAGTACCTTCCGCGCGTTGATGCCCTCAGGCGGCCGGAACGCGCTGACCGCGTTGGACACGGCCTCGATGCCGGTCAGCGACGAGCCGCCGTTCGCGAAGGCCCGCAGCAGAACGAAGATGAGCCCGAAGGTAATCAGCGAGCTGTGGTTGGGCGGAACGTTTGCACCGTAGGGATGCACACCGTTATGTACATTCCACAGCGGCAGGTTGCCGAAGATCTCGCGGATGAGACCGACGACGATCACGAGGATCATCACGCCAGCGAACAGGTAGGTCGGCACGGCGAACGTCCGCCCCGCCTCCCGGATGCCGCGCAGGTTGCCGTACAGCATCAGCAGCACGACGCCGATCGAGATGATCGTCAGCAGATCCGGGTGATTCAGTGCCGGGATCGCGGACGCGACCGCGGCGGTGCCCGCAGAGATCTGCACAGCGACCGTGACCACATAGTCGATCAGCAGGGCCACGGCGGCGACCTGGGCGACCCTCGGGCCGAAGTTCTCGCGCGCCACCACGTAGGAGCCGCCAGCCCTGGTGTAGATCGTCACGACTTCGCGGTATGACAGCACGACCAGCGCCATCACGAACAGCACGACGCCTGTCAGCGGCAGGATCAGCGCGAACGCCGCGATGCCGAGGCCGCCCTTGAGCAATTCGATCAGGATTTCCTCAGTACCGTAGGCCGAGGATGAGATGCCGTCTGGTGCGAGCACCCCGAGCGCCAGCGGATTCGACAGCCGCTCCTCGCGCAGTTGCTCGTTGACAAGCGGCGGTCCGAGCAGCCGCCGCTTGATGGCGTAACCGAGACTCTCGCCCAGGTCCTCCCGGCCGCCGCCTGACCTCGCAGCCCTGACCGTTGCCACGCCTGTCGATTCCTCCGCTCACCCGGCGCGCGATCGCTGCCGGTAATCCGGACGTGGCCTTCATACCATCTGGTCATGTGCGCCTCGTACGCAGATGGCAGAGTGAGAGTCGGGCACCAGTGCGGAAAGGCTTCGTGGACATGACGTCATCACCGGCGGCCGCGGCGCCGGAAGCGGGCAACGGGCGCGTGCTGCACCTGTCGGACCTGGTAGGCCGGCCGATCACCGATAAGCGGGGGGAGTCCATCGGCAAGCTCGCTGACGTGATCGTGGTGTTGCGCGGGGCCGAGAACCCCAGGGTGAAGGGCCTGATCGCTGCCGTGGCGAGCCGCGAGGTCTTCGTTCCGCTCGAGCAGGTCAGCTCCTTCGACGGGGAGGTGCTCAAGCTGACCAGCGCCCGGCTCGACCTGCGCCAGTTCGAACGCCGGCACGGCGAGGTGCTGCTGCGAGCGGACGTGCTCGGGCATCGCCTCATCGACGTACCGACCGCGCACCTGATCAAGGCGGTTGACCTGGAGCTGCGGCAACGGGGTTCGGAGTGGGTCCTGGCCGGCGTCGACACGCACCGCCGCCCGCGAGGGCTGTTCCGCCTGATGACTTCCGATGCGCGGGCGCATCAGTTCGAGGAGTGGGCAAACTTCGAGCCGTTGATCGGGCATGCGAGCAGCGCGCTGCTGCGCGGACCGTTCGGCCGGATCCGCCGGCTCAAGGCGGCGCAGATTGCCGACCTGCTGGAGGCGGCATCGAAGGCCGAAGGGACCGAGATCCTCGGCCAGGTGCACGCCGACCCCGAGCTTGAGGCGGACGTATTCGAGGAGCTTGACGAGGACCTGGCGACCCGCCTGCTGGGGGCGAGGACCGACGCTGAGATCGCCGAAGTGCTCAACCGGATGCAGGCGGACGACGCCGCCGACGCGATCTCGGAGCTGCCGCAACGCCGCCGGCAGCCGGTGATCGACCTGCTGCCGCCCGGTCAGCGCGCCAAGGTGCTCACGCTGATGGGCTTCAACCCGGGCAGCGCGGGCGGCCTGATGGGGATGGACTTTGTCGCCGTCCCCGATCACAGCCTGGTGGCCGAAGCCATTGCCGCTGTGAGCAGCGCCGTCAACCTTCAGCCAGAGGCACTGACCAGCGTGCACGCGCTCGATGCGGACGCCAAGCTGTGCGGCGTCGTCAAGCTGGTCACGCTGCTCCAGGCCGATCGGGCGGCCAGGATCAGCGACATCTTCGACGACGATCCGGTGCGGATCGGTGCCGATACCGACGTAGTCGACGTTGCCGTGCTGATGAGCGACTACAACCTGGTCACGATTCCTGTTGTCGACGAGGACCGGACGATGATCGGCCTGATCACCGTCGATGACGTGCTTGAGGTCACCCTGCCCGAGGACTGGCGGCGCCGCGAGGCAGCGGAGCCGCCTGACGCCCGCCGCGGCAAGCGGCCCTGACGAGGCCCGCGGCACGTCAGGGACGGCGTAGCACCAGCGGCTTGCCGCCTGCTGAATGTTTTGATGCGGCTATGCGGGCAGTGCCTGCTTATGGCCTGCTTTGCACGCGGGGCGCGCGATCGCCGGGACACTTTGCGCCGCATGAGCGGCTGGCTGGGGGCGTTTATCGCCTGCAGCGCGCTCGTGGTGGCCTGTGGCGGCGGCACGCCGGCCCGCCAGCCTCGATCCGGATCGAAGTTCCTGGCCGCCTACGTGCGACCGGACGGCCGGGTCGTGCGGACGGACCAGGGCGGCGACACGGTCAGCGAGGGACAGGCATACGGGCTGCTGCTCGCCCAGGCGACCGGAAACACGGACGCTTTCCGGCGGATCTGGGCCTGGACCCGCGGTCATCTCCAGCTACCCGACGGCCTCTTCGCCTACCACGCCAACGCGGCGGGTCACATCGTCAGCAGGCAACCCGCCAGCGACGCTGACGTTCTGATCGCCTGGGCGCTGCTGCGCTACGACGGCCAGGATGCGGCGGCGATGCACGACGCTGGCCGCAAGGTGGCCAGCGCCATCCTCGCCCATGAGGTCACGACGGGTCCGAACGGGATGTCGCTCCTCACTGCTGGGCCGTGGGCCACCGGGCGCCCCGCCAGCCTGAATCCCAGCTACTGGTCGCTGACCGCGCTCCGCGGCCTGGCTCACCTCACCGGCCGGCCCGAATGGAACAAGCTGGCCAGCGGCGCGGTTACCGCAACCAGGACGCTGACTAAGAACGGCGCGCTGCTGCCGCCGGACTGGGCGAAGATGTCTTCCTCGGGGGCACTGCAGGCCGAACCTGCTCCCGATGGCAGCCAACCGCAGACGCAGTACGGGCCAGATGCTCAGCGGACCGTCGTGTGGTTCGCTACGTCCTGCGATGCCGGGGCGCGAGCCCTGGCCGGACGGTGGTGGCCGATGCTGCAGGGCCGCGACCGGGCCAAGGCGATCAGCCTGCGGCCGGATGGCACCATCCTCAACGGGGACCCGGCGCCACTGGCTCTGGTCGCGTCCGCCGCAGCAGCGCAGGCAGCGGGTGATGACCATGCGACAACGGATCTCCTGCGCGGAGCGGCCGACGTGCAGCGCGCGCATCCCACGTACTACGGCGGTGCGTGGCAAGCGCTGGGCGCTGACCTGCTGATTTCGCAGGGCCTCGGTGCCTGCGGGCCGAATTGACAGGCCTGCGCATCATCGGGCATCCTCGATGGTGGTTGATGACACCTCGTTCGGTGAGGCGTCTTCACGGACATAGGCCACTGATCCCAACCGTCGAGAGACGCTCCGGATCAGGACACCTCTCCCCGGCCTAAGGGGTGAGGCCAAGTGGCTGCGCAGGCGGACGGTGTTCCGCGGGCCGCGAGGTTCGCAGATCACAGTGTCGCGCTACGCCGTGGAGTGCCAAAGCTCTAACGAGAGAGGTGCCCGCCCCTTGATTGTGCTGGGGTGCGCCGCCTCCCGAACGGGCGACAGTGCTGCCGCGCTGTCCGCGACCTGACCTGGACGCGGCCAGACGGCACCAGGCTGGAGGGAGGCGAGTCGTGGAACACGATAGACCGGGCCGGACGTGGCCCTCTTCGCCGTTCTCTTTGCCCGTTTCGGGCACGCGCCGACGCCGTCCAGCCGCTTGCTTCCCGGTCGCTATCAGCCATAACTGACCGAAGCCGCAAGCACCGCGATCCGCATCTGGCAGCACAGCCGCGCGTGCCCCCCGATCCCGCCTGATCTTCGGCGGTGAAAGGGGTGTTCTGCCATGACCACGAGCCCCGGCCTGGTCGCCCCAGGCCGCGCTGCCGCCGCCGACACCACGCACGCCGTGGACATCAAGGGTGCCTTCGGCTCAATCTCCGCCGAGGACACTGGCACCCGCCGGTCGCTGCCAGCCAAGCTGAAGACGCTGCTGGCGATCGTGGGTCCCGGCGTGATCGTGATGGTTGGCGACAACGACGCCGGGGCTTTCTCCACCTACGGGCAGGCTGGCCACACCTTCGGTACGCGGTTGCTGTGGACGTTCCTGCTGCTAGTGCCCGTGCTGTACGTGAACCAGGAGATGGTGCTGCGGCTCGGCGCCGTGACTGGAGTTGGCTACGCGAAGCTGATCCTTGAGCGGTTCGGCCGGTTCTGGGGCGCGTTCAGCGTGATCAACCTGTTCATCCTGAACGCGCTGACGATCGTGACCGAGTTCATCGGCATCGCTCTCGCTGCGAGCTACCTCGGGGTGCCGAAGATCGTAGCCGTCATCTTGGCAAGCCTTGTGATCGTCGTTGCCGCTTCGACGGGCAGCTTGCGGCGGTTCGAGCGGATGGCGATGGCGCTGTGCGCTGGATCGTTGCTGCTCGTGCCGCTGTACGTGATTGCGCATCCGCGCGCCGGGCAGATGGCGACTGGCTTCGTGATCCCGTCGATTCCTGGTGGCTCAGGCCAGCTGGGCACGGTGATGCTGCTGATCATCGGGATCGTGGGCACGACGGTCGCGCCGTGGCAGCTGTTCTTCCAGCAGTCCTACGTCATCGACAAGCGGATCACGCCGCGCTTCATGCGCTATGAGAAGGCCGATCTGTGGATCGGCATCGTGGTCGTGGTGATCGGCGGCGGCGCGCTGATGGGGGCGACCGCGGCCGCATTCGCGGGCGCCGGGCACGGCCAGTTTACCGACGCCGCCGGACTGGCATCTGGCATTGCGGCGTACGCGGGGCACGCTGCCGGGGCGCTGTTCGCCGTTGCCTTGCTCGATGCCTCAATGATCGGCGCGTTCGCGGTCTCGCTCTCGACCGCCTACGCGGTCGGTGACGTGCTCGGGCTGAAGCACTCGCTGCACAGGGGCGTGAAGCAGGCCAAGGGCTTCTACGCGATGTACGCGGCACTGATCGCGCTGGCGGCGGCGATCGTGCTGATCCCGGGCTCGCCGCTGGGCCTCATCACGGTGGGCGTCCAGGTGCTGGCCGGGGTATTGCTGCCGAGCGCGACCGTCTTCTTGCTGCTGCTCTGCAACGACAAGGAAGTGCTCGGCCCCTGGGTGAACGGCGTGCGGCATAACGTCGCCGCGGGCATCGTCGTTGGCGTGCTCGTGATGCTCTCGGCGATCCTGATGATCTCGGTGGTGTTCGGCACGGTCACGGCCGGGCAGGTGATCGCCATCCTGGCAAGCTGCGCGATCGCAGCTGCGGCTACCGGCGTTTTCCTCGCCGTGCGCGCCTGGCGGCGCCGGGTCACCGCCACAGGCGTGAGCGCGCGGCCGGCCGTCGTGCGCGGCGGAGCTGTTCCCGCAGCCCGGCGTTCTGAGGAGCGGGAGAACAAGGAGAACTGGCGGATGCCCCCGCTCGCGATGCTCGCGCCCGCGCCCATGTCGCGAGCCCGCAGGATCGGCATGTCCGCGATGTACGTGTACCTGGGCGCGGCGATCATCCTGGTGATCGTCCGGGTCGCCGAGATCGCCGCAGGCCACTGACTCCGCGGTCAGGCCAGTACCGTCAGCTCAGCACCGGCAGCTCAGTACCGTCAGGTAAGGGGCTGCCGGCGGAGCGGCCTGGTGCTCGGGCCGCCCGCCTGGCGTGCGAGCCGGCGCTCGCGGCGGTTGCGCCAGAACCGGCGGATCCTGGACATCAGGAAGAGGATCGCGATCAGGCCGGAGACGAGCAGCACCGCCGCGATCAACGCTGCCGGTACCGGGTGCAACAGCGCGAACGCGACCAGCCCAGCTACCGTCACGTTCTCGGCCAGGCTCACGATGACGTTGCTGAATGGCTCGGGGCTGGTATTCACGCCCATTCGCACGCCGCTCTTGATCAGGTGCGTGGCCAGCGCGGTTCCGCCGCCCAGGGCGGCGGCGGCCGCCTGCGGCAGCGTGTGCGCGTGGCCTGCCAGCAAAGCACCGATCGCCGCGCCCGCGGCCGGGCGGATCACTGTGTGCACAATGTCGGAGGCCGAGTCCAGGTACGGGATCTTGTCGACGACGAACTGGATGCAGAAGAGAACCCCGGCCGCGATCAGGACGTCGGTCCGTTGCAGCACCGGTGGTACCGCGCCCATGTGCGCGTACCGGCCTAGCAGGCCCATCAGCAGGACGACCGCATAGGCGTCGATGCCGCTCGCCCAGCCGCTGGTGAAGATCAGAGGTATCGCGGACACCACGCTGATGGTAATTCAAGCTATGGGTACTACTTCCATAGTTCGTCCAATGCGCCAAGACCGAGGTCACGATGCTTAATCTGGACAATCCGCGGCACGCGGCCGCTGACGCGCGGCTGAGACAGGAAACGATCATCTGGCTGACCACGGTGGACGGGACAGGCCAGCCGCAGTCCTCACCGGTATGGTTCCTCTGGGATGGTGCTGAGTTCCTCATCTACGGGTCCGCGGATGGCAAGAAGACCCGCAATATCCAGGTCAATCCTCGGGTGGGCCTCAACCTGGACGGAAATGGCGAGGGCGGTGGCGTCGTCGTGATCGAGGGAGTGGCCAGGATCGAGCCGGACGGGCCGCACGCTGACGCGGTCGCGGACTACGTCGCCAAATACGGGCAGCGGATCGAGTCCTATGGGTGGTCGCTCGAAAGCCTAGCCAGGGACTACCCACACGTTATCCGCGTCACGCCGACCCGCGCCAGGATCTGGTAGCGACCTGGCTCACGCCCGGACGGCGCCGGTCACCAGCCAGCGCGAGCCGTGAGCCCGCCAGGTCAGCGTGATGAACCTGGCCGCGAGCCAGGCTGAGAGCGCGAGCCACAAACCGAGCAGTCCGGCTCCGGTCACCACCACGATCGTCGCGGCGACGCCGAACACTGCCGTGGACAGCAGCCCGGCCACGGCCAGGTAATCCTGATCACCCGCGCCGATCAGCACGCCATCGAGTACGAACACCACCCCTGCCACCGGCTGTCCGAGTGCTACTACGACCAGCACCACGAGCAGCAGGTGTGCAACCGGCGGCGCAGCCGCGAAGAGACCTGGCAGCAACGGACGCGCTGCCAGCGTCAGGACCCCGAACACCACGCCGCACCAGACACCCCACCAGATCATCCGGTTGGTAGCGGACCGTGCTCCGGCGACATCTCCGGCCCCGAGGTACTTGCCGGTGATCGCCTGGCCGGCGATCGCGATCGCGTCGAGCGCGAAGGCGAGCAGCGACCAGATCCGGAAGGCGACCTGGTGCGCTGCGATCTCCGCGTTTCCTTGCCGCGCCGCGATCGTCGTCGCTGCGATCAGGACCACCTGCAACGCCAGTGTCCTGATCACGAGGGACGCACCGCTCCTGGCCGCAGCCTTCAAACCCGGCACATCGATGCCGAGCCGCACGCCTGCCCGCCTTGCGCCGATCGCGACCATGACGAGGTAGGCGGACGCCGCGCCGTACTGAGCGATGACGGTCCCCCACGCCGAGCCGGCGATCCCCCAGTGCAGCCCCAGCACGAAGGTCGCGTTAAGCGCCACGTTCGTGATGTAGGACGCGACGGCGACGACCAGCGGAGTTCTGGTGTTCTGCAGCCCGCGCAGAACGCCGGTACCGGCGAGCACGGTCAGCATGGCCGGCGCGGCGAGGAGGCTGATCCGCAAGTACGTCACGGCGCCGGCGGTCACGTCTGGAGAGGCGCCGAACGCGTGCACGATTGGCGTGGCAAGTGGCAGCCCGACCGCCAGCACCGCCACGCCGATCGCACCAGCCAGCCACAGTCCGTCGATGCCCTGCCTAATCGCGGCGCGGCGGTCGCCAGCGCCGAGTTGCCTCGCGACGGCGGCCGTCGTGCCATAGGCCAGGAAGATCGACACGTTCACCAGCGCGGTCAGCGCCTGCGCGGCAACCCCCAGGCTGCCGAGCGGGGCAGTGCCGAGCCTTCCGACAATGGCAGAGTCCGCGAGCAGGAACAGCGGCTCGGAGATCAGCGCGCCAAATGCCGGAATGGCCAGCCGCAGGATCTCCGCGTCGGGGCGGTCAGTCCTGGTCGCGCGCTCGGTCATGCCCGGTATCCTCCGGCCGTGGGGGTTGTGACTGACTATTGCGGCTTAGACAGTCACAACCTTAAGATCCGATTGCGTCACTGGTCAAATTTGATTCATCAGTTACGTGAGCCCGAGCTCAGGCGGCTGCGCCGCGCGCGCGGAGGCCGGAGATCTCGGCCTCGTCGAGCCCCATCTCGCTAAGCACGGCGTCCGTGTCGGCGCCGGGCCTGACCGGCGGGTCGGGCCTGGCCGCGGGAGTGCGGTCGAACCTGGGCGCCGGCTGCGGCTGATTGATGCCGCCTATCTGAGCGAATATGCCGCGGGCCGCGTTATGCGGATGATCGGCGACCTCGGCGGGCGAGAGCACCGGCGCCACGCACGCGTCGGTGCCCGCGAAGGTCTCGGCCCACTCGTCCCTGGTGCGTTCCGCGAAGACCTCGGTGAAACGCTTACGCAACACGGGCCAGCCGGAGAAATCCATCTGCGCGGGCAACCCCGCGTCGGTGAGCCCGAGGCCGGCCAGCAGCGCAGCATAGAACTGAGGCTCAAGCGCCCCGACGGCCACGTGCTTGCCGTCGGAGGTGGCGTACGTGTCATAGAACGGTGCGCCGCCGTCCAGGAGGTTCACGCCGCGCTCGTCCCGCCATGCGCCGCGGGCACGCAGCCCGTAGATGAACGACGACAGCAGCGCGGAGCCCTCCACCATGGCGGCGTCGACCACCTGTCCGCGACCGGATCGCTGCCGCTCGACCAGCGCGGCAAGCACGCCGACCGCCAGCAGCATCCCGCCACCGCCGAAGTCACCGACCAAGTTCAGCGGCGGCACCGGGCGCTCGCCTGCCCGCCCGATCGGGTGCAGCGCTCCTGAGATCGCGATGTAGTCGATGTCGTGCCCGGCCGTCGGCGCGAGCGGCCCGTCCTGGCCCCAGCCGGTCATCCGGGCGTAGATGAGGCCCGGATTGCGCTGCGCGCAGACCTCTGGCCCGAAACCGAGCCGCTCGGTCACGCCCGGCCGGAACCCCTCGACCAGCACGTCGGCACGGTCGATGAGCTGCAGCAGCAGGTCAAGACCGGCCGGGTCCTTCAGGTTCAAGCCGACGGAACGGCGCCCTCTGGTCAGCGGATCCACCGGGGCGGGCAGGTCCGGACGGCAGCTCTCTGGCCGCTCGACGCGCAGCACGTCAGCGCCGAGGTCCGACAGGACCATGCAGCCGAACGGCGCGGGCGCCAAGCTCGCGATCTCCACGACCCGCACGCCGTCTAGCGGTCCCATCGGCAACCTCCCGCAAGCATCATGCTTCCTTCGCCAGCCCGGTCTAACGCATCGTAATCGCCCAAACCGCCCACCAGCAGCCCAGCCTCGGTTCCGCGGCCCGACTAGAGAACACCCATGGCCCATCGACCTCCAAAGAAGGGCCTCGATGCGCCATAGGTGTTCTCCGCCACGCGCAGCCCGCCTCGGCCAAAGAACACCGATGGCCCATCGGGCGTCTTCTTAGGCACCCGCCGGCACATTTGGTGTTCGTCGCCGAGCCCCGGCGCGGTGCCTTCCTGGTCATTCTGGAGCGGCGGGCCAGCCTGGAGTGGTCTGGACGGTGCCGTCGTGGCGCACCAATCTGGCTGGCAATCCGCTCTCGGCGAGCCAGGCTGGCGCAGCCTCGCTCCTGATGATGGCGGCCGTACTGGCGATATTGGCATCCACGCAGGTCGCGGCCGCCACGCTGACGGTTCGCCAGACCGAACGCGCCGGGTTGCCGGTCTTGGGGTCGATGATGTGATGCATCTGGGCCTCGCCTGCCGACCACGCTCTGACCGTGGTGCTGGACGTGGCCAGGCCGCCCGAGGTGATCTCGACCGTCTGACCTGGAGCGTCAGCCGGGGCCGCGTGATCGTCGGTGACCCGGATTCGCCAGCCGCCGGGTGGTGGCAACCCGGCGACCGCCACATC
>DATELR010000327.1:0-4238 GCA_035276345.1 Streptosporangiaceae bacterium | reverse complement strand
GCCCACGAGAAGGTCCTCGTGCGCGAATCGGATGCGGAACCGGGGCCAGTCAGCTGAGTCTGAGACATAGATCCAGCTTCGGCTGTTCTTGCTGAGTCTGTCAAGTAGACCTAGCCTGAATAGATGCAGGCAGGCACAGCGGCGCCGACCTCGGCCCACAGCACCCCTCCGGCCCTCGACTGGTCGATCGAGAACTGCACCATCGGACGCGCTCTGTCCGTCATCGGCGACCGGTGGACGGTCGTGGTGCTCAGGGAGGTCTTCAACGGCGTGCGCAGGTTTGATGACATGCGCGTGCGGACCGGCATCCCGCGGCAGGTGCTGAGCGGCCGGCTGGCGAGGCTGGTGGCCGAAGGCTTGCTTCGCCGTGAGCCCTACCGCGAGCCGAGCCAGCGGCAGCGGTCGGAGTACCGGCTGACCCAGAAGGGCCTTGACCTTTATCCGATCTTGGTCGCACTGAACGAGTGGGGGACCGCGTACTACGCGGATCAGGAGGGCTCGCCGCTGACGTTCCGGCACCGCGGTTGCACAGGCGAGGTCAGCGTGAACCTGCACTGCTCGGAAGATCACGCCGTCGCCAGCGTGCGGGACGTGGCTCCTGCTCCCGGGCCCGGCGCCCGCAGGCTCCGCTAGCCGACGCGGCACCTGCGGCCTGATCAACGGTTTACCGGAGCGAAGGCTATCCATTGGCTACGCCCGGGTAGTCGCAATCCGTAGCGCGACGTGTCGATATCGCTACTTCCTGCTGTCGATGACTCGGCCTATGACGCCCGCGGACGGGGGATTCACCGTGCTGGGACAGGAACAGCCTGGCCCGAAAGGCCCTGCCTTCAAGCTGTCCGTCGTCGCCGGCGTCGTCGCCGCCCTCGCCATCCTGGCCGGAACGGCCGGGCTTGCGGTCAGCGCAGGCGGAGGACACAAGAAGCCTGCGAAGTCCCATGTCAGCAGCGGGCAGCCCGCGACCGGACCGTCGGGACCTATGCGAGTTGCCTCGATCATGCCCCCGCCCGGTACGTCCCGGCTGAGCGGAGGCTCCACGATCATGATCACGTTCTCCGCACCAGTCGCGGGCAGCTCCGCATATCCCACGCTGTCGCCACCTGTGCCAGGACACTGGGAGCCGATGGGGCGCACGCTGACCTTCATGCCAGACAGGCCGCTGCCGCCATCCACGCGATTCGCATTGCGCATCCCGGCTGGCCGGTCAGGCGTCGAGTCGGCGGCCGGCGGCCTGCTGGCCAAGCCGGTCACTGCGCGCTTCAGCACCGGAGCCTATTCCCAGCTCAGGCTCGCCGAGTTGCTCAGTACGCTGGACTATCTTCCGCTGACATGGATGCCAACCGATCAGGGCCGGCTGTCCAGCGAAGCTGCCAACATCTGGCCGAACAGCGAGCAGGAAATGGCCTATTACCCGCCGATCGGCAGCTTTATCTGGCAGCCAGGCTATCCACGCGAGCTGCGCCGCCTTTGGCAGCCCTTCAAGCCGAATCCGCTGGTCCGAGGCGCCGTGATGGCGTTCAAAGCACAACATCACATGGCCATTACGCCATCCACAGGCGCTAAGTTCTGGCGCAAGCTTTTCGCCGCCGCCGTCCGGAGCCGGCGCAACATCTCTGGCTATACCTACGCCGTCGTCAGGAAGGGATCACCTGAGACGCTCACGATCTGGCACGACGGCCGGGTCGTGCTGCGCAGCCGCGCCAACACCGGCAGCGCTATCGCGCCGACGGTGTCAGGTACCTTCCCTGTCGACTCGCGGTTCCGGCATCAGATCGCCGACCCTGGCGCCTTCATGGCCTACTTCCACGGCAGGGACGCCGTTCGCTACTACCTCACCTGCGGGAGCCTGGTGACCGTCACCGGCTGACGCCGCCGGATTTCCGTCCCGCCCGCGCGGCATCCAGTCCTCCGGATTGCCCGCCACCAGGGAGCAAGCCTTTATTTTGTGCCCGTTTCTTCATCTGAACAGACCGCCCATGCTCACCGAGGTACCTACACTCGCGTGGGAGAAAGAGGTGGTACAGATCGGGCCACAAGATGAGAGGCCGAGCCCGGGCAGCGAGGCCTCAGAAGCTGCTGGCGCAAGCACAGAACCCGCAACGGACACCGTGCAGCTGCCAAAGATCCCGCGCGATCAGGCCACCGGCCCAGGCGGTGAAGCGGCGAAGGCTGACTCGCCCAGCCGCTCGCTCAGCCCATCGGGATCGTTCCCGCCAGAGGACACTGGCGATCCTGACCTGCCTGCCAGCTCCTCTTCGACTCCCGACCCGGCCAGCCGCGCCGGGGCGAGCCCGTCAGGCGCCTGGCCGGCTGACGCCCGCCCGATCAGCCTGAAAGAGTCGGTGTTCACGCCGTGGTCGGAACGCCAGCATCCGCCTGCCTCAGGCAACCAGGACGCGGCGAGGCCGCCAAGCCGGCCGGACCTTACAGATAAGGACGCGGACGCGGTTGCGGAACCAAACCTGCTCGCGGGCGTGGACAGCCCTGCTGATGCCGCAGCCGGCGCGCCGGTTTCCCGGCGCCCTTCGCCGGCGCACGACCCGCTGAGCGGGCCTTGGCCCTCTTTCACCAAGCGGACCGGCGAAGTGGCCAGCCAGACGAGCCCTGGCGAGGTGCCTGACGACGTCGAGGAGCCTGACCCCGCTGATTCGAGGGCGGCTGCGGACGCGGCCGTTGTCACTTCGCAGGGCGCTGCCGATGATGTTCCCGCTAGCCCGGCCACCGGACAGGTATGGACAGCTTCGCCGGCCAGCCCGTTCGGTGCCACTGAGCGCGGCGCATTCGCGAGCCCGCCATGGCGAAACACACTGAACATCGCCACGCCATCGCCTGACGCTCAGGACACATCCGCTGATGACGTAACCGGCGACAGCGGGCCGGCCGGACCAGCAGGCAAGATCCTGCTAGCGGGCCGGCGCCGGATCGTGCAGGTTGTCGGCGTCGCCGCGGCTGTGGCCGGTCTCGTGATCGCCGGCGGCATCTATCTGTATGTCCAGAAGGCCAGCTCAGCCCATGCGGCCGGGGATAAGGATGCCAAGCCGGCGCATAGCCCGGTGGCCAAGAACCCCGAGCACGTGGTGTCGATTACCCCGGCCGACGGAGCCACCGCGGTCAACGGAGCCGCGGATATCCGGGTGGAGTTCTCCGCGCCGCTGAGCCCGACATCTCCGATGCCGGCGCTGAAGCCGGCGATCGACGGTACCTGGCAGCGCGACGGCAACACAGCCGTCTTCGTTCCCGACCGCGGCTTCAAGCAGCGGACGAAGGTGACGGTCCGCGTGCCGGCCGGAAGTACCGGCGTCACGTCAACCGGCGGCGGGCTGCTGGCGGCACCGGTCACGGCGAAGTTCCGCACCGGCAAGTACAGCACCGCCCGGCTGGAGCAGTTGCTTGCCCAGCTCGGCTACCTGCCGCTGACCTGGTCGCCGCTTAGCGGGTCATCGCCGCCGCTGAGTGACGTGCGCGCACAGATCAATGCCGCATACAAACCGCCAGCTGGTTCGTACACCTGGCAGAGCGGTTACCCGAGTGAGCTGACAAGCCTGTGGCGGCCCGCGAAGGCGAGCCTCATCCTGAGGGGAGCTGTGATCGCGTTCGAGGCAGATCACCAGCTCGCGCTTGACGGCGTCATCGGCCCGATTGTGTGGCGCGCCATGTTCAGGGCACTTGCCGCGGGCCAGATGAACAACCACGGCTACACCTATGCCGTTGCCAGCCAGCGGCTTCCTGAGACGCTGACGGTCTGGCACAACGGGCACGTCATCTTCCACCATCTGGCCAACACCGGCATTCCCGCGGCGCCGACCGCGGTCGGAACCGACCCCGTATACCTGCGCTACCAGCACCAGATCATGCGGGGACGTAACCCGGACGGCACGAAGTACGCCGACCCTGTGGCCTGGGTCGCCTACTTCCGCGCCGGCGAAGCCGTGCACTACTTCCCGCGTTACTCCTACGGATCGCCGCAAAGTCTCGGCTGCGTCGAGTTGCCCTACCAGCCGGCGAAGCGAATCTGGCCTTACATGACATTCGGGACGCTCGTCACGGTTACGGCTCCCTAGCAAGGCCGGGAGCAGATCGCCTCCCATCGCAGCCGGTGGAAACTCGCGCGCGGTAATCATGCCGCGACCGCTAGCATCAGAACCTGCGGTTGTATCGGATCGATCCGGTGATCGAACCGATCGGGAGGACGCTCCGGCCGGAGCACGCCGCGATCAGTCATCCACCAGCGCAACAGA
>DATELR010000326.1:0-23932 GCA_035276345.1 Streptosporangiaceae bacterium | reverse complement strand
CGCATGCGCGAGCCAGCAGCTGACGCGGCTGCATCGTCAACCGCTAGTTCGTATGCCGCTTTCCGCCCTGCTCTGAGGTAAACGCACCGGGTTAGTCGGCCTGAAGGACGAAAAACAGGAAGCACAGGAAGCGCCGCTTGTCCGCCATGTTGTCGGGGAGCAACTCGCGGGGTGTGTCGGAGGCGAACGCCGGCTCGCTGATTTCCACTATCCGGAATCCGGCCGCGCTAAAAGCTTCGGTCATGGCATGCAGCGGCCGATGCCAGAAACTAAAGAGGGCGGTCTGCCCGTCCACGGCCCATTCATCGGTGTGGTTGTAGGTCGCGAAATAATCAGGCTCGCGGCCAGCCTCGCGGTGCGCCAGGAAAGTCACAAAGGGATGGTCAACGGACACGATGAGCCGTCCGCCGGGCTTGAGCACGCGCCGCAGCTCGCCTAGTGCCGGAGCCCAGTCCTGCAGGTAGTGCAGCACCAAGGACGCCGTGACGTCGTCGAATGTGTCGTCGGGAAAGGGAAGCGGACTGGCCAGATCGGCCACGTGCAGGTCCGCGTCGGCACCAAGCCGACGTCGAGCGAGCTCGAGCATCCCGGCGCTCTTGTCAATGCCGGTCACGATCGCACCCCGGTCGCGCAGCGCCGCGAACAGGGGACCAGAGCCACAGCCAGCGTCGAGAATCCGCCGGCCAGCCACGTCCGCCGCCAGCGCCAGCATCGCGGGGCGCTCGTAGTAGGCGTTGAGAAGGTTGTTCTCGTTTGAGGCTGCGTACGCCTCGGCGAAACTGTCGTAGTCGTTGATCTCTGGCAGATCGGCAGGGTCAGCAGACAGCGCGACGAGCCTCGTGGAGATCCCTCCGGGGGGATTGTGGTCGCTGGGCATGCGGTCCATGCTGACACGCACCGTTTTGGACAGCCACCGAATCCACGGACCGCGATTTCTGCGGCGGGCGGGGATGCGCCAAGATCACTCAGTCAGGCTGCGACGGCCAGCAGATGGAGGAACATTTTCCCCGATCGGCCAACATGATCCCTGGCGGGTTCGCGGATCGTTTTGATTTCCAGGCCCGCTGTGGTCAGTGCCTCGCAGTAGGCCGCAAGTGGCCGATGGGTTCCTTCGTATGTCATGGACTCGTCATTTCGCTGGACGGTCAATGTGTAGCGCTGTTCGCCGAGGTACGTCCCGGCGAACCTGGCCGTGACAAATGGATGATGCAGCGCTACGGCGAAGCGGCCGCCGGGTGTGAGGATGCGGGCGGCCTCAGCGACAGCCGCCGCCATGTCGTCGAAGTCGTGCAGACACATGAATGCAGTGACCAGATCTGCGGATTCGTCTGGGAAGGGCAGCCTGGTGGCGTCGGCGACGATCGCTGGGGCGGACTGCGAGTGGCTGAGTGCAGCCCTGACAAGAGCAGAGGCTGTGTCCACTCCGACGACTCGGTGGTCGGCAGCGGCCAAGGCACGGGTGAGGCGGCCCTCTCCGCAACCGACATCGACCGTCAGGCGACCAGGAGCTGGCAGGAGGTCGAGGAAGCGGCGCCGGTGAAACAGCCAGAAGTCATCGTCCAGCTCCGGCGACCTGGCCCAGCGCACCCAGGCATCGGCCCGCGCCTGCCAAACGCTACGCAGGTCCACCTGGACATTGTCGGACGCAAATTGCATGTCGAGCAATCGACTGGCCGGTGCCGGGCCATGCGGCTACCTCAGCGGCTGCGGCGCGTCATGCTGCGGTGGCTTGGATGCGTGACCGCAGGGTCGGCACGCCAGGGCCGTCAAGCTCGGCCACGTACGAGACGCGGCCGGCCATGCTCATCACGAGCGCAAGGGTCGATCCGGAGACCAGGGGACCGTCGCCGGAGGCAAACGGCCCGTCGTCTGCCCGCAGCTGCAGATCGGCTGCGTAGGCACGGCTGGCAACGGCGAAGTCGCGTCGGGCGAAGAAGTCGGCCACGGGCGTCATCGCATCGAGGCTCGGCTGGCGGGCAAGCCCAAGCGGCTGACGGATGTCCTGGGCATGCACGACAACTTCGCCGAGGTAGGCCGGGGTGTGCCAGGAGGGTGCGGTTGTGCTGGTGATGACTGCGCGAAAACGATCGAGTGTCTCGGCAGGGGTACTGCCGCGGTGCTCGGCCAGGCGCCGCTGGTTGTGCACGTCAGGGCGGAAACGCGCGCCTAGCATGCTGCGCAGCCACTGCCGCCTGTTAAGGCTCGCCGCAGCCGTGAGGTGGGCGACAACTTGCTCGACGTCCCATTCCCCGCACAAGGTGTCATGCCGCCACTGCTCTGCGCTGAGGCCCGAGAGATCCTCCGCCAGCGCAGCGCGCTCGGCGTGCGCCAGCGCCCACAGGTGGTCGTGCTGCGTTCGCGCCATATCGCTAGATCCTCCCCATAGGTAACGCGCTGCAGGGTAGACGTGCGCCGACGGCCGGAATCATCGCCTTGCTGGTCACGCAGCTCTTCGCCCCCATTTACTCCCCGTGTGTCTTGCTGGGCGGCCGGGCATATGACGCTGGTGACGCTGTCACCTGTGTCGGCCATTGAGGCGATGGTCACGCCCGTTGTCTTCCTCTCCGTCGGCGGGCTCTTTGCCAACGGGCTGCTGACCGCAGCCAACTCGATGGGCAGTAACCTGCGCGAGCTGAACAGGGAGCGCCAGTCGATCCTCGCTGGACCACACGGCGAGGTGCTCACCGAGGACCAAGTGCCAGCCATCGAGCGGGCGCGACTATCCATCATCAGCCATGAGCAACCCCTCCTGCTGCGCCGGATACGCGGCATCAGGAACGCATGCGTGACCGTCTACCTAGCGATGAGCCTGCTGGTGGCCAGCGTGATCTTCATCGCAGCCGCGATCCCTGACCAGTCGGATCCTCTGGCGTTCACCGCGCTCGGACTCGTCGTGGCTGCGGTCCTGTCCCTCCTCGCTGCCGTCGTCCAAGTGACGGCCGTGGCGGTCAAGGCCGCCAATGCGGTGAGCTACGACACGAGGCGGACAGAAGAGCTGCACTAAGCTCTCGTTTCGCCGCGTGAGGTCCAACTCTGGAGTCCGACTGCCTCATACTCGGAGCTAAGCAGGCGGTTCATCCGCGAGGTGTCGATGCACGACCCGAACGACCCGTATAGCCCGGATAACTTGTCATGGAACTGGCGGTTTGGCGGGCCGAAGTGGCGGCCGTTCACCGGACGATACCTGCGCGGGCCGCGCATTCCACCGCCGCCGGGGCCGCCCCTGAAGCCGAGTAAGGCCGAGCGTGACCGGGAAAGGCGCGCCGAAGCGCGAGCACGGCGGCTGCACCTGGTTGGCCTGACCAACGCCGGGGTGATCATCATGGGCGTGGTCCTCACCGCGGCGGTGGTCATGCTTCTGCTGGTGGCGGTCAGCCATCATTGAGGGCAGTGCTCACTGACCACCCCACTTCAGAGCTAGCCCTTGTCAGCTCCGAAGGTTTCGGTGACTAGCTGAGTATCCATATACTCACGGACCTCTTGAATGAGGGCATCCTCGAATCGAAAGACCCAGCAGTAATTGTTGTCGTATCGACGACCGTCGGGCAGCTCGTTGTGTCCAGAGTGCTCCACTATGACGAAGTCGCCCTCAGCATGGATGTAGTGAACCTCGACGCTGGATCCCGGACTGAGCGTCTCTGCGTCCCCTCCGAAGAGCGCGTCGACCACGGTCTGCTTGCCCTTGAAGCTGCGGGTCCACTGCTGAGCGCCCATCCATCGCCAGGTGACATCCTCAGCCATCGCGTCGAATAGCGGCCGGACTCGGCCTTCGGACATGGCGCTCATGATGTTCGATACGCAGCGCTTGCGGTCCATGGCTGCCATGGTAAGCAAGGCCCGGTTCGCATAACCTGGGAGCCGGTGAGCGGGATCGAACCGCTGACCTGCCGTTTACAAGACGGCCGCTCTGCCTACTGAGCTACACCGGCGGGGAACGTCTGCATGGTAGCCGAATCCCGACTGACCTGCGTATACCGTCGCTGGCCTGCGGATTCGTGAACCCGCGCGACCTCGCGGGCAGCTTGCCTCGCTGAGGATCGTGCTTGCGGGCCGGTACTTCCGGTTCACGCTGCCATGAGTTCGCTCAATCGCATCGAGCTTGTCGGCTAGCTCACGGATTTCGGTCACGCGTGGAACGCCGGTCATCCAATCCCCGTGCGTGTCACGGGCCGCAGCTTCCGCCAACTCGTTAATGAACGCCTCAGTAGCTAGCGCGGCGAAGAGGATCGAGCTGAGCGCGTCGTGTGACATGGCGTTAGCGTCGGCCGCCTCTATCTCGTTCGCCTTGTCGCAGGCCTCCCTAGCGAGGCATAGCAAGTGGAACCAGTGATAGAACATGGCGCCGGCTGGGGGTCTCGGCATACTCCTGTTGATGGCAGCCAGAGTCCGTGGACGCGGCCAACCTGCGCATGAGTAGGCACCCTCTTCGCGGAGGACGCTCCACCGCCGTATCCATGCAACTTCGAGGCTGTCAGAAATCTGAATAACCTCATCAGGCCGGACCACGGCCTGTGGTGTTCTCCCGTCACTACCTGGTCAAGTGACGGTGCCCCGACCGGAACGGCCTGGACCGACTGCCTCGCGACTCCGGACGAACTAACGGGACAGCCATCGGTGTACCGCGGCACGTACACCAAGTTCACCTCGGTGGATCCGCTGCCCCTGGGACGGATCTACCTCATCGACACCCATGGACGTCGCCGTAGGCCGTGCCGCTGACCTCGGCCCGACACCAGCATTCCGGACCGGCTGGAGCCGCCGGAAGACAGCGGGACGGGCAGTCAGACCAGTGACTCCAGCGTCGCACGGGCGCCACGCTTGCGCAGCGATGCCATTGCTGCCTGATATTCGGTCACGAACCGATCATTCCCGGCCAGGTCCCCGAAAAGCAGCTGCTGCGAGATGAATGCGTTCGGCTCGTCGCATTCGCGCCTGGCATACTCGGCGAGCACTGAGGCCATCCGGTCGACCACATTGATCGGCTCGCCTTGCTCATCTACCCCTTCGGCGTACCTGGCCCAGCTGGCCACGACCGCAGCCGACCGTCGGATTTCGCCGCCCGCCGCGAGCTGGTCGCGGACCACAGGCAGGAGCCACTTGGGGATTCTGTCGGAGCTTTGCGCACACAGTCGGGCTATGGTGTCGCGGATCTGCGGGTTGGAGAACCTCTCGATGAGGGTGCTCTTGTAGTCGTCCAGCTCGACTCCGGGAACCGGCGGCAGGGTCGGGGTCGCCTCTTCATCCATGTAGCCCCGTAGGAAGCGGCGGAACAGCTCGTCCTGGGCAGCCTCGTGCACCAGCCGGTAGCCCGCCAGGTAGCCGAAGTAGGCCATGGCCTGGTGGCCGGCATTGAGCAAACGAAGCTTCATCAGCTCATACGGCTCAACGTGAGCGACCAGCTGGACCCCGGCCTGCCCGTAGGCGGGACGCCCGGCTGTAAACGCGTCTTGCAGCACCCATTGCGTGAATGGCTCGCATACGACCGGCCAGCGGTCCTGAATACCGAAGCGTTCGCGTAGCTGCACGCGGTCCACGTCCGTGGTCTCCGGCGTGATCCGGTCCACCATCCCATTCGGGAAGACGGCCTCGGCGTCGATCCAGCTAGCAAGCTCAGGATCGCGCAACCGGGCGAATGCCGTCAGCGCGCTCTTCGTCAGATCGCCGTTACCTGGCAGGTTGTCGCAGGACATTACCGTGAAAGGCACTTGTCCTCGCTGCCGGCGCCGCCGCAGCGCCTCGGTGATCAGCCCGAACGCGGTCCTGGGAATCGCGCCCGGCCTGGTGTCGTGTTGCACGTCCGGGTTGTCCGCGTCGAACTCCCCGGTAGCATCATTGATGTTGTATCCGCCTTCAGTGATGGTCAGGGACACGATCCTGGTCGCGTCGGCGGCCAACTTCTCGATCACGGCGTCTGGCTCGTCGGGCGCGAAGAGGTACTCGACGATCGCGCCGATCACTCTGGGTTCGAAGGTGCCGTCGCTGTGCTTCTGCACCAGCGTGTAGAGACCGTCCTGGGCAGCAAGGGCGTCCCTCATCGCGCGGTCAGCGGGCATCACACCGACGCCGCATATACCCCAGTCCAGTGACTCGCCCAGGTTCATCAGCGTGTCGGCGTACATCGCCTGATGAGCACGATGGAACCCGCCGACTCCGAAATGCACGATCCCTGTCCTCACATCGGACCGGTCGTAGGCTGGCACTGGCACGCGGTCGGCCCATGCGGCCAGCGTGCCTGAGCTGAGCGGTCCTGCGGTGACCGAGTCGTGCATGCCTGCCTGCCTCCCGGACGCTGGCGCAGGCTCAGCTGGCCAGCCGGGCGCCAGACGACGGATCGAACGCGAGAACGTCCTCGGTTTGCACGTGCAGCGTGACCGCCTGGCCCTGGGCGGGCGGTCGGCGGCCCTCGGTCCTGGCCACGACCGGGGCCTCGTCCTCGGGCAACCGGACGTGCAGCAGCGCGTCGGCGCCCAGTTCTTCCACCAGCATGACCTCCCCTCGCAGCTCAGCGGTGGCGCCCGCGCCTGTCGCGACGAGATGCATGTGCTCGGGCCTGATGCCGATCGTCAGCATCTTCAGCTCAGCTTTGGCGGCCGCAGCCCGAACAGCTTGCGGAAGCGGTAGCATCGAACCGCCGAGGCGGACTCCCCCGTCGGCCACCGGGACCGTCTGCAGGTTCATGGCCGGCGAGCCGATGAATCCGGCCACGAACTGGTTCACCGGGTTCTCGTAAAGATCACGGGGCGAGGCGCACTGCTGAAGCTGGCCGTCCCGCAGCACGGCGACGCGATGACCCATAGTCATCGCCTCGACCTGGTCATGGGTGACGTACACAGTGGTGATACCCAGACGGCGCTGCAGCTCGGCGATCTGGCTACGGGTCTGCACGCGCAGCTTGGCGTCTAGGTTCGACAGCGGCTCGTCCATCAGGAAGACCTGGGGCTCGCGCACGATCGCCCGGCCCATCGCCACCCGCTGCCGCTGGCCGCCGGACAGCTGCCGCGGCTTGCGGCCGAGGAGGTTCTCATCCAGATCGAGAAGGCGAGCCGCTTCGGCCACCCGCCGGTCCCGGTCGGCCCGAGGCACGCCCTGCATCTTCAGCGCGAACCCCATGTTCTCGGCGACCGTCTTCTGCGGGTACAGCGCGTAGTTCTGGAACACCATCGCGATGTCACGGTCCTTCGGCGGCACATCTGTCACGTCCCGGTCGCCGATTTCGACGTGACCGCGGTCAATCGGCTCAAGGCCGGCCAGCATCCGCAGTGCGGTGGTTTTCCCCGAGCCGGAGGGTCCTACCAGGACCATGAACTCGCCGTCGGCGACATCGAGATCGAGTGCGTCCACGGCGGGCGGTGTGCCCTTGGCGAACACTCTGGTCGCCGACATGTATTTCACGTTGGCCATCGGTCCTCCGTCACTTGATCGCACCCATCGACAGTCCACGCACCAGCGAGCGCTGCGCGATCCAGCCGACGATGATCACTGGCACCGACGCGACGAGGGCCGCTGCGGACAGATGGGCGATGTACAGGCCTTCCTGCGGGACCGAGCTGATCAGGTACATCGGCAGCGTCGCCGCGCTGGTGACGGTGAGGTTCAGCGCGAGGAACAGTTCGTTCCACGCGAAGATCACGCAGATCAGCGCCGTCGACACGAGTCCAGGTGAGATGACCGGCAAGATCACGCTGGTCATCTCGCGGAGCCGGCCGGCGCCGTCCAGCCTCGCCGCTTCCAGCAGCTCGCCTGGTACCTCGAGCATGAAGGAGCGGATCATCCAGATCGCCAGTGGCAGGTTCATCGCCGTATACAAGATGATCAGCAAGGCGGTGCTGTCCAGCAGGTGCGTACGCAACGCGAGTACATAGAGCGGGCCGATGGCGGCTACGATCGGCAGCATCTTCGTGGAGATGAAGAAGAACAGCCCGTCCCGCCAGCGCCCGACCGGATGCACCGACAGCGCGTAGGCCGCCGGGACGCCGAGCAGCAGCACGAGGATGGTAGATCCGACCGTCGCGACCAGCGAGTGCGTCAGATACGGTCCCGCGCCGGATAGCACCAGCCGGAACTCCGCCAGAGTGGGACTGAACACGAACTTGGGGGGCCAGGTTTCCGCTGCGGACTCGGGCTTGAAGGCCGTGATGGCCATCCACAGCACAGGCAGGAAGAACGCGATCGCCAGCACCCAGGCCAGGACACCCCAGCCCACGGTGCCGAACCAAGCGCGCCCGGATCGGCCGTCCCGGGACCTGGCCTGCATGGCCATCACCCCTTCGCCTCCTCGAATTGGAAGACCCTGGCGAACATCCGCAGCGCGAACGTGGCGACGATGATCGTGAGGATCACCGTGACCACCCCGGCCGCCGCCGCGCCGCCGATGTCGAACGCGTTGTTCACCTGCTGATAGAGATAGAAGGGCAGGTTCGTGGTGCTCGTCCCAGGGCCGCCCTTGGTCATGAGCTCGACCTGGTCGAACGCGTTCACGAGGTAGATGGAACCGAGCAGGATCCCCAGCTCAATGTAGGGGCGCAGGTGCGGCAGCGTCAGCTCGCGGAACGTGGCCAGCACCCCGGCGCCGTCGACCTTGGCCGCTTCGAGCACATCGTTCGGCTGACTCTGCAGGCCCGCCAGCACGATCAGGGTCATGAACGGCGTCCACTGCCAGATCATCACCACGATGACCGACCCGAGCGAGTGCGTGCTGAGCCAGGCCACGTGGTGCACCCCGAACGGCTCGAGCAGATAGTTCAGGAGGCCGAAGTTCGGGTCGAGCATCGGGCCTGACCACACCAGTGAGGCCGCGGCGGGCATGACAAGGAACGGCGTGATGATCAGGGTGCGGACCACCCCCCGGCCCAGGAACTTACGGTCAAGCAGCAGAGCGAACACTATGCCGAGGATCATCGCAACGATCACCGCGGATGCCGTCATGATGACCGACTTGACCAGCGCCCCGCGGAAGGCCTGGTTCGTGAACACGGTCGAGTAGTTGCTGAACCCGGTGAAGTGGGCCGGGGCGGGGGTGTCCCAGAAGTAGCTCTGGAAGCTGTAATAGACGGTCACCACAAACGGGATCTGGGTGACGACGATGACGTAGATCAGCGCGGGAAGCAGCGGCAGCCGGCGGACCCACCGCTCGCGGGCACTGATCCTGCGCGGAAGGATCTCCTCGCCGCTGGCAACCGCGACTTTATCGAGAACTGCCATGTGGCTGCTCCTCAATCCGGTCCGGCCACTGACTTCGGAGGGTCGGCTGGCGGGCCCGGGCAGCTCCCTGGCCCGCCAGCCGGTTCGGGCTACCCGCCCGACAGCTGGGCCGGGGTGTATTGCGAGGCGGCCTGCTGCGAGGTTTTCAGCGCGGTCGCCACCGACTCGGTGCCGGCGATGGCCCCGGCGATCTGCTGGCCGACCTGGACGCCCAGGTTCTCGAACTGCGGAATGTCGACGTACTGCACTCCCACGTAAGGCACCGGGTTGACGGTCGGGTGCAGTGGGTCGGTCCCGTCGATCGACGCCAGCGTGATCCCGGCGAATTCCTTGGCAGCCTTCAGGTAGTTCGGGTTGTGGTAAAGCGAGGTCCGCGTTCCCGGCGGCACCGCGCCCCAGCCGTACTTCTTCGCTACGATCGAGGCGTATTGCTTGGACGTGGCCCAGGACACGAACTTCCAGGCGTCAGAGCCGTTGGCCACTCCCTTGGGGATGCCCAGCGCCCAGGTCCACAGCCAGCCAGACGACTTGGTCTTGACTACCGGCGCGAAGGCGTAGCCGGTGTTCTTGTATACCGACGGGAAGCTGCCCTTAATCGAGGTCGCCGCGACGGTTGCGTCATACCACATCGCGCACTTGCCCTGCCCGTAGAGCGTGAGCAACTGGTTGAAGCTGTCGTTCGATGCTCCTGGCTCGCCGTATTTGCGTATCAGGTTCACGTAGAACGTGGTGGCCCGCTCGAAGGCAGGCGAGGTGAGCTGCGGCTGCCATTTCATGTTGAACCACTCGCCGCCGAAGGTGTTGACCACGGTGTCCAGGGCGGCCATGTTGTCGCCCCAGCCCGCGAGGCCGCGCAGGCAGATCCCGGCCTGGCCGGACTTATTCAGCTTGGCCGCGAAGCCCTGGACCTGCTGCCAGGTCGGATGCAGCGGCATCGTCAGGTGCGCCTTGGCGAAGAGGTCCTTGCGGTAATAGAGCATCGACGACTCGCCGTAGAACGGGACCGCGTAGATGTTGTTCTTGTACGAGAGCGCCTTGGCGATCGGCGGCAACAGGTCGCCCGCGTCATACGCGGCGTCCTTGGCTATATACGTGGACGAAAGGTTGGTCAGCCAGCCGTTCTTGGCGAACAGCGGCGTTTCGTACGGGCCGATCATGACCACGTTGAACGAGTTCGAGTGCGTGCTGACGTCCTTCTCGATCGACGCCCTCAAGTCGCCCTCGGTGTAGGTCGCGAAGTGCACGTGGATGTTTGGATACTGCTTCTCGAAGACCGACTTGGTCAGCGGGATCATCTGGCTCGTAATCAGCGGGTTCGACACGACCGCGACGGTGACCTCGCCGGGCGCGTTGCTCGCGCCGCTACCGCCGCCTGAGCACGCAGCGCCAGCCAGCACAATCAGCGCGCACCCGGCAACCAGGCCAAGTGTGCGGGGCTTGAATAGGGACGACCTCATCATCTAGGTGAACCTCCCATGCAGATGCGGGCGGCCGCGTTCACCGAACGCGCTCACATGAGCACTAGCGTGCTCATGTGACTAAGATCACAGTGAGGCGTGCTCTAGCCAAAGTCAAGACACGCTGCGAATATGAGTGTCAAATGCTCAAATGAGCGCGCCGGACTGCGTCCGATGACTGACGGTTGAGGTGGAGCTGCGTGTGACCGGTTTGTCGGCGGAACGGCCATCGGAACTCGTGCTCGCGGCCCAGGTGGCGCGGCAGTTCTATCTGGGCGGGGTGTCCAAGGTGGACATCGCGGAGCAGCTGGGTATCAGCCGGTTTCGGGTCGCAAGACTGCTCGAAGCGGCCCGCCGGGCAGGCCTGGTCAGGATCGAGATCGGGATGCCAGGCGAGAGCCTGGATGCCGGCCTATCCGCGGAGCTGTGTGCGGCGTTCGGGCTCAGGCACGCGTTCGTCTTCAACTTCGCCGACCACGACGAGCCGGCCCTCCGCCGCCAGCTCGGCGAGGCGGCCGGTCACGCCCTGATGGACCTGATCACGCCTCGCGACGTGCTCGGCATGTCCTGGTCAAGGGCCCTCGGCGCGCTCGCCGCCGCGCTGACCAGGTTCCCGCCATGCCCGATCGTGCAGCTGACCGGCGCCGTGCCGCCGCCAGACGGCCGTGACTTGCTTGACCTGGTCCGCAGCGTGGCCAGGATCGGCGGCGGTCCTGCGCACGTTTTCTATGCGCCGATGCTGCTCGACGACCCGCAGACCGCCGCCGCCGTTCGACGTCAGGGAGACATCGCCGGCGCGTTCGCGCTGGTGCCGTCGGTCACCACCGCGGTGGTCGCGATCGGTGCCTGGGCACCCGGCCTGTCCACCATTTACGATGCGGTGACTCCCGCTGAGCGCAGTGCCCTGGCCGCGCTCGGGGTGCGCGGCGAAGTCGCCGGAGCTTTCCTCGGCGAGGATGGAACGCTGATACCGACGCCCTTGGACGAGCGGATGATCGTCACCCCGGGCGATGCGCTGCGGCAGATCCCGTTCGTCCTGTCCGTTGCCTATGCAGTTGCCAAGACCCACGCCGTGCACGCCGCTATCCGGGGAAGATTCATCCATGGCCTGGTCACCCACGCCAGTCTCGCCCGCAGCCTCCTCGGCCTCGCCGGACGCGCCGATGGCCAGTAGTCCTGCGGCCGTGCCGGTGCAGAATCTGGCCGGGGGCACCGCCAACCGGGGTCGGGTCTTTCGCATCGGCGACACGGTCATCAGGCCGACAGCACCGTGTTGGCCCGCCACTCACGCGCTGCTCGCGCACCTTGCTGCCGTGGAATTCGACGGCGCTCCGCGAGTGCTCTCCGCCGAGGGGGGCAGCGAGATGCTGACGTACATGCACGGCCGGGCCGCTGTCCCGCCCTTAACTGCTGACCTGCTGACGGACGAGGCGCTGGTGAGCATCGCCGACCTGCTGCGCCGCTTTCACGACGCGGTCATGTCCTTTGATCCAGGGCCTTACTGCTGGCCGCGGCCAGTCCCCGCCCGGTTCCGCACCCACTTGATCAGCCACAACGACGTGCATCCGGCGAACCTGGTATTTCGTAACGGCAAGGCGGTCGCCTTGATCGACTTCGACCTCGCCGGCCCTGGCAGCATCGCCTGGGATCTCGCATCGGCCGCGCGAAACTGGGCTCCGCTGCAAGACGACGACGACATCTCCGACTCCCGGCAAGGACGCTCCCTCGCCAGATTCCGGATCTTCCTGCAGGCCAGCGGCCTGTCCCGGGCCAACCGACAGCAAGTCGCCGAGGCAGTCGTGGCCAATCACGACTGGACCTACGCCATTGTCGCGGAAGCGGCGGCGATCGGCCATGAGGGCTTCGCCGACCACTGGCGTGCGGTTGCTCAGCAAGCCGCCAGGGCTAGGCGCTGGTGCCAACTGCACCGCCGTGACCTGGCAGCCGCGGCGCAATGACCCGACCGGCTCGGCGTGAAGATGGCCCGAACTCGCGCGGCAGGCAGCAGGGCAGATCGACAACCCAAGCCCTCCCGGCGATCGCCACGGCTCAGCAACAAACAGGATCCAGACCGCGGGTTCGGGTAAGGCACCCCAAATCCACCGCATTTCTGTGAGTCGCCCCGGGAACGATGCCCGTATGGCCCTGCTCCTCCTTCAAGCTTCAAGCCGAACGGCGGCTCGCGTGCTGCGCGTTGCGCGGCGTCGGCTTCACTTGGATGGGTGCTAAAACACCCCGACGATCCGCCCGGCATGATCTTCGCTCCCGCCGAGCTGCGCGTCGCGCTCCGCGAAATGCTCGCCGGCACGATCGCAGACCTGGAGAACGAGTTCGGCGACGATGTGGTCAGTGTCCGGGTCAACCTGACGACTCTTGGGGGCAAAACCATGGCTGTTGCGATTGCCTCGTTCTTGCAGCCCGGCGAGCCGTCGCCGTAGATGTACCAGCCGCCTGCGCGGAAGGGCGCGGGCCCGCCGCCGGCCAGGGCCCGCCGATTTAACCTCGCCGAAACTCTTGACGCGGCAACTCCGTAGTCCTACCTTCAGTGAAATGCTGTTCGACATTATGGAACAGTATTCAGACATCTCGCTGAGGGAGGTGAGAAGCCCGTCGCCTGCCGCATCAGCGATCAGCCGTCGGGCGAACGCATGGCCGCACAACCAACGACCCCGCAAAAACTCCTTGCGGAACTAGTGGGAACAGCATGCCTCGTCTTCGTCGGGGCCGGCTCGGCTGCTGCCACCGGCGTGATCGCCGCGAGCAGTAAGGCTGCGTTCTCGCTCGCTGACCTGGGAATGATCTCGTTCGCGTTCATGCTGGTCATTGTCGGCGTGGTGTACGCGATCGGGCATATCTCGGGCGGCCACATCAATCCTGCCGTCACCTTGTCGCTGGCCGTGTCCGGCAAATTCCCTTGGCGAGAAGTTCCCGGCTACATGCTGGCGCAACTCGTTGGCGCCACTGCCGGGGCGGCCGCCATCTTTCTGACCCTTGGCCGGGCAGCAACAGTAGCTGCTGGCGGAGGCGTCACTGCGTACAACACCGCCTCGATGGGGTTCGGCCGAGCCCTGCTGATCGAGGCTATCGGCACCGCAATCCTGGTGTTCGTCATCTTCGGAGTGATCGACCACCGGGCCGTGCCAGGCTGGGCGCCGATGGCGATCGGCGCGATCGTGTTTGCGATCATCATCATCACCGGTCCTGCCACTGGCGCTGCCATCAACCCAGCCCGATACCTCGGCGCGGTGTTCATGCAGGGCGCTTTCGGCGGGCACATTACCTGGTCGGAAGTTCCGGCCTACCTCATTGGCGAGCTAGCAGGCGGCGTTGTCGGCGGCCTCGCCTACGTCGGAATGTCAAAGGTTCGCCGGGAGGCCGCGCTGACCAGCCTGGCCCCATCTGAGCCTGACGCCGCCGATACCGTCCGGGAGACAGTGTGAAGAAGCTCATCAACACCCCCGACTCCGTCGTAACCGACGCGCTCGCCGGAGTCGCGGCCGCGCACCCGAGCCTGTCGGTAGATATCCACAACAAAGTGATCACCCGAGCAGGCGGGCCAGTTCCCGGAAAGGTCGGGCTCGTGTCCGGTGGCGGCTCGGGTCACGAGCCGCTGCACGGCGGGTTCGTCGGCTTCGGGATGCTGGACGCAGCATGCCCTGGTGAGGTGTTCACCTCCCCCGTTCCGGACCAGATGCTGGCGGCCACCAGAGCAGTCAACGGCGGCGCTGGCGTCTTGCATGTCGTAAAGAACTACACCGGCGATGTGCTCAACTTCCAGATGGCGGCCGAACTGGCTGATGACGACGGCATCGAGGTGGTGCCTGTCGTCGTCAACGACGATGTCGCTGTGCAGGACTCGCTCTACACCGCCGGCCGCCGCGGAGTTGGCGCGACCGTATTCGTGGAGAAGATTGCCGGCGCGCTCGCTGAGCGCGGCGGCGCACTGGCCGACGTGGCCGCAGTCGCCACCGAAGTGAATGAACGGAGCAGGTCATTTGGCGTGGCGCTGACCTCCTGCACCGTTCCGGCCGCTGGCAAGCCCACGTTCGACCTCGGCGATACCGAGATCGAGCTGGGCATTGGCATCCACGGCGAGCCCGGACGGCATCGCCGCCCGCTGGCGCCCGCCAGTGAGATCACCGCGGCGGCGCTCGACGCTATCGACGCCGACCTGCCGCTGACCGGTGACCTGCTGGTGATGGTGAATGGGATGGGTGGCACGCCGCTGATCGAGCTGTATGTCGTCTACAACGAGGTGCAGAAGTACATCGCCGGCAAGGGCGCCAGGATTGCCAGGAACCTGATCGGAAACTACATCACCAGCCTAGAGATGCAGGGCTTCTCGGTGACGGTGTGCCAGCTCACTGATGCGCTGACGCAATTGTGGGACGCGCCGGTAGACACGCCTGCGTTGCGGTGGGGACGGTAGGACTGACGAGCCGGCGGCGCCGTCCGCGCGCCGCCGGCGGCTACCGTGAGGGAGAGGTAATGGACGCCGCATTCATCCGCGCCTGGCTGGCTGAGGCCGGTGCCGAAATCGAGACCCAGCGAGATCACCTGACTCAGCTGGACGCGGCCATCGGCGATGCAGACCACGGCATCAACCTGGCCCGCGGATTCAGCGCTATCTCGGCAGCGCTGGCGCAGGCGGCCACGCCCACTCCGGGGTCCGTGCTCATCCTGGCCGGATCTACGCTCATCTCAAAGGTCGGCGGCGCGTCCGGGCCGTTGTACGGGATGGCGCTGCGGCAGGCGGGAAAGTCGCTCGGCGACACCGCTGATGCCACTTTGCCTGAGGTCGCGGCCAGCCTGGAAGCCGCGCTGGCCGGCGTGCAGAAACTCGGCGCAGCCCGCGAGGGCGAGAAGACAATGGTGGACGCCCTTGCACCAGCTGTCGCCGCGCTGCAGAAGTCGATCTCCGAGGGAAGCGACGCCGCCGCCGCATTTGGTGCGGCGGCTACGGCGGCCGCGGACGGTGCCCAGGCCACGATTTCCATGCAGGCTCTCAAAGGCCGGGCGAGCTATCTAGGCCCGCGCAGCGTCGGTCACGAGGACCCCGGCGCTGCCTCTACCGCCATCATCATCGGTGCTTTGCGCGACGTCGCACGACGGCAGGAGCCGTGACGCTGATGCAGATCAGCGGCACGCCGGTGTCGGATGGCCTAGCGTCCGGGCGGATCTACCTCGCCGACGTCCGGCCAGCTGCGAGCGCTACGGCCGACCAAGTACGCGCCGCTTTCGCAGCAGTGGCAGCCGAGCGCGGCGCGCTGGCCGAGAGACTCCGTACGGCCGGCCGAAACGACGAGGCCGACATTGTCGGCGTGGCGGCGCTGATGGCCGCCGACCCGGTCCTGGTAAACCCCGCCGTGGCGGCAGTAGCCGGAGGGGTGGACGCCGCCACGGCGGTCACCACCGCGGCCGAGGCTCAGGCCAGCGCCCTGGCCGGCCTCGATAACGCAGATCTTGCCGCCCGCGCCGGTGACGTCCGGCAGGTCGCGCAGGCCGTACTTGAGCAGCTGGCCGGCGGCCGACCGGTGCCGCCTGCCGGGGAGTTCATCCTGGTCAGGCGCGAGGTGGCGGCCGCTGACCTGATCGAGCTGGCCGAGCACGGTCTTACCGGCGCCGTGTCGATCGCAGGCGGTGCGAGCTCACACGCTGCGATCGTCGCGCGCGGCCTCGGCCTGCCGATGCTCAGTGGTGCCGACGAGACGGTCCTCGTGCAGGCACCGGGGCAGCTAGCCGTGCTCGATGCCGTGCGCGGGGAGCTAATCCTCGATCCCCCAGCCGAGCAGCTGGACCTGGCGCAGCGAAGCAAGCGCCACGCAGCCGCCGACAGCGGGCCTGCTCGCACCGCCGACGGCGACCTAGTCACCGTGCTCTGCAACGTGGCGTCCGCAGCTGAAGTGCGACTCGGCCTATCCGGCGGCGCGGCTGGCGTTGGCCTGCTGCGCACCGAGATTCCGTTCACCGGCGCGCTCGGCTGGCCTACCGGCGACCAGCACGCCAGGCAGCTCGAGCCGATCCTTGGCCTGCTCGCTGGCCGGCCAGCGACGGTTCGGTTGCTCGACTTCTCTGGCGACAAGATCCCGCCGTTCTTGATCAGCCGTCCGGCCGGCCTGACCGCGTTGCTCGGCGACCCGCGAGCATTGACCGCGCAGCTGATCGCCGCGCTCCGTGCGGGCCGCGACACTGAGCTGGCCATTTTGATCCCGATGGTGACCTCGCTGGCGGAGGTCGCGGCGGTACGGCGCCAGGCCGAGCTCACCGCCGCCGAAATGGGCGTCGCCGTACCGCGCATCGGCATTATGGTCGAGGTGGCCTCGACCGCCGCCGCCGCGCCGGACTTCGCTCCGCAAGTGGACTTCTTCTCCATCGGCACTAATGACCTGACCGGGCAGGTGCTTGACCTCGACCGGATGGATCCAGCAGCGGGGCCAGCGCTGGCCGCCGACCCGCGAGTGCTGGCGCTCGTCAGCCAGGTGGTGGACGCGGCAGCGGACGCAGCAATCCCGGTATCAGTGTGCGGCGACTCGGCGGCGAGCCCGCTAGTGCTGCCGTTGCTGATCGGCTTGGGCATCCGCGTGCTGAGCGTGCCCGCCGCTGCGGTCGCACGCGTGCGAGATGAGCTCAGCCGGCTTGATGCCGGCATGTGCGCAACGCTGGCGGCCAAGGCCATGGCCGGCTCGGCCGCGCCGGACTCCTGGGAGCTGATTCAGCGTGCGGGCCTTGGTTAACGGCGACCCGCGGCCAGCCGCAGCGCCGAGTGCATCAGCTGAGTGCGGTCAGCGCGGTGCCGCCTCGGCCCGCGCCGAGGTCGCGGGAAATGCTGCGGGCCGACTCGGTCACCGCCCGAGCCAGTTCGTCGCGCGCTGCCAGCAGCCGCTCGGCGGGGCCGACCACGCCGATGGCGCCCGCCACCGAGCCTTCCCTGTTCACGATCGGCGCCGCGATGCCGGCGTCACCGACGGTGGCCTCCTGGTCCTCCACGGCATAACCCTGCTTGCGCACCTGAGCCATGGCTCTGCCCAGGGCTGCGCGGGTGGTCTTCGTTCTCCCGGTCAGCGGCGGCAGGTCACCAGCGACCAGCCGCGCGTAGCTTGCAGGCGGCAGGGTCGCCGCGATCGCGTGGCCGAGCGCGCACGCGTGCCACGGGATGGCAGCGCCGACCTCCAAGATCTGCACGGTGTTGTCCGGCCGGAACACGTGATGCAAGACGATGGCGCGCGAGCCGGACAAGGTGGCCACCCAGACGGCTTCGCTGGCTCGCTGGGCCAGTGCCTCTGCCCACAGCAGCGAGCGGGCGCGCAACTCCGATCCGTCCAGGAACGCATTGCCGAGCTGCAGGACACCGGGGCCCAGGCTGTATTTGCCAGTGTCCGGGTCTTGCGCCACCAGGTCGTGCTTCTCGAGCGTCCGCAGCAGCCCGTAGACCGTCGGCTTGGCGAGCCCAACGCGATCGGCGATCTCGGTCACGCCGAGGCGCGGGGTCCCCGAGCCGAGCGCCGTCAGGATCGCCGCCGCACGTTCCACCGACTGAATCATGGAGGCCTTTCGGTAATGTCGAACAGTATTCAGGATAGGCCATGAGTGACAGTCCGCGGGTGGGGATCGTGCTCGTCTCGCACAGTGCTCCGCTAGCGGCAGGCGCGGCGGAGCTCGCAGGCCAGGTCGGTGGTGGGGCTGTTGTCATCGTGCCGGCCGGGGGCACCGACGACGGGCGGCTCGGCACGAGCATCGACAAGGTGCGAGCTGCGCTAGCCGAGGCCGATTCCGGCGCGGGTGTAGTTATCCTGCCAGATCTCGGCAGCTCGGTGCTGACCGTCCGGGCACTGCTTGCCGATGGTGCCGAGCTGCTACCTGAGCTACTGACAGTCGCGGACGCGCCATTCGTGGAAGGCGCGGTCGCGGCGACCATCGCCGCGGCGGTGGGCGGTGACCTCAAGGCGGTTGCCAGTGCGGCTGAGGAGGCGCGGAATGCCAGGAAGCTATGAGGCATCGGTCACCCTCACCGGAGACCTGCACGCGAGGCCGGCCGGCTCTCTTGCGATCGCGGCCGCGAAGTTCGCTTCCTCGATCGAGCTGTCTTCGGGCAGCGGCTCGGCCGATGCCAAGAGCGTTCTAAGCGTGATGGGCATCGGCGCTACCAGTGGTCAGCTCGTCACCGTCCGGGCGACCGGACCTGACGCGGACGAGGCCGTCGCCGTAATCATCGGGATCCTGGCTGAGGCAACGAGCGTTGTGTGAGTGAGTCGGAGTCGGCCGGCAGTTCCAAGGCTCGTGCGTCGAGTCGAGGACAGCTGCGGCGCATCGCGCCGACGGCCCATCGCTGCGCGTCCACAGAGTTATACACAGACTGGGTTGCCGCATCGGCGGCGGCGCCGACGTCAGGTCGACCGGAGACGGCCGAGCCGGTCAGCCGGTGATCACCAGGTCATCGCGGACGGCTGTGACGCCCATCCCGGCCCAAGCCGCGCGGATGACGGCGTCATGTTCGGTCCAGTCGGCGACGTGGCCGGTCAGCGTGATCGTGCCGTCACTGGCGCCCACCATGACGTCGCTGTCGTCAGGGATCACCGAATACCGGTCGAGCGCGTCCTGTACGAGGAAGGTGACGTCTTCCTGTTCGACCTCGCTGAAGATCTCGATGTCGTTGACGATGCCGCGCACGCCGGTGAGCCCGGCGACCGCTTGACCGGCGGCGTCGCGCTCGAACCCGTTCCGCACCGTGCCGGTCAGCCAGACGTTGCCCTCGCTGGCGCTGGCTTCGACGCTGTTCGGCACCCTGACGGTCTGCGCCAGGATGTTGTTCGCCGCGGTGGTCAGCATCGGATCATCGCGGTAGCTTTCGGGCGGCAGCTCCACGGCCAGGTGGTTATGCACTTTGGTGACGCCGCTGACCCGTTTGGTGGCGTCGGCAGCGTCCAGGTACTGCCGGTAGCTGGGCACTGTGCCGTACAGCGCCACGTCCCCGTTCATGTTCTTCACCGTGATGCCGGCGGCGTCGACCAGCGGGTCGAAGTCCAGTTCCTTCCGGACGCCCTCCCGGATGTCCTTGGCGGCCTGGGCCTTGTCGCGGATGACGTTCTTCTTCGGTGCCATGGCGGGTCCCCTCCCGGCCAGCACGACTTCGCCGTCACTGCGGCCGTACCCACATTCCCCTCCCTCTAGACTCCGCGCCATGCGGCCCGCACATGACCTTGGCCGCCCACTCCGGAGCAGCTTTGCGAATGGTGGGTGTGCCGCGTGCCGTTGCGGCACCCATCAGGTTGCTCCGCCTAATTCGCCGCCGGCTGGATTGTCTCGGGCCGGGCGCAGTGTCAGCGGTGGCTTCGGTCGATTGCGCTCCGGCAGGCGACGACCGCGTATGCCTGACGGCGGATGAGCAGGGCGGCGGCGACCCAGCAACTCTATAAATCACGGCTTGCAGATCCGGCTCGTTCGGCAGCGCCGACGTAACGGCGACGGAAGAGCAGGTAAGCCGGGAAGCCCGAGATAAGTGGCAGCCAGTATGACGCGAGCCGATATGCGAGGGTAGCGAGGACGGCGCTAGCGGCGTGCACGCCGGCCAGGATGAGCAGGCTGCTCAGGCTCGCTTCCACCACGCCAAGCCCGCCCGGAGTGATCGGGAGCAAGGCGAGGATGCCCGCGGCAGCATACGCCAGCAGCACCAGTGAGGGCTGCGGGGAGCTGTTGGCTGCTTGCAGCGCCGCCAGCAGGCAGCCGTAGTCGAAGCCAAGCCGGCCAGTGGTCAGCAGCAGCGCTTTCCGCCAGTGCTCGCCTAGCACGACTCGGATCGCGTTGCGGTCAGCTAGCAGCCGCTGATCCAGGCCGCTTACCCGATGCCGGCCGCGGGTCAGCCAATTCCATGCTTTCTGGCCAACGCGTCCGGCTCCGGCCAGCGGCCGGTCTGTTTTCAGCAACAGCGCACCAGCGCCAGCGAAGAGCACGAAGCCGGCCAATCCGATGAATGCTGTGTGGGCCAGATCCGGGCTCACCGGTATTCCGGCAATCATTGCGGGTGCGGCGAAAAGGGGTAGTCCGAGCAGACCGACCGCGCCGATAAGCGAGAAGGCCGTCAGGCCGCTGATGGCAGTGTCGGTATCGAATCCCGCGACAGAGAGCATGTGGAACTGGACAGCGGCACCGGCCGCTTGGCCGCCCGGCAGGCTGCTGCTGACTGAGTTACCGGTCAGACCGGCTGTAATGACCGGGAACCACCTCTTGGTTCGCAGCGCCAGCCGCTGCAGCCCGAAGGCACAGGTGAAGGACGCGACCTCCGCGGCCAGCGCGACGATGACCCAGAGGAGGTGCAGGCTGGAGAGGCGCGGCCAGGCACCCAACACCTTGGTGATCGCCGGGAAAAGCACATAGATCGCCGCTCCCGCGATGACCAGAGGGATGGCGCGCTTGAGGAGTGCACGCCAGTTCGGCGGATGCTGCCGCGCTGTCTCGAACGCGGCGGTCATCTTCCCCATCGCCGAAGGGACGTCGTCAGCCGACCTAGTGACACCTGACGGGCCGCCACCATTGGCTGAAGGCTTATTCATGTAGCCACCGGATCCAGCGTTGGCGGTCAGGGCGAATGGGCCGGGGCACGGCCTCGGGGTTCGGATGCAGCGGCTTGCTCGGCCAAGGTCGGTTGCCAGATTTCCCGCACCGCCGACCCCCTTCCTGCCATGGACGGGACTGTCTCTAAACCTGGCTCGTATCCCCGTCGGTAGTAACTGACAGGCTTCGCCTCAGCCATAATCTCGCCCGTTGCGCCGCTGTCAGCTTCCGAGTTCATGCTGGCGGCCGGATGCGCTGTTGGGCTCAGCCTCAGCCGCAGGCCGTGATGGCAGAATTGACTGGAGGCCCATCCTGGTGATCAGCCGCCGCAGGAAAGCCAGCGTCGCAATGAGCGTAGCCACGGGCAAGGCGATGCCAAGCAGGGCAAATGACCAGATCGAGTCCAGGTCTTTGGTGATGACGCCGAAGTTCATACCGAAGTAGCTCGTAAGGAAGGTGAGCGGGAGGAAGACTGTACTGAATACGGTGAGAATGTTGATGAAATAGCCCTGCCGGCCGGAGACGTCCGAGCCAACTTGCCCGAGGACGTCCTGGCTCTGGTTGCGGTAGCCTTTCGCGGCGTCCCGTAGTTGGACGACCCGGGTGCGGTGAAGGTCAATGCTCGGTCCGGCAGTCATCCCGATTCCAGGCGACATGCGGCGGCCGTGATAGCGGTTAAGGTCGCCGAGGTACCACCCCAGCCCCTGGACAGTCTCTGACAGTTGGTGACGGATTGAACTAAGTTCTTGCTCGGCACCGGACGGCGATACAGTGACCGTCGCGCGCTCGACCTTCTCGAGCTCATTGTGCAGCTGGAGCAGGGCCGGCTCAAAGCTGCCGACAATCTCGTGCAGGATGAAGAAGAACAACGCAGGGCCGTCGGCCTTCACCTCATCCGGCACGTCATGCCAGCGGCGCTGCAGTCGCTCGATTGCTTGGCAGGGCTGGCGGTGGGTGGTCAGCAAGAATCCAGCTTTGAAGATGACCCTGATGCTGACGATGCCGTCGGCATCTCGGCCCCAGTTGCTGCCCGGTACTACAGCGTGGATGGAATCGCCGGCCACGTCAAATGACGGACGATAGCTGACCGCCGTCAAAGTCTGCAGCGCCTGGCCAGCTATGCCCAGGCTCCTGCTGAACGCCTCGACCTCGCGTTCGTCTTGACCTTCAAGGTCGAGCCACACAAACGCTCCGGCGGCGAGCCGACGCTGGGCATCTTGCGGCTGAGCAGGGTCGACCAGCCCATCCGCGTCTGCCAGCGTGGCGCGCGCTACCGACGAGCCCCTCCCGGACGAGGTCGTCACTGGCATGGCTACTCCGCTAGGCACGAGTTTCCCCCTGGGCTCGCCGATCCAGAAACTGCGGGCCGACTCGGTCGTGTCCAGGCTTGCCTCAGTTGTTCCCGGATCCCGGCACACCCATCACCTGCAGCACCAGCGGGGGCTTTTCTCGGGAATCGTTAAATATGAGAATCTTCCTCATCTTCCTCACCCTCCGAGCGAGCGTGACCGCGAGCGTCCTCGCGCCCGCTCTGCCACCTGATCGACCTCATTGGACTCTCTCTGGGGAGCCCGGACCTCAATCCCTCGCTGCTGGCTCCCGCCGACGAACAAGAGAGTTCCGGCCTCCGCCTCCGGCGCCGCTTCGCCGGGGCCCCATGGCGATCCCGCGCATGTTCAGCTGCCTCAGCCAGAGTTCTGGCGCCCAGAACAACTTGCTCCTGCCGTCTGGACCACCGGGTGTTTCCGATTCCGGCCGCTGGGCGATAGGCGTGCGAGGCGTCCAGCCTGGACCGCCAGCCATCGTCAGCACAAAAGATGGGTACCAGCGCTACGGGAAGTGGCATGACAGCCAGCTACGCGCATCGGCACCGCCCGACTCAGGGGTTCTCCAGCACGATCGGTCGGTGGACGCCTGGCCGGGAACACTCGTGGCCGTCGCATGACCGCCATGCCGGCGGTGAGCAGCGCTGATTCGTAGCGACGCCGGGTGCTGCAGTCCACGAACGCTGCAGGAGGTTCGGATATGCACGTTGGCCCCGTCATCATCGGATTTGATGGCACGCCTGGCTCTGTGCAGGCCGTGCGGGAGGCTGCGGCGCTGCTGGCGCCTCGGGCCGCATTGGCGGTAGTCGTCTGGGAAGCAGGACGGGCCTTCGAGGTCGCGACGCTCCCGGAGCAAGCGCTCGAGCTGCCGTCCGACAGGGTTGACCTCGGGAACGCCTTCGCGACCGAAAAGGAGGCCGGCGATAACGCCGAGGAGCTGGCACAGCATGGTGCTGCGCTCGCCAGGGAAGCGCAGTTTCAGGCCGATGGATTCGCGGTAGCCGATGACGCCACGGTGGCGGACACGCTTGCCCGGGTGGCCCAGGAACAGGATGCGCAAGCCGTGGTGATCGGTACGGGCGATCACCACGGTCCAGGAACGCGGAGGGTGGGAAGCACCCTTGCCGGCCTGCTGGAGAAGGCACCCTGCCCGGTCCTGGTCTGTGGCAGGGCGCGATCCGGTACGAGCTGAACCGGCGGGCTGGTGGCGCTGGCGCGTTCTCCTCTCGCCTGGCGGGCTGACCGGCCTTTCTGACCGCGGCGGACGGTCAGCAGGTGATCTCCAGTTGGTCGCCGCCGTCCATTCGCTGACCGCGGGCATCGTCACCGCGGTTGTTTTCGCCGTCTACACGCAGATCGAGAACCACGTGCTCAATCCCGTTGTCATGAGCAAGACAGTTC
>DATELR010000325.1:0-3905 GCA_035276345.1 Streptosporangiaceae bacterium | reverse complement strand
TCCAGCCGAACGGTAGTCCGCGAAGGCTATGGGTCAGGCCCGGGGGACACATGACACCGATGCGAACTGTAACGCGTGCGTCCCGTGAGGTATTCCGTGGTCTCGCGGACTTTCCCGCGGGACTAGTCTGAGCAGTGAGGTTACGCACTGGTTGAGGAGCCTCATGGTTGCGAATGTCTCGGCCATCGGCTGCATCGGCAAGATCATCATCCCGACGCGCGGCGAAGCAGGACCAGGCGAGGTTCTGATCAAGATCCGCGGCGGGTCCGAGGCGTTTATCGCATGGTCGCAAGAGCCGCTTCCGAAGGGCACCACAGTCCTCGTCATCGAAGAACGCGGCAGTCGCGCCGTCGATGTGAGCGCATGGACCGATCCCCTCGAACCTGATCAGGTCAGCCCGTGAGGCCGGTGATGTGACATGGCGTACAAGCACCCCTATGTGGAGATGACACATGCTCGGTTATCGCGTCCCCAGGCCCGACGAGGCCATGCTGGTCGCTGGCGGCAGGCACGGAATGAACGGAGCGCCGTTCAAGGTTGTGACCGGTCACGGCGCATTTGTCCTGCCTTTCGTCAGGAAAGCCAATTTCCTCACCCTCGCGATGTGCGAGGCGGAGGTCTCCGAGACGTGCGTGACGAGGCAGGGCATCTCGCTGAACGTCCGCGCGGTGATCGCGTTTAAGGTCGGCAACGACCAGGAAAGCATCGTCAATGCCGGGCAGCGGTTCTTGTCCGACCAGGATCAGATGTCGACCCTCACCGGGCGCATCTTCGCCGGACATCTGCGCTCGATCATCGGCTCGATGACCGTCGAGGAGATCGTCACCGAGCGGCAGAAGCTCGCGACCGAGGTCTTGGACGGGTCGAAAGCTGAGATGGCCAAGATCGGGCTGGCCGTCGACTCGCTGCAGATCCAGTCGATCGACGACATGAACACCGGCTACATCGACGCGATGGCCGCCCCGCACAACGCGGCTATCCAGCGGCAAGCGCAGATCGCGCAGGCGCAGGCGAACCAGGCCGCCGCCGAAGCGCAGCAGCAGTCACAGCGCGCTCAGGCCGAGTACGCCAGGCAGACGTCGGTCGTCCAGGCCCAGTACAAGGCCGAGGTCGACAAGGCGCAGGCGCAGGCTGGTCAGGCCGGACCGCTAGCGCAGGCGCAGGCGCAGATGGAAGTGCTGGCTGCCCAGGCTGAATTGGCTAAGCGACAGGCCGAGCTGCGCGAGCGTCAGCTCGTCGCTGAAGTGATCAAGCCAGCCGAGGCCGAGGCAGAGAAGGTCCAGATCCTGGCGAAGGCCGATGCGCAGCGCATCACGCTGCAGGCTCAGGCGGCCGCATCGCACAACCGGGTCGCGCTGGACCGGATGATGATCGAGCAGCTGCCAGACATCGTGCGCGAGGCGGCCAATGGCCTCGCAGGTGCGAACGTCAGCGTGCTGAACGGGGCCGACGGCCTGAGCGAGATCGCGTCGGGCCTGGTTGCGCAGGGACTCACGATCTTCGACTCGATCAAGAAGGGCCTCAACGGCGAGGAACCCTCTGTGGCTTCCGATGAAGCGCCAGCACCAGCCGGCCCGCAGGCAGTCGAGTCGAGACAATCGCAAGACGGCGCGCCGCCTAGCTGACGTCAGTCAATCCGGGTGCTCGGCAGGCCGAGGACCGCAAGTGCCTGGTTGCGGTCCCGGCACGCGCGCAGCGCCACGATCCGGCCGTCTCTTATGGTCAGGACGTCGTAGTTCAGGTCCCCGGTTGGTCGCGCCTTGAACTGGTCGGCTCCAGGCGTGCGGACCGTCACGAACACCTTGTCCTCGTTCTCGATGACCTCTTCTAGCTGCGACTTCAGGCCGCGGCGCGCCTGCGCCCTGAGCCCGTCCGCCAGACGATCGCGACCGTGGCAAGTTTGCGGCTCCGGGTTAGGGAACGCCGGGTCGAGATAGGTCCATTCCAGGTCACGATCGACCACGGCGAGCATGGCGTGCAGGTCTCCTCTGGAGTAAGCGTCGTATGCGCCGCGGATGAGGTCCTCGTTCTGGTTCGCCATGTGCCCTCCTCGACCCGTTTGCCGTTCCGCTCACATCGTCTCGCTCAGATACTGATGGGGTGCAGCCGACAGAGAGCGCCGTACTCGTGCTGATACCCGAGGCCGAGAGCGCAGTCGCCAGCCACCGCGCCGATCTGGATCCGGCCGCAGCCCTCGGGGTACCCGCTCATGTCACGGTGCTGTACCCGTTCGTGCCGCCTGAACGCGTCGACGAGACCGTGATCTCGGACCTGGCCGGCGCGGTCGGTTCGATCGGCGCCTTCGACGTGACCTTCGCGCGTGTGCGGTGGTTCGAACGGTCGGTCCTTTGGCTCGCGCCGGAACCCGCCGGGCCCTTTCGGGCGCTTACCGCTGCGGTCGCGAGTGCCTTTCCCGGCTACGCACCGTACGGCGGCGCGCACTCCGACGTGGTGCCGCACCTCACGATCGGCCAAGGCCAGCCCGGCCACGTGCTCGAGTCGGCTGCGCGAGCGCTCGAGCCAAGCCTGCCGTTCACGGCGCGGGTTAGCACGGCAGTCCTGATGTATGGCTCGCTGGAGGCAGGATCCTGGCGCGCGGTGGCTGATGTCCGGCTAGGGCAACCAACTGCTAGCTCTGCGTGCTAGCTGTCCCTGCCGAGCATGACCTCGGCGCGGCGTCGGATTGGGTCCGCAAGTGCGGCCGTGAGGTCATCGAGCGCCTCAACGCTGTGCCCGCTCACGACCGCGTCGCAGTGCGGCCAGGCAGCGGCCATGCCGCCGGCGAGCGGCTCGTAGGCGGAGCTCTTGGTCCGCGGATTCACCCAGACGATCCGGTACGCGACCAGCGAGAGCCGTTCCATCTCGCGCCGCAGCAGCTCAGGGTCGCCGGTCTCCCAGCCGTCGGAAATGATCACCACGACGGCGCCTCTGGCCATGCCTCGGCGACCGTAGTGATCGTTGAAGTCCTTGAGGGCTGACCCGATCTTGGTGCCGCCCAGCCAGTCGGGCGCAGCCTGTCCCGCGCGCTGCAGCGCGACCCCTGGCAGGGTCCTGGCCAGCACAGGCGTGAGCCTGGTTAGCCGCGTCGCGAACGTAAACACCTCGGCGCCGGCCGCGCCGGCGGCGCAGTACAGCAGCTGGATCATCGCGCGCGCATACGGCTCCATCGACCCCGAGATGTCACACAGCACGACGAGCCGGCGCTGGCGCCTGGCCGGAACACGGCCGATCAGCCGGAAGGCGTCACCGCCCGTTCGCCTCGCCTGGCGCAGCGTGGCCCGCATGTCGGTGCGCTGCCCGCCCGGGCGGCGCCGCTGCCGCCGGGAACGGCGCTCTGGCAGGGCGACGGTAATGCGTCGCATCAGCGTGGCCACGGAAATCAGCTCAGCGTCGGTCAGCTCAGCGAAATCCTTGCTCGCCAGCCGCTCGGTGCTGGTTCCCAGGTACGGCTGCGGGATCTCCCGGTCCGAGTCCTCGTCACCGTCGGGGGCGTCCCTGCTGTCAATGGCGGAGTCGCGCCTGCGGTCCCCAGTGATCGCGTGTTCCTGCGCGGCCTTGGCCGCGGCGGCGAGCAGGTGTTCGGACGACATGTCCGGTAGGCCGCCGACGCCGGCCGGGCCCGGCTCTGCGTCTGGTCCCGCGCCTGATAGGTCGCCGAAGATCTGCTCGAAGACTGCCCGCAGGATCAGCGCGTGGTCTTTGCTCGATACCAGCGTCGTCAGCGCGCACAGGTAGAGCGCACGGGGCGTGTCCGGGCGGGCCACTGTCACGGCTGCGGCGAACCGCTCGGTCCTGGCGGGGCCAACCGGCAGGCCTGCTGCCCGAAGGGCGGCGCCGAATCGTGCGGCGACCGCAGCGAGATCGTCTGCCCCCGATATCGCCGGATCTACGGTCCCGGTACCGTC
>DATELR010000324.1:0-29312 GCA_035276345.1 Streptosporangiaceae bacterium | reverse complement strand
GCGGGCGGCCGAACTTCTGCTGCGCGTCGGTCAGCGAGCGCTCGGCAAGGGCGCGCTCAGCACGGCGGCAGCCTCGCTACGGGACGCACGCGAGCTGATCTCGTCGGCTCCTGGCCACTGGATGTCGCCGCCCCGAAGCGGCAGCATGACCAGCTCGCCCCCGACGAACACGGCCGTGAGCGCCGATCCGATGCTGGCCATCGAGATCGACGAGGCCCTCGTGCAGGCGCTCGCACTTGCCGGGGACCACACCGGGCTCGCGCCGGTTGCCGACGAGCTAATCGGCAGGCTGTCCACGGCGGGGATCGATCCGCGGCGCGAGGCGCTGATCAGGGTCAAGGCCGCGCGGACGATGTCGGAGGACAGTCCAGCCGAGGCCGCTGCGCACCTAGCGGCCGCCCGGGCTATCACCGATGAGATCGCGGACCCGGCGTTGTCTAGCCAGGTTGATGCGGCCGCTGCCCACTGCGCCGTCGACGTGGGCGACATCGACAAGGCCCGCGAGCTCGCGCACCGGTCGCTGCGGCAGGCAGAGGCAGCTGGCCTGGACGGCTGGGCAGCCGACGTCGCGTTCGACTCGCTTCAGGTGATCGGGCGCACGGAGCGGGCGCGCGACATGGAAGCGGCGCGGGCGGCGTTCGAACGAGCTTTGCAGATCGCCAGCCGCGAGGAATTCGCGGTTCGCAGGATTGCCGCGCTGCATGAGCTAGGCACGGCTGACATGTTGCAAGACGGCGCCACGGAGCGGCTGTCAGAAGCCTGGGAGCTGGCGAACAAGGCCGGGGCCATCTCAACCATGACCGTTATCGAGCTCCAGCTCGCCAACGGCTGGAGCATGTCAGAGGACCTTGACCGCGCTATCGAGACAGCCCGCCGCTGCCGGCAGCGGGCCAGCAGGAGTGGCGCCCGCCGGATCGAAGCAAGCGCACTCAGCGTGCTGGCATTCATTCACGGCGTGCGGGGGGAGCGCAGGCAAGCGGAAAGGGCCGCAGAGGAGGCCGAGCAGCTGCTGCCTGGCGACCCCGAACTGCTACTGACGACCTGGGGTCAGGGACGCGTCGCGGCATCGCTCTTCCTCGATGACCAGGCAAGGGCCCTGCAGGAGAGCATGAAGGGCATGTCTTACGCCTTCCAGGCGCCGCTGCGAGCGCCGCGGCGGGCCTGGGGCTTCCACGCGCTGCTTCAGGCCACCGGCGGCGACGACGGCCGCCTCGCGCTTCGGCAGGCGAGGGAGGCCGCGCCCGCCGCTGGCTGGAACCACGGCTTGCTCGCGTACGCCGAGGCTGTACTGGAGGGACGAGCGGGCGACATCGGGCGGGCCAACGCACTCGCCGAGGAGGGTGCCCAGCACCTGCGCCCGTTCGCTGCGTGGTGGAACCACCTGGCGCGCCGCCTGATCGCGCCGTCCGCCCTCGCCGACGGCTGGGGACAGCCACTGTCCTGGCTCCGGGAGGCGACGGCTGAGTTTGAGATGAGCGGGCACACGCGGCTCGCCTCGGCCTGCCGCGGGCTGCTTCGCCAGGCGGGCGAGCGAGTGCCGAGGGCGGGCCGGGGCAACGCTCAGGTTCCCCCGCAGATGCGCAGGCTTGGTATCACAAGCCGCGAGATGGACGTATTCCTGCTAGTCGCTCGCGGGTTCTCAAATACCGAGATTGCCGAGAAGCTCTACATTTCTCCGAAGACCGTCGAGACTCACATTGCCAGCCTTGTCGCCAAAACAGGGCAGACAGGACGCCGCGAGCTGGTAGCTCACGCGGCGCGCTTCGTTCCCTCTTAACCCTTATGGGCCGCTAGCTGAGGCCTTACTGAATGACGGCTCAGTGTCTTGGCCTTAACTCAGGATCGCTTCCGCGCTAGCTCAGGATGCTCCCGATGCTTTCGAGCGGTTCGAGCCGCGAACATGAGTGCGTTGGAAGGCGCTGCCGGGATGCCGGACTGGCCCCTGGGTCGTAGGACGGTAAGCCGACGGCGCGAGCTGCCCCCGTGCTCGCGCAGTACATGGCGGGTTCGCGCGCTCTGCGCGCGGACCCGCCAGGCAAGGGGCGTTCCCGCAAGGAGGACGCATGACAATCAGTGCCGCAGTACCGCCGCCCGCAACGACCGCACCGGACGGCAACCACGAAAGCCGCTTCACCGCGGAGGCCATCCCCTACATGAGCCGGCTCTACCCTGCCGCTCTCCGGCTGACGCGGAACCACTGCGACGCGGAAGATCTGATTCAGGAGACATTCGCTAAGGCCTACGTAAAGTTCCACCAGTTCAACCCGGGCACCAACCTGAAGGCCTGGCTCTACACGATCCTGGTGCGCACGTTCTACAGCACCTGCAGGCATCGTGAGCGCCGAGTAGGTGAGGTACTCGCCGCCGAGGTCTATGACGCGTGCGACGCCAGGGACGCCATTAGCGAACCGCCAAGGTCAGCCGAGGCGGAGGCGCTCGACAACCTGGCCAGCTCGACGGTCATGCGTGCGCTTGAAGATTTGCCCGAGTGCTTCAGGACGGCCATCTACCTGGCAGACATCGAGGGTTATCGCTACCACGAGATCGCCGAGATGATGGGCACCCCGCTCGGCACGGTGATGTCGCGTATTCACCGCGGCCGGGCGATGCTGCGCCAGAAGCTGCGCGGGTTCGCACCGCGTGCTGGGCTTGCGAGCCCGCCGAGACTGCCCATCCCGGCGGGACGAGAAGGGACGACCAGCCGGCCAGGAGGGCTCCGCAACGCCTCCCCATCCTCCGTGGCCGCCGAGCCGTTCCTCGAAGTCGCGGCCTAACCGGGCTAGCGGCCCGGCGGCGATCGCCCGCACCCGTCACTGGCGATCGCCGACACATCGGAGGCCGTGCCGGGGCACCCCCGTCCTCGGCACGGCCTCCGCTATTGCGGCTTGTCCCCGCGTTCGCGGCTTCGTCCCCGCTTCGCGGCTTCGTCCCCGCCTCGTTTACGCGTCGCCGTAGCTGGCGATCTCCTGCCGTTCGGCGTCGGTGAGCTCGCGCGGCGTCTCGCCCTTCCCGACCTTGGCCACCTGGACGTGACGCCTGATGGTCTCCACCACCTCAGGGTTGGCCAGCGTGGTTACGTCACCAACGTCAGCGAAGTTGGAGACCGAGGCGATCACTCGGCGCATGATCTTGCCAGATCGCGTCTTGGGCATGTCCGCGACGATCCAGACGTTCTTCGGCCTGGCAATCTTGCCGATCTCGGTCTCGATCGCCTTGCTCACCTTGTCTTCCATGCCATCGGCTGCGATGCCAGGCTTGAGCGAGACGTACATTTCGACGATCCGGCCCCTGATGTCGTCGATCACGGGCACGGCAGCCGCCTCCGCGACCTCGGACACTGTCAGCGCGGCCGATTCGAGCTCCTTGGTGCCGAGCCGGTGTCCGGCGACGTTGATCACGTCGTCGACGCGCCCGAGGATACGGAAGTACCCGTCCGGGGCCTGCACGGCGCCGTCACCGGCGAAGTAAGGCCAGTCGTGCCAGTCCTTGCTGTCAGCGTCCCTGTTGTACTTGGCGTAGTACACATCGATGAAGCGCTCGGGCTGCCCCCAGATCGTCTGCATGATCCCTGGCCAGGGATTCCTGATGCAGATGTTGCCTGCGCGGCCGCTGCCCGCCGGGATGTCGTTTCCGTCTTCGTCGTAGATCACCGGGAAGATGCCGAGGGCGCCGGGCCCGCAACTGCCCGGCTTCATGGGCTGCAGGGCGGGCAGGGTGCTGCCAAGGAAGCCGCCCGTCTCGGTCTGCCACCAGGTATCGGTGATCGCCGCCTCGCCCTTGCCGACCTCGGTGAAGTACCAGCGCCACACCTCAGGCTCGATCGGCTCGCCGACGGTGGTCATCGTCTTGAAGTGATAGCCGTACTTCTTTGGCTCGTCGGGGCCGACCTTGCGGAGCATCCTGATCGACGTCGGCGAGGTGTGGAAGATCGAGACGCCGAGCTGTTCCGCGATCCGCCATGGCCGGCCGGCGTCCGGGTAGTTAGGCACGCCTTCGAAGATCACCGTCGTGGTGCCGAGTGCGAGCGGGCCGTACACGATGTACGAATGCCCGGTGATCCAGCCGATGTCGGCCATGCACCAGTACACGTCGTCCGGATGAATGTCCTGGTAGTACTTCGACGTTCCCGTGACATAGGACAGGTACCCGCCGGTGGAATGCTGGGCGCCCTTCGGGCGACCTGTTGTGCCGCTTGTGTACATGAGGAACAGCGGCGCGTCAGCCGGCAGCGACACCGGCTCCACGACAGCGCCAGCGTGCTCGCCGAGCACCTCGTCGACGAAGAAGTCACGGCCGGGCGCCATCGGCGTCGATGAAGCGTACTTGCCGGCCTGCCGCCGCCAGACGAGGACCTTATCGACCTCCTGGCCTTGCCTGGCCGCCTCTTCCACCGCCTCGTCGGCTTTCACCTTGTGGTCGATCAGCCCACCGGCACGGTAGTAGCCGTCCATGGTGATCAGGATCCTGCTGCCGGAGTCAGCGATCCGCGTTCCGCAGGCGTGGCCGCTGAAGCCCCCGAATACCTGTGAGTGAACGACGCCAAGCCTGGCGCACGCCAGCATCGCCACCGGGAGCTCCGGGACCATCGGCATGTGCAGCGTGACCCGGTCCCCGGTCTGCAGACCGGCGAAATCGCGCAGCAGCGCGGCGAACTCGTTCACCTGACGGTGCAGCTCCCCGTAGCTGATGTGGACATGCTCATCCGTCTCGAGCTCAGGCACCCAGATCATCGCGGTCTTGTCCGGAGTTGCCTGCGCATGCCTGTCCACGCAGTTATAAGACGCATTGAGTTTTCCGCCGACGAACCAGTTCCAGAAAGGAGGATTCGACGTGTCAAGTGTTGTGTGCCATCTTTCATCCCAGGTGAGAAGATCGGCGTATTCAGCGAAACAGTCCGGGAATTTGTCCTCAGAGAATCGCTCGAAGATGGCCGGGTCCGAGGCGTTGGCCTGGGCCACGAACTGCGGCGGAGGCTGGTAGTAGTCCTCTTCCCGCCAGTGCACCGCTATCTGAGATTCGGAGACCTCGGTTTCGGGGATTTCCGTCATTTGCTTGACCTCCAACTGGAAGCGGATTCCGCACGATGCCTTACAAGCAGTGGCCTATGCCGTTCACGTCAAGCAGACCTCACCGCAGTTTTTGAGTCTGAGTGCTACCAAATCGTATCGCCGGTAGACAAGCCCCGACAGGCCGGTATACGACGCCCCGCGGATCACCGCGCGAGGCGATGAAGTGACCAGCAGGTGACCAACAGGAAACCGCGCGCGAGTTGACATCGCTGCCTGGGGAGGTATCTTCTTGCCAGTCATGTGCCTGGCTGAATGCCAAACGCGGAACGTGGTTGGACCTGGAAGGGGCCCAGACATCCAGTAGACAACGAAGGGCAGTCCGTTGCCGACGGGATGCCCCTCGGTCCGAAGGATGCCTGGGCCTCTTCCTCGCGCAACCACGCGGTCGGTGAGAGGACGCGGGAACGACGGCGCAGATGGCCCCGACATGGTTGCCGGAACCCGCCAGCTAGCTGCAATCGTTAAGTGCTTGTGTCCGACGAGTCCACCATTTCGAGGCAGGAACGAGTGACTTCCACCGAGCCGCGACCGGACCCCACGCAACAGCTCGGCCCGGTACTCGTGATCATCCCTACCTACAACGAGCGCGACAATCTCGAGCCGATTGTGGGACGGATCAGGTCAGCGGTTCCTGCTGCGCACATCCTCGTCGTCGACGATGGCAGCCCTGACGGCACCGGCGAGATCGCCGACAAGCTAGCGGCGACTGATGCCCAGGTTCATGTGCTGCATCGCGCCGGCAAGTCAGGCCTCGGCAAGGCCTACATCGCCGGGTTCACGTGGGGTCTCGAGCACGGCTATGACGTGCTTGTTGAGCACGACGCCGACGGCTCGCACGATCCTGCCGACCTGCCGAGGATGCTAGCCGCCGTCGCCGGCGGAGCCGACCTCGTAATCGGTTCCAGGTATGTCCCCGGCGGCACGGTCGTGAACTGGCCCAGGAGCCGCGAGATCCTGTCCAGGGGCGCCAACATCTACGTCAGGATGATGCTCGGCATCGGCGTGCACGACGCCACCGCGGGATTCCGCGCCTATCGCGCGACCACGCTGCGGGCCATCGGCCTTGACCAGATCGACTCGCAGGGGTACTGCTTCCAGGTCGACCTGACGCTGCGCACTGCCGAGCAGGGGTTCACGATCCGGGAAGTTCCGATCACGTTCACCGAGCGGGCTCGGGGCGCCAGCAAGATGAGCCGCGCCGTCATCGGTGAAGCGCTCTGGCGGGTGGCGCAGTGGGGCATAGCGAAACGGCTCGGACGGCGGCGCCGGCCGAGCCGTGACACGAGCTAGCTAACAAAGTACCGGTGCGGTCCTAGGCGCTCTTGCGCTGCCGCGTCGAGGTCCCGCCCTGCGGGGTCTCGCCGCGCTGGCCTCTGATGATGGCCAGCCGCTCGGCGAGCACTTCCTCAAGGTCGGAGATGCTGCGGCGTTCCATCAGCATGTCCCAGTGACTACGCGGTGGCTTGACCTTCGCCGCCGCTGGCTGGTCACCGGTCGCTGTGGTCGCGGTCGCGCCGCAGACTCGGCACTCCCACTTAGCCGGAATCTCGGCCTCCGCGGCGAACGGCACGCTGAACCGGTGGCCCTTCGGGCAATCGAAGATGACCTCCTGGCGGGGTGCCAGGTCGGTGTTGCGGTCGTTCTCATAGCTCGTGGCACCTAGGCGGGTGCCGCGTAGGGCGCGTTCGGCCATAGTGTTGCTGCCTCCAGGCGCTCGGCGTTCGTAGATATCAACGGCAGGGGCACCTACAAGATTCCCTGCACCGGCGCTTTCCAACCGTCTCAGCAGGGAGAAGATCGTGCCGGTTGCGTGGTTGACACCTGATTGGGCTGGTCAGCGCCTGATGCCCAGAGTGCTAACGGCCGCTCTTTCAGTCACGAGGGTGCCACTCACCCCGCTCCGTCAGGACATCTCGCAAGAGCTCGGTCTGATCGGTCATGATGCCGTCGACGCCGAGGTCCAGCAGCGAGTTCATCAGGTCGCGGTCGTTCACGGTCCAGATGTGCACCTGCAGGCCAGCGTCGTGGGCCCGCCGGATCACGGCCGGCCTGGCCATCCTGATCGGGAGCTGAGCGCAACGAACCGATCGCCTGGCGAACCGTGCTGCGAGCGTCTTTCCCGGCAGCCCTGACCTGAGCGCCGCCGCGCCGATCGGCGACGTCGACGTGCACACTGGCCGGCCAAGCAGCCTGCGCGCGTCTCGCAGCCTGAACGCGGAGAAGGATGTGATGCAGACCCGGTCCCACGCCTCCATCCTGCGCACCAGTTCGGCTAGCGGGCGTGCCGCAGGGCCATCCTTAACGTCAATATTGAACCGCACGTCTGGCCATGCGCCGAGCAGGTCCTCGAGCAGGGGGATCGGCTCGCTGCCATCGATCCTGGCCGCAGACACCTCGCGGGCAGGCAAGGAAGCGATCGCGCCCTTCCTGTCAGTAACCCGGTCCAGCGTCTTGTCGTGGAACGCGACGAGAACACCGTCCGATGTCGCGTGCACGTCGGTCTCCAGGTACGTGTAGCCGAGCTTGACCGCGTGCTCGAATGCACGCCAGGAGTTCTCAGGAAAGTGCCCTGCGCCGCCCCGATGCGCGAACGCCAGCGGCCTCGGCCGGTCAAGAAAGTCCGTCGGCACTATCAATCCCCCCACTCCCTGCGGCGTGCATCGGCTAGCACGATAGCGGCCGCTGCACCAACGTTGAGTGAACCCACCCTGCCGACTTGGGGAATGTATGTGATCTGATCGGCGGCCGCCAGCAGGCCAGGCGAGCACCCGCGGTCTTCGTTGCCGAACGCCAGGCAAATATCGCCGCCGATCGCGGCGTCGTGTAGCGGCACGGCCGCCTCGGCAAGCTCAACGGCGACCAGACGCAGGCCCGCCGCCCTGACCGCCGCCGCTGCCGTCGCTACGCTTGCGGCGCGCTCGAAGCTGAGCAGCCTGCCGGTGCCGAGGGCGGTCTTCCGCGCTGACGGGTGGTTCGGGTCGGCGCAGTCGCCGCATAGCCACACGCACTCAACACCGAACGCGGCGGCCGTGCGAATGATCGACCCGACATTGAAGGGCTGGCTCACCGAATCCAGCAGCAGGCAGATCCTCGCTTGCGTGGACTGTCGCCAGGACCGGTTCAGCCGCTTGACCTCGGTCTGACCAAGCTGGCGAGTCACTGCTGCACCCTCAGCACCCGGTAGCCGGATCTGGCCGCGGCGCGCTCCGCGGTCCAGCCCGCATCAGACAGCCATCGGTGCAGCGAGTCTGAGCCGAGGTTTCGTTGCACGACAAGGAAGGCTTCCCCGGCAGGGGCGAGCCGGCCGAGCCAGCTCTCAAGCAGCGCGTGCAGCGCGTTCTTCCCGATCCGGACGGGCGGGTTAGACCAGATCAGGTCAATCTTTGCCGGAATCCTCGGATCGTCGGGAACCGCGCCGGTGACGTTCACGAGCCCGGCCCGCGCCGCGTTGGCGCCGGTCAGGGCCAGCGCCCTGGTGTTCACGTCGACCGCCCAGATCCGGGCAGCTGGCGACCGTGAGGCGAGCACCAGCGCCAGCGGACCGTAGCCGCAGCCAAGATCCAGCAGATTTCCCGACGAGGGCGGCGGCGGCGCGGTGTCCAGCAGCAGCCTGGTTCCCGGGTCCAGCCGCCGGGGCGAGAAGACGCCAGAGTCCGTGCCCAGCTCGAGATGCACATCGGGGAGCAGGACATGCACCGCTCCGGGCCGGTGCGCGGTCGATGGCTCGCTCGCGAAGTACTGCTCGCTCACCTGCCGGCCCGGGGGGACGACCCCCCAGAACCTCCCGCCATTCCGACGGCCGCCGACACCGCAGGCTCGGCCGCCGCGGCGGCCAGCGCGGGATCTATGTACTTGCGGGTAACCCAGCGCTCGACCACGAACGTCAGAACCGGGATGGTGCCGGCCAGCAGCACGATGACGGTGCCGGGACTGGCTACCTTCATCCGCACCATCCTGGTCATCACGAACGCGACGATCACGTAAGCGATGTAGAGCATTCCGTGTGCCGTGCCCACATACCTGACGATGACGAGATTGTTGGCCCACACCTGGAGCGGGATGCCGACGAAGCACAAGACGATCAGCACGCTGCCCGTCACGTAGGCAAGCGCCCGATAGGCGCGCACAACGAGGGCAAGCTGCCTGCCGGCGTTCACCTAGTTCCTCCTAGCTGTGCCGGCGCGCTCTAGCGCAGGCCGTGCCATTTGCCGTGACCTTTGACCTCGCTGCTGAGCCTGGCAAGGTAGGCGTTGTACTCGGCCAGCTCCACGTCTCCCGCCTCCCCGGAAGCCTGCATGGCCGCTGCGTCCGCAGTCGCACCAGACCCGGCCTGGCTTGCTGTGGGGTCCGCAGATATCGCGCCGTGCTGGCGATCCGCGATCACGGACCCGTCCGGCAGCGCGATCTGCGTGGGCTGCTTTTCGGGAGCGGGGCGCAGCTCGTCTTTGATCGTCTTCACCCAGAAGACGATGCCGAAGATCGCAAAGATCGGCCATTCAAACGTATAGGCCCAGCTCAGAGTGTTGCCGGCCATGGCACGCCCGAACTGCCACTGGCCGAGCCAGCACATGCCGGCCACCGCGACCACCACGAACAAATGCCAGCTGAGCCACCTGGGCGTCAGCAGGATCCGCCAGCGCGGCGAGACCGGAGGTTCCGACATGACTTGAGCCTAGCGCCGCGCCCGCGCGACCTGTACGAGCACCACGAATCGGGCACGTGACCGAGCCGTCACAGAACGCGGTCAGTCGCTCGGTGATAATCGGGCCCATGGCTATTGCAGACAAGCTGCCAGGCCGTCTCGGCTCGGCCGGGCGACTTCCGCGGCGGATCGATGACTTGCGCGGTCCGGCCAAGGGAGTGATCAAGCTGCCGAAGAATCTGTCGTGGCCGGGGATGCGCGAATGCGATATCAGCGACGACCGGCGCAGGCGCAACCTCTACGGAATGCTGCTGGCACAGGGCCAGCACAACGATATTGTGCGCTTTGTCAACGGGGGCCTGCTCCGTCAGGACTGGCCGCTGATCAAGACCACGCTAGACGCCAGGCTGGCCCGTTGGTGCGAGCGCCGGTTTGGCCTCGGCAAGCGTGGCCGCGCGGCCGCCGACCTACAGGTCACGGAGACACCGATCGGGTCCGGATAGCCTGAACCAGTGCGCAAATACGTGATCATGGGGGTCCAGGGGAGCGGCAAGGGCACCCAGGCCGCGATGCTGGCTCAAGACCTCGACCTCGTTCATATCGCGGTCGGCGACATCCTCCGCTGGAACGTGCAGCACCACACCAAGCTAGGTGCGCAAGTCAGGCGCACCATGGCGGCAGGCCTGCTGGTCAGCGACGACCTCGTCGAAGGCGTGGTCAGGGACCGGCTGACACAGCACGACTGGAATTACGGTTTCATCATCGACGGATTCCCGCGCAACGAGCGCCAGGCCGAGTTCTTTCTCGAGAGCTACGACATCGATGGCGTGATCTACCTCGACCTGCCCGACAGTGAGGTCCGCCGGCGCGTGCTCGCGAGAAGGCTCTGCTCGGGTTGCGGCATGGACTACAACCTGCTCGCCAGCAGCCCGCGTGAGCCCGGTAAATGCGACGTCTGCGGATCCGCGCTGGTGACCAGGGAAGATGACACGGAAGAAGCGCTAGCCGTCCGGTTGCGTGAGTATCACGAGAAGACCAACCCGGTGCTCGAAATCTTCCGGCGCAAGGAGTACGTGATCAGCGTCGACGCGCGGCAGAGCCGTGAAGAAGTACAGCAGGAGATCAGGAAACTCCTTGAACTGCCGCCTTATCGCGGGCCGTCGAGGCTTAACCAGCGCGAAGCAGCCGCTCAGCAGCGCCCGGTGCTGACCGGCGGCGGCCGTTCTGGCCAGAACTAGCCTGCCTTGGCTGTGCGGCGGCGGAACGCCCGTGATTTCGCGCGCGAACCGCAGACCGCCATGCTGCACCAGCAGCCGCTCCTGCCCGGTGACCGGTCGTAGAACGCCCATCGGCAGTCGTCAGCGCTGCATACCTTGAGGCGCGCCCAGGTTCCGAGCGTCGCCGCGTCGGCGGCGATCAGCATGAGTGCGGAAAGCCCGTACGCCGACCCCTGACCGGCGGGCGCTGTCCGCACGGTGCCGTCGTCCTCGACCGCCAGGCGCGTTGCCAGCCCGGCGGCCGCCGATCGCAGTTCCGCGACGCTCGCCGCGCCAGCGCCTGATCCGGGGGATCCGGATGCGGGGTGCTGCCCTTGGACGTGATCGAGCAGCATCTCGCGGAGCGCCTCACGCATCGCGACAGCCTGCCGGAGGTCAGTCTCAGTCGCCGGCGACTGCGCGGCCTCGGTCAGTTCCCGTTCGGCCAGCCAGGCGGTGAGCGCGGCCGGCGAGCTCAGCTCGTCGGTGCCTGCCTCGATATCGAGCGTGTTCACGAATGCCCGAACTAGTTCCAGCCGGCCGGGTGCAGGGCCGATAACCGCCTGGCGAGCCGGTTTCTCCTGGTCAGCTGCCATCACCACCAGCCGTGCTCCTCTCGTTGCAGTCTACGTAACCACCATACGAGCTTAGCTGGTTGCGACCATCGAGACACTGCCGTATGGTCGATGTAACCAGCTAAACGAATCTGATGGTTACAAGCAAGCGGAGGTCTCCATGAATGAGTGGGCGATCATCGGAGTACCGACGAGCGCTGGCGCTCACCACGCCGGCCAGGACCTTGCGCCGGCCGCGCTGCGGGCCGCCGGGCTGCCAGGCCGGCTCCAAGGGGCAGGGCTCGCGATCACCGATGCCGGCGACCTGCCTGGCGCGATCTTCACCGCCGATAGGGCACATCCAGCCGCGCGGAACGTCGCGGCGGTCGCCCGGGTGGCCGGTGAGGTGGCGGACGCCGTGGCAGCGGCCACCGGTGCGGGCAAGGTGCCTTTCGTGCTCGGCGGCGACTGCACCATCACGATCGGCGCCGTCGTCGGCTTGCTGCGTGGTCATCCCGATGCCGGCCTGATCTACCTGGACGGCGACACCGACGTGGGTGTCCCTGGCGACGGCTCAGGAATTCTTGATTCGATGGGGATCTCGCACATGCTCGGCAGGGGAGCCAGTGAGCTCACGCATCTCGGGGGCGTGGCACCGCTGCTTGAGCCAGCCAGGCTCGCGATTATCGGAGCCGACCCGCGCGAGACGACGGACGCCGGCCGTGACTACCTGGCGGAGGCTGGTGTGGACCTGCAGGAAGCACCCGCATTTATGGCCGATCCGCAGGGCGCGGCTAAGCGCGCGGTGACCGCCGTGACAGCCGCAAGCGACAGGTACCTGGTCCACTTCGACATCGACGTCGTCGACTCGGGCGACCTGCCGCTCGGCAACTTCCCGCATTACGGCTCGGGCGTATCGCTCGACGCGGCGCTAGGCGCGCTCCGCGTGCTGTGCTCAGATCCTGCCTTTGCCGGCCTCGTGCTGACGGAGGTCAATCCGACCCACGACCCGGCCGGCTCGGAGCTTGCCAGGCTGGTTGACGGCCTGAGCGAGGCGGTGCGCGTCTGACGGCCCTGGTCGCGCCCGGCCGGTCCGCGAGGCGATCAGCGGACCAGCTATCTCGTCATTACCGGTATGGAGTCACCGGCATCTGGAGATCTCGTAGCCGCTGGCCGTCTAGCCTGGGAACGTGCGGGAAATCTCTATATTCAGCGGAACCGCCCACCCTGGGCTCGCCGCGGAAATCTGCGGGCATCTCGGGGTTCCACTCGAACCCGCGATCGTGCGCAGGTTCGCCAACGACTGCCTGGAAGTTCAGCTCCAGTCCAACTGCAGGGAACGTGACGTCTTCCTGATCCAGCCGCTGGCGGCCCCCGTGCAGGAGCACCTGGTCGAGCTCCTGCTCATGCTCGACGCCGCGCGCGGGGCGTCGGCCGCGAGGGTGACGGCCGTCATCCCGCACTATGCCTACGCCCGCTCGGACAAGAAGAACATGCCAAGGGTTTCGATCGGCGGACGGCTGGTCGCCGACCTGCTCGTCGCCGCGGGGGCCAGCCGAGTGCTGACGATGACCCTGCATTCGCCTCAGGTCCACGGCTTCTTCTCGGTGCCCGTCGACCACCTGCACGCGCTGAGTGAGATCGCAAATCACTTCCGGAGCCGTGACCTGACCAACTCCGTCGTCGTCTCGCCCGACCTTGGCAACGCCAAGCAGGCTGCCGCCCTGGCCAAGCGGCTGGGCCTGCCTGTGGCCGCGGGTGCCAAGGAACGAATCAGCGACGACAAGGTGACGATCACCTCGATCATCGGGGACGTGGCGGGGCGCAATGTGATCGTGCTCGACGACGAGATCGCCAGGGGAACGACGATCATCGAGATACTCGCCCGTCTGCGCGAGCATGGCGCGCGCAGCGTGCGGGTCGCCTGCACGCACGGATTGTTCTGCGACGGTGCATTGAAGCGGATCGCGGCGTGGCCCGAGGTTCAGGAAATCGTGTGCACGAACACGGTCGCCATGGCCGAATCGGAGGGAACCGACCGGCTGCATGTGATCTCGGTGGCCCCTGCCCTGGCCGAGGCCATCAGGCGGATCCACGAGGGCGAGTCAGTGAGCGCGCTGTTCCACGATCACTGACCATGTTCCTTCGCCCACGCGGCGATCTGAAGCCGGGATGAGAAGCCAAGCTTGACCATGATGTTGGCGATATGCCGGGCGACCGTGGCCGACGCGATGCCGAGCTCCTCAGCGATCGACCGGTTCGACATGCCCCTGGTGATCAAGGTGGCAATCTCCAGTTCCCGCGCGGTGAGCTCCGGTTCCGGCGAGGTGAGCAGCAACGGCACCGTCAGCGCGAGCTCGACAGCGGCGTCCCCGCCGAGCTGCGATCCCGCGGTCCACAGTTCGCTGCGCGCCGCCTCACTCACTCCGTCGGCCGATGCCAGCAGCCGCTCGGTCCGGCTCGCGGGAGCCGCCGGGAGGCCTGCCTGCTCGCGCAGCGCGGCAGCGGCCCCGGCCAGCTGAACGCCCAGATCTTTATTTCCCTGCGCGATCGCGAGCGCGGCGAACGCATCCAGCCCCCTGATTACCCCGATCCGGCTGCCAGTGGACCGGCTCAGCTCGATGCTCTCGATCAAATGCTGGCCGGCCAGCTCAAGCTCGCCCTGGCTGATCTCGATCCTTCCGATGCCCGCCAGGCAGCGCGCCATCTCCGGCCGAGCGCCGACCTCCCGCAAGATAGTGAAGGCCTCCTCGTAGTACTGCCGTGCCCGCGCGGGATCACCGGTGAGCCTGGCCAGGTCGCCCAGGCCGAGAAGCGCGCGTGCGGCGGCCCATTGCTGGTCGATATCCCTGGCTAGTGCCAGCGCGCGCTCGCCAAGCCGCAGTGCTCCGTCCAGGTCACCGTTGTAGGCGGCAACGGCCGCTCTCGTGCCCCAGGCATAACTCGCGTTGAAGGCGTCACCTGAATCGGAGGTAATGGATAGCGCCTCGGCGGCGCGGTTGTCGGCCTCTGCAAGCTGGCCGGCGTGCAACGCTGCCTCAGCGAGCAGATTCAGCGCCGATGCCGCCCAGAACTCGAGGTCGCGGCCCTGGCAAAGCTCGAGCCCGGACTTGGCGCGCTGTGCCGCGTCAGCAGGGTCAAGCGCGAAGGCGAGCTGAGCCCGGCCGACCAGAGCTGGCCCGCGCACCGCATCGGGCAAGGTGGTCGAGGTCTCCAGCGCAAGGAACGCGTCCATCCACGCCGCGCCCTCGCCGAAGGATCCCTGGACGATCCAGACGGGCCGCATCGCCACGCATATCCGCAGCCCTGACTCGGCATCACGAAAGTCATGACACCAGGTCAGCGCCTGAGTGAGGTTGGCACTCTCTGCCTCGAACCGGCGGAAGACCTCGACCCGGTCTGACCAGGATCCGGCTGTGATGGCCATGCCGAGCAGCGCGGCCTCCTCCACCTCACGGACGGTGTAGTCGACGAATCGGGCACGGAGCAATTCCACCTCGCCCGCTTCCTGAAGCCGGTCCGCGGCATAGTCGCGGATGGTGTCCAGCATCCGGTACCTGATCCGCCAGGCAGCGTCGGGCTCAGCGATCACCAGGGACTTGTCGGCCAGGCCGGCCAGCAAGCTGAAGACCTGGCCAGGTAGCAGGTCGTCTCCAAAGTTCACGCCGGCGCACACCTGCTCGGCCATTTCCAGCGGCCAGCCCGCGAACACCGACAGCCTTCTGACCAGCACGCGCTCCTGCGCCAACAGCAGCTCGTAACTCCAGTCGATGGCCGAGCGCAACGTCCGGTGCCGGGCGGGGGCGGTCCGTTCGGCGGAACTGAGCAGCCTGAACCGGTCGCTGAGCCGGGTCGCGATCTGCTCAACCGTCAGCACCCGCACCCATGCCGCGGCCAGCTCGATGCCAAGCGGCAGGCCGTCGACCGCACGACAGATGGATGCCACGGCGCTGACGTTGCCAGGCCCTAGCACGAATCCCGGCTTGACCGCCGCAGCCCGGTCAGCAAAGAGGCGGAGAGCATCCGAGCTCAGCAAAGCCGTAGCGTCGTCGTCCTGCCCTTCCTGCACCGGCATCGCCATCGGCGGCACTTGCCAGATCGTCTCAGCGGCGACTCGCAGCGGCTCCCGGCTTGTCGCGATCACTCGCAGGCCAGGAGAGCTGGCCAGCAGGCGCTGGCAGACCCTGGCGCAGGCATCGATGACGTGCTCGCAGTTGTCCAGCACGAGAAGCATCTGCCGCGGCCTCAGCGCATCGGCCAGAGTCGCCATCAGGGCGCGTCCTGGTTCCTCGACCACGCCGATAGCCGACGAGATCCGGGAAACCACGAGCTCGGGATGCTGGACGTCAGCTAGTTCGATGAACCACGCGCCGTCTGGAAAGTCCGGCGCAAGCCTGGCAGCGACATGGATGGCGAGGCGTGTCTTCCCAATTCCGCCGGCCCCGCACAGGCTAAGAGCACGCGCGGCGCCGGCGATCCGGCAAACCTCGCTTATTTCCCGTTCGCGGCCAACAAAGGCATTGAACTCTTCGCCGGTATTACCGTGAACACCCAATTCCATGTCTAAGCCAGGCTCGTGGTCAGAGGCAATTCGCGCACTTTACCGTTGGGATCAGTAGCCAAGGTAACGTGCGTGGGCGATAAAGGAAACCACCAAAACGAATCAAGCCAGCCATGTCCGGCACTTACTCTGCATCATGCCTTCGCGTGCCGGAGCGGCATCATTCAGTCGCCGTAGACGGCCGTGACTTTCGTCGCGACGGATGGCCGGTCCGCCACAAATGGGACGGGTGGCGGATAACATCGCCGTGCTCAGATCAGCGTCTGTCCGCTGACCCGTTGCTCAAGCCCGAGCAGGAAACGCTTGCGGTCCATGCCGCCGCCATAGCCGGTCAGGCTGCCGTCGGCGCCGATCACGCGGTGACAGGGTACGACGATGGATACCGGATTCCTGCCGTTAGCCAAGCCGACTGCTCGCGACGCTGACGGTTTGCCGATGCGCCTGGCGAGTTCGCCGTAGGAAATGGTCTCACCGTAGGGGATATCCCGCAGAGCGGCCCACACCGTCTGCTGGAACCGCGAGCCGTCAAGGGTCAGCGGCAGGTCAAAGCTCGTGAGCTCGCCGTCGAAGTAGGCGTCAAGCTGCTGCGCCGCCGTGGCCAGCACCGCGTCCTCGTCGCGGTCGATCGCGGCCCCGAGCGTCGCGGCGTCGGGCTCGTACCTGGTGATCTCCATGTGCACGCCGGCCAGCTTGCCGCTGTCGGCGATCAGCGTCAGCGGCCCGATCGGGCTGGCAATTACGGCATGCGAGCGCTGCCGGGCACCCACGTCACCGTCCGGCCGGATTCGCACGGTCATCATTCTTCCTCTCGTTGCTCGGCGTCTGCGTCACGCCGCAGGGAGCCGGTTGATGGCATGGTCAGAAGTTGCCCAGAGGTACTGCACGGCGTAGGCGCGCCACGGCCGCCAGCGCTCAGCCCGCTTGATCAGGGCAGCGGGGGAGGCGGGCAGCCCAGCCGCGGCTGCCGCCTGCCTGACACCCAGGTCGGTTGGCGTGAAGGCGTCGGGATCCCCCAGGCCTCGCATCGCCACGATTTCGACCGTCCACGGTCCTACGCCCGGCAGGGCGGCGAGCACCTTTCTTGCTGCCTCCCAGTCCGCGCCGGCGCCAAGGTCAAGCGTGCCTGAAGCAACGGCGCGCGTCAGCGCCAGCACGCTCTGTCGGCGGCTGGCTGGCATGGCAAGCGCCGCCATGTCCGTCTCAGCGAGCACGGCCATGTCGGGAAAGAGCCTGCTGAGGCCGCCGGACTGATCGTCGAGCTCCTCGCCGTAGCGCGCAGCGAGCCGCGCGCCGTGCGTCTGCGCCGCGGCCGTCGAGACTTGCTGCCCGATTACCGCGCGCACCGCCATTTCGGCTGCGTCGACCGAGCGTGGCACCCGGCGGCCCGGCGCCTTCGCCACCAGCGGCGCCAGCACCTCATCGGCGCTCAGCTGATCGGCTACGGCTACCGGGTCCGCGTCCAGGTCGAGCAGGCGCCGGCAACGGCTGATTGCCATCGCGAGGTCGCGCAGATCGGTGAGCGCCAGCTGGCAGGCAATGTATTCAGGGCCCGGGCGCAGCGAGGCAATGCCAGGACCGTTCGGCAACCGCAGCGTCCTGCGGTACGCGCCGTCGCGCCATTCCTCTACTCCGGGTATCGCGGTGGCGACCAGGTGCCCGAACAGGTTGTCTGGCCACATCGGCTGGCGGAATGGCAGCCGCAGCGAGATCACGGCGAGCGAGCTGGCCGACCCGTCGCCTGCAGCCGGCCCGGCGCCTGAGCGCCCGGCGGCGGTCGCCTTCCTGCCGCTGCCGGCTGCCCGCCGACGCAGCTCAGTCGGCGGCATGGCGAACACGTCGCGGACCGTGTCATTGAACGTCCTGATGCTGGGAAAGCCGGCCGCGAACGCGATATCACCCATCGCAAGGCTCGTCGTCTCGATCAGCAGCCTGGCGGTCTGCGCCCGCTGCGCGCGCGCGAGCGCGAGCGGCCCGGCGCCAAGCTCGGCCAGCAGCTGGCGTTCGACCTGCCGGACGCTGTAGCCCAGCCGTGCCGCAAGCCCTGCCACCCCGTTTCGATCGACGACGCCGTCGGCGATAAACCGCATGGCCCTGGCGACCAGATCGGCACGCTCGTTCCACTCGGGCGAGCCCGGGCTGGCATCGGGGCTGCATCTCTTGCAGGCGCGGAATCCGGCCTGCTGAGCGGCTGCGGCGCTCGGATAGAACCGCATGTTCTGCGGCTTGGGCGGGACCACCGGGCAGCTCGGCCGGCAGTAAATCCCCGTGGTCAGCACGGCTGTGAAGAACCAGCCGTCGAACCTCGCGTCCTTGGACTGAATTGCCCGGACGCAGCGCTCGGTGTCCTCGTGCATACATGTAAGCATCGGTGGCCGGCGGGGCGGCGGTCTAGCGAAAATGCGACATCGCCGTTCGCGCTTGTCCTGACGATTTAAGTTGCGTGATCAGAAATATGGCAGTTACAGGAATTTTGCGCATCGCGAAAATTTGGATAGACTTCGACAGTGGATGTTGGTCAGGAAGGCCTGCGTGAGCGGAAGAAGGCGGCTACCCGCGAGTCGCTCGGAACTGCGGCCATGCGCCTGGCGGTGCAGCGCGGTCTTGACAACGTGCTCGTCGAGGACATTGCAGCCGAGGCCGGGGTCTCCACCAGGACGTTCAACAACTACTTCGCCAGCAAGTACGAGGCGATCTGCGCGCGTGGCATGGAACGCAGCCTGCGAGTGGGCGAGGAGCTGCGGCGCCGACCGCCTGGCGAACCGCTCATGGAGGCGATCACGAACGCCGTCATCGACGGATACGCCGGCGGCACGCAGGCTCCCGGCAAGGAATGGATCGAGGGCGTCAGGCTCGTGATCGCCTCGCCTGCGCTGCAGGGTGAGTACCTGAGGACGCACTACTCGGCCCAGCGCATGCTTGCCGCCGCGATCGCCGAGCGGACCGGCACCGATCCCGAGGCCGACATGCTGCCCGGCGTTCTGGCCGGCGCCGTCGCCGCCGCCATCCAGGTGGCGCACGAGCGGTGGCTGCACGCGGATCCTCCCGTTGCGCTCATCCCGCTGATCAGGGACGCGCTCGCGGCGCTCAGCTCTGCGCTTAACTGGCTCGCTGACAGCGAATTGGGTTGCGAGCCGCCAGCGCCGACGCCCATGCTGACGGTCGCGCATACCGCCAATGCCGAACCATCCTCACCTGGCCCGAGCTAGCCCTTCACCCCGAGAGAGTAAACGTGCTGATCCGGTTGCTCCGCGACTACCTCCACCCCTACCGCAGGGACTTGTCGTTCGTCGTCGTGCTCCAGCTTGTGCAGACTCTGGCGACGCTTTACCTGCCGACGCTGAACGCCGACATCATCGACAACGGCGTGATCACCGGCGACATTCACTACATCCTGAAGACCGGCGGCTTCATGCTGGCCGTCGCGCTCGTTCAGATCGTCTGTGCGATCGGCGCGGTCTACTTCGGGGCCCGCACGGCGATGGCACTCGGCAGGGACGTGCGGCAGGCGGTCTTCACTAAAGTGCAGCAATTCTCCGCGCGGGAGGTCGGCCATTTCGGCGCGCCATCGCTGATCACCAGGAGCACCAACGACGTCCAGCAGGTGCAGATGCTGGCGCTAATGACCTTCACGATGATGGTGTCCGCGCCGATCATGTGCGTCGGCGGCATCATCCTGGCGCTGCATCAGGACGTGCAGCTGTCCTCGCTGCTGCTTGTCGCTGTGCCCGCGCTCGGCATCATCGTCACCGCGATCATCGCGCGGATGCGGCCGCTGTTCCGTCAGATGCAGGTGCGGATCGACGAGATCGCGCGCGTGCTGCGGGAGCAGATCAGCGGTGTCAGGGTGATCAGGGCTTTCGTCAAGGAGAACCAGGAGCGGGACAGGTTCGCGGGCACGAACACCGACCTGTTCGCCGTGTCGCTAGGCACCGGCAGGCTCATGGCTCTGATGTTCCCGGCCGTCATGCTGGTGCTGAACCTCTCAAGCGTCGCGGTGCTCTGGTTCGGCGGGCACCTGGTCGCCAGCGGCAGCATGCCCGTCGGCGCGCTCACCGCGTTCCTGACCTATCTGCTGCAGATCCTGATGTCGGTGATGATGGCGACGTTCATGTTCGTCATGGTCCCGCGGGCTGAGGTGTGCGCCGAGCGGATCGTGGAGGCACTCGATACCGAGCCCGACGTCCGCCCGCCCGAGCGACCGGCCAGCATCGGCACGGCGGGCGGCCGGCTTGAGCTGCGAGGCGTGGAATTCCGCTACCCCGGCGCCGCCCAGCCTGTCCTGTGCGACATCAGCATGGTCGCCGAGCCCGGCGAGGTGACGGCGATCATCGGCGGAACGGGAAGTGGCAAGACGACACTCGTCAACCTTGTGCCGAGGCTCTTTGACGCCACCGAAGGCGCCGTCCTGGTCGACGGAGTCGACGTGCGGGAGCTCGATCCCGACGTGCTGGCGGGCCTGATCGGTCTGGTGCCGCAGCGGCCGTACCTGTTCTCAGGCACGGTCGCGTCGAACCTGCGCTACGGCCGGCCTGACGCCACTGAGGCCGAAATGTGGCACGCGCTGGAGATCGCGCAGGCGCGTGATTTCGTCGCGCAGATGCAGGGCGGTCTCGACGCGGCGATCGCACAGGGCGGCACCAACGTTTCCGGCGGCCAGCGACAGCGACTCGCCATAGCCAGGGCGGTCGTGCACAGGCCTGAGATCTACCTCTTCGACGACTCGTTCTCCGCTCTGGACTACGCGACGGACGCGGCGCTGCGCGCGGCCCTGGCCAGGGAAACCGCCCATGCGACCGTGCTGATCGTCGCCCAGCGAGTCGCGACGATCAGGCATGCGGACAAAATCATCGTTCTTGAGGCCGGCCGGGTTGTGGCAACCGGGACGCACGACCAGCTGATGGCCACCGATGAGACCTACCGGGAGATCGTGCTCTCCCAGCTGACCGAGCAGGAGGCAGCGTGACGGGCATCGTGCCGGAGGCGCGTAAAAACGGCAGCGCGCCTGCTGGTGAGGTTCAGCAGGGACCGGGGGAGCGGGCCACCCCGCGCCGCGGTCCCGGTCCGGCACCAGGCACGAACGTCGGCCCTGCCAGGTTCATGGGCGGTATGTCGACGGAGAAGGCGCTGGACTTCGGTACGTCCAGCCGGCGCCTGCTGCGCATGCTGTCGCCGCAGCGGCCGCTGATCATTACGGCGCTAGTGATGGGCGTTTTCAGCGTCGCGTTGTCGGTGATCGGGCCGAAGGTCCTCGGTAACGTCACCAACCTGGTCTTCTCAGGCTTCATCAGCAGCAAGATTCCGGCCGGTGTCTCCAAAGCCGAATTCGTCGCCCGATTGCGAGCGACCGGCCACACGACCCAGGCGAAGCTCATCAGCGCCTTGCACCTGACGCCGGGCCACGGCATCAACTTCGACCTGGTCGGGAAGACGCTCGCGATTGTCGCCGTGATCTACGCTGGCGCCGCCGTCTGCAGCGTGATCCAGGGCCGCGTTGTCGCCACGATCGTGCAGCGCGCCATTTTCCGCATGCGCGAGCAGGTACAGGACAAGCTCGCCAGGCTGCCGCTGAGTTACTTCGATCGCCAGCCACGCGGCGAGATCCTCAGCCGGGTCACCAACGACATCGACAATCTTGCTCAGTCCTTGCAGCAGACGCTCAGTCAGGTCGTCACGTCAGTGCTGACGATCGTTGGCGTGCTTGCCGCGATGATCTGGATTTCCTGGCTGCTCGCCCTGATCGCGCTGGTAACGGTGCCCGCATCGATCATCCTGGTCGCCAGGATCGGCAAGCGAGCGCAGCCGCAGTTCGTCAGGCAATGGTCCACCACGGGACGCCTTAACGCGCACATCGAGGAGAATTTCACCGGGCACTCTCTGGTCAGGGCGTTCGGCAGGACCGAGGACTCGAAGGCCGTCTTCGCCGAGCAGAACGAGAAGCTGTTCCACGCCAGCTTCCGCGCTCAGTTCATCTCAGGGACCATTCAGCCCGCGATGATGTTCATCGGGAACCTGAACTACGTGCTCGTCGCCGTCGTCGGCGCGCTCCGGGTGGCGTCGGGAGCACTGTCGCTCGGCGATGTGCAGGCGTTCATCCAGTACTCGCGGCAGTTCAGCCAGCCACTGACCCAGGTTGCCAGCATGGCCAACCTGCTTCAGTCCGGCGTCGCGTCGGCCGAGCGCGTCTTCGCATTGCTCGACGCGGATGAGCAGGAGCCCGACCATCCCGCGCCGGCGCATCCCGGCGAGGTGCGGGGCAGCGTCCGGTTCGACGACGTCTCGTTCCGGTACTTCCCCGATGTGCCGCTGATCGATCACCTGTCGCTGTCTGTCGAGCCTGGGCATACGGTCGCCATCGTCGGTCCGACCGGCGCTGGCAAGACGACGCTCGTGAACCTGCTGATGCGGTTCTACGAGGTCAACGACGGCGCGATCACGCTCGACGGGGTCAATATCGCGGACATGAGCAGAGCCCAGCTGCGCTCGCTGACCGGCATGGTCCTGCAAGATGCGTGGCTGTTCGGCGGCACGATCGCGGAGAACATTGCGTACGGATCGGAATCCGCGACCCGCGAGCAGATCATCGCGGCGGCGAAGGCGACCTACGTGGATCGTTTCGTTCAAACTCTCCCAGATGGGTATGAAACGGTCATCGATGAAGAGGGCTCGAACCTGAGCATGGGGGAGCGGCAGCTGATCACCATCGCCCGCGCGTTCCTCGCGAGGCCCGCCATCCTGATCCTGGACGAGGCGACCAGTTCGGTCGACACGAGGACCGAGGTGCTGATCCAGCATGCGATGAACTCGCTGCGCGAGGGCAGGACGAGCTTCGTGATCGCGCACAGGCTGTCGACAATCCGCGATGCAGACGTGATCCTCGTGATGGAGCACGGTCAGATCGTCGAGCAAGGCACCCACGACGAGCTGCTCGATGCTGACGGCGCCTACGCGAGGCTTTACGCCGCTCAGTTCGCCGGGGCGCTTGCTGAAGTCGAATGACCGGCTGGCCGGCCTGACCGCTCAGTCCGCGGACTCGGGCCGTCGGGTCAGCCACGTCGTCCAGTTGGTCTCCCAGGTGCGCCCGTCGTCAACTGAGAACGCCTGGTCCCAGCGCGCCGACGTCGGCGTGATCTCAGACCAGGTGTACCTGCAGGTGATGGGCTGCCCCTCCCAGAGCTGATCGCAATAAAAGAGGCCAACACCGTCGGTAAAGATGCCGGTGACCGGCGGCGGTTCCATCTGGCCGTCTTTGCTGTTCACCCACCAGAGCGACCAGGTCCTGGCCACCGGGTCGAGCAGGCGCACTGTCAGCCCGGCGAAGCCCCGGTCGGAGACGGTGATCTCGTCAACGTTGGCGGCGCCGCCGAACGCTGACCAGCAGACCGTGGTCGACGTGAACTCATCCCATTCCTCGCACCCCGCCAGCGCCTTGCGCAGCCGGCGGTGCCTGCCGTCCCATGAGCCGACCAGGAAGTCGAAGTCGCCTGGCGCTCCGGTGCCCGCGGTCATGCCGCTACCTCCGTCGTGCCATCCGGGAGGACGTCAGCGAGATAAGCGTCCACGTCGGGGCGAGGCGGCTTGAGCACGTGCCTGATCCAGGCCGCTCGTTCGTGGCCGAGCGGCGCGAGTTCCCAGACACAGCCGATCCATGGCTTGGTTAGCTCCGCGAAATGCTCGGGATCCTCGTCAGGGCAGCCCAGGAACGGCACCCCGGCAGCCGCGGTCCGGCACTCGATCACATTGCCCCAGACCCAGCTGTACGCGTTCAGGTACGCGGCTCTGCCGGCTCCTCGGTGCACGATGACAAACGACGCCGGTGGAGTGTCGTGCCCTGGATCCGGTAGCAACCGGGGCAGGAACTCGTAGGCCGCCTTCTGGATGGCGACCTCGATGTCCGGCTCGATGCTGATGTGGTAGCGCTTGACCCGGCGACCGCCGACGCTGACGGCGCCTGCCGAGCGCAGGTACTTCTCGTTGAAGGTCATGCGGGGAGGCTAGGGCTCCAACACTGACATCTTCTGTCAGTGACCACAGGTACTGTCGTCGCCATGCGCGCGAGCCGGCTGGTGTCGATCCTGTTGCTGCTGCAGAGCAGGGGGAAGCTGACCGCGCAGCAGCTAGCGGACATGCTCGAGGTCTCCGTGCGCACCGTCTATCGCGACGTCGAGTCACTGAGCGAGGCGGGCGTTCCGGTGTACGGCGACGCCGGACCTGACGGCGGGTACCAGCTGCTCGGCGGCTACCGGACCCGGCTGAACGGCCTGACGGCGGCGGAGGCCCAGGCGCTGTCGCTAGCGGGGATGCCGCGTGCCGCTGCCGAACTCGGACTCGGGACCGTCCTGGCCACCGCCCAGCTCAAGCTGCAGGCCGCGCTTCCCGCCGAGCTGCGGGACCGGACTGATGCGATCAGCGAGAGGTTCCTGCTTGACGCCCCTGGCTGGTATCACGACGGCGATTCATCGCCTTACCTGGCGGCCGTCGCCGACGCCGTGTGGCATCAGCGGCGGATCGAGGTCAGGTATCGCAGGTGGACGGCGCCGACCGACGTGACGAGACTGCTCGATCCGCACGGGATCGTGCTCAAGGCAGGCAAGTGGTACCTGGTCGCAAGGGATGCTGCAGAAAAGGATGCGGATGCGTCGGGTCGGGACGTGAGCGAGATGCGGACATACCGCGTCAACCACATCCTGAGACTGACCGGCACGGGGGAGCGGTTCGCCCGCGCGGGCGGATTCGACCTCGCGGCGTTCTGGGCATCCAGCGTTGCTGGTTTCCGGGCCGGCCTCTGGCAGGGTGAAGCCAAGATCCGGCTGTCGCCCGACGGCCGCGACCGGATCACCGAGTTGATGAGCCAGGCAGTGATCAGCGCGGCTGAGGGCGCGGCGTCTGCCGCCGATCAGGACGGCTGGATCACTGCGGTCGTCCCGATCGAGTCGCTCATACACGCCCATCAGGACTTCCTGCGGCTCGGAGCGGACATCGAGGTGCTCGAGCCGCCGGAGTTGCGACGGCGCCTCGCTGAGACAGCCCGGTTGCTGGCCGCGATCTATGCCGAACCGTAGCGGTCAGCCGAACCGGACCGGCATGTGCTTGATGCCGTTGATGAAGTTCGACCGCAACCTGCTGGCCTGACCATCCAGCTTGATGTCGGGCATCCGCTCAATCAGCGTCCTGAGCAGCACCCGCAACTCCAGCACGGCCAGGTGCTTGCCAAGGCAGAAGTGCGGCCCGCCACCGCCAAAACCGACATGCGGGTTGGGGCTACGTCCGACGTCGAACTCATCTGGCCCGGTGAAGACTGTCTCGTCGCGATTGGCCGAGGCGTAGAAGAACACGACCTTGTCGTCCTCAGCGATCTGCTGACCGCTGAGCTCGGTATCGCATGTCGTCGTCCGCCTGAACAGGTTGACCGGGCTCACCCACCGCACGATCTCTTCTGCGGCCGCCGGTATGAGCGACGGGTCATCAATGAGCCGCTGCCATTGTTCAGGGTGCTCGAAGAGAGCGAGCATGCCACCCGATGCGGCGTTCCTCGTGGTCTCGTTTCCGGCAACGGTCAGCAGCAGGAAGAAGAGATCGAACTCGTCGTCAGTCAGCACCTCGCCGGCTTCATTCGGCTGCAGCAGGCGAGTGACGATATCGTCCTCAGGACGCGCCCGCCGGCGCTCGGCCAGCCGGCCGGCGTAAGCGTAGATCTCCAGCGCCGCGGCATGCTGCAGCCGCTGGCCGGTCGGACTCTGAAACTCCGGGTCGTCGGCGCCCACCAGATGATTCGACAGCTGGTAAATCCGGTCCCTGTCTTCCAGCGGCGCTCCGACCAGCTCGCAGATCACCTGCAGCGGCAACGGCGCCGCGATGTCGGTGACGAAGTCCGCAGTGCCCCGGCCGCGCACGTCGTCGATCAGGTCCTCGCAGATCTGCGTGATGTGATCCTCCAGCCGGCCGATCATCCGCGGCGTGAACCCGCGGTTGACGAACGCGCGCTGCCTGGTGTGCTGGGGCGGGTCCATGTTCAGCATCATCAGCCGTTGCATCGCGGCGCCAGCCTCTGGCACCTCGCCGAAGACAACCAGCCGCCTGGCAGAGGAGAAGGTCTCCGGATGCCTGGACAAGTAGCCGATGTCCTCGTGGGTTGTCACCGCCCAGAACCCTGGCCACCCGTCGGCGCCACCGTTCGCGTGCCAGTAGACCGGCGCGTGCTCGCGCAGCCAAGAAAACTGCGCGTACGGAGGACCACTGCGCTGATAGAGGTCAGCATCGATGAGATTGATCTCTGGCGTCACCGCCGCCTCCGCCATGAGACCGGATAGCCGGACACTCACACAGTACGGCGTCGACCGCGGGGGCTGTCCTGGCGGCCGCGGCCGCCAGGACAGCGGCGAGGGGGCCTACTTGCGGAGCAGGAAGAACAGGCTGGGGCCGAACTGAATCCTGGCGAGCCCTGGCTGCGCGATCCGCTCGGCTGCCAGGATCGCCTTGCCTGGCAGCGCCTTCTTGATCAGCGGGTGACGCAGATTCGAGACCGACAGCACGCGCTCGACCTGCAACCCCGCTGCGCGGAACTGCTTGGCCACGGTTGCCGGATGGTGGTTGACGAACGGGATCCCGCCGCGTTCCCTGATCGCCTCGGACCTGATGTCCACTGCGGCTACCGGCAGCGGTTCACGCCTGACCATGTGCTTGACCCTGTTCAGCGCGTGCGCGATGTTCGCGACCTCAACGACGGCGGCGCCGCCCGAGCGCAGGATGCGATGCACCTCACCGAGCTCTGCGGCGGGATCGGGGAGGTGATGCAGCACCCTGACCATGGCGACGAGGTCGAAGCACGCGTCAGGAAAGTCCAGGCTGGCCGCGTCCATCAGGCGCTTCTCAACACCGGGGTGATCGACCAGGAAGTCGGCTGCGAGTGCGAGTTGCTGGCTGCTTGAGTCGACAAGCGTGATCTTGTCGGCGAACTCGGCGAGCACCACGCTCAAACGGCCGTAACCGCCGCCGATGTCGGCCGCGCGACCGAACCTGCGGCCCTTCAGCAACCGCCGGATGGCGATCACCTCGGCCCTATGCTCGTAGTCCCGGTTGGACCAGTAGGTCTGGTAATTAAAGCCCTCATCGTCATAGAAAGCAGGCCGGTCATTCACATCGATGTTCGTCACAAGATCCCCCCGGTCTTGGTCCCCCAGGAAATGCTTGCATGTAACAGCAGCTGCCAGCTAGGCCACCAGGGAGTTTCTTTCCAGCGTGCACCAAGTCTTGACGCTGGGCTAATACGGAAATGGTGATATGCCGCCGTCGCAGTGAACATTGCGGGATCGTCGCTGCCGGGCACCGATGCCGCGCGGGCTGGGAAGGTGGCTGGACCAGCGCAGGTTCGGTGTGCTCATGACCGTATCGCGCGAAATGCGATCCGCTTCGAGCCGATCCGCCAATCGAATGATGTTCGGCAGCGCGGCCAAAGATAGAGCGCCAGGCTGTATCGCCGCGCAAACAACGCTAACCAAACCTGACATTCATCAAAAGACCGCGCAACATGGCGCGCGGCAGGATTGTTGTAGACGCCGCGCGACAGCCGACCATACCGATCAGGATCCGAGAAGCACCGCCGGGCTCGTTCTCGTCATACTCCAGACGAGGCGTACACGACAAAGGGAGTGACCATGACCAGCTCTGCCACTGAGGGAATCAAGACCGTGCTGCATCCCGTTTCTGACCTGGCGAGGGCGAAGGCGATATACGCCGCCTTGCTCGGGGTCTCGCCGCAGACCGATACTCCCTACTACATTGGCTTCGACGCGGCGGGACAGCAGATCGGCCTGGTTCCAAGCGGAGGACCACAGGGCCTGACCTCACCGGTGGCCTACTGGCACGTGCCGGACATCAACGCGAAGCTGGCCGAGGTCACAGCCGCTGGCGCCACGGTGATCGAGTCCCCGCACGACGTCGGTGGCGGCCGCCTGGTGGCCAGCTTCACCGACGCCGATGGCAATGTCCTCGGGCTGATCCAGGACCGGTGAGCCGCCCCGCCTGACAGGCTTCCTGCCCCCGGAATGGAGACACGATGAGCACGCCCGCGAGGACGGAAACGCCCGCGCTGCCAGCTGACGGCCGCCACGATCTGATCCGTGTGCACGGCGCGCGCGTCAACAACCTGAAGGACGTCAGCGTCGAGATCCCGAAGCGGCGGCTGACGGTGTTCACGGGCGTTTCCGGCTCAGGAAAGAGCTCGCTGGTATTCGGCACGATCGCGGCGGAGTCGCAGCGGCTGATCAACGAGACGTACAGCGCGTTCGTGCAGGGCTTCATGCCGACGCTGGCGCGGCCAGAGGTCGATGTGCTCGAAGGGCTGACGACCGCGATCATCGTCGACCAGGAGCGGATGGGCGCCGACCCCCGGTCCACGGTTGGCACCGCCACCGACGCGAATGCGATGCTGCGGATCCTGTTCAGCAGGCTCGGGCAGCCGCACGTCGGCTCGCCCAACGCGTTCTCATTCAACGTGCCGTCAGTCAGGGCGACCGGCGCGATCACGGTCGAGCGCGGTAACAAGAAGACCGTCAAGGCGACCTTCAACCGCGCCGGCGGCATGTGCCCGCGCTGCGAGGGGATGGGGTCGGTGACCGACATCGACCTCACCCAGCTATATGACGATGCGAAGTCGCTCGCCGACGGCGCGCTCACTATCCCTGGCTACACACCAGGCGGCTGGAACTACCGGCTTTACAGCGCATCGGGATTCGTCGACGCGGACAAGCCCATCCGTGACTACACCAAGCGCGAACTGCACGACTTCTTGTACCGCGAGCCGACCAGGATGAAGATCTCCGGCATCAACATGACCTACGAAGGCCTGGTGCTGCGCATTCAGAAGTCGATGCTGTCCAAGGACGTCGAGGCGATGCAGCCGCACATCCGGGCGTTCGTGGACCGGGCGGTCACCTTCACCACCTGTCCCGACTGCGGCGGCACCAGGCTCAGCGAGGATGCACGGTCATCCCGGATCGACGGCCTGAACATCGCCGACGCCTGCGCGATGCAGGTCAGCGACCTGGCCGACTGGGTCCGCGGCCTGGGCGAGCCATCGGTGGCGCCGCTGCTCGCCGCGCTGCAGCAGGTGCTCGACTCGTTCACGGAAATCGGGCTCGGCTACCTCTCGCTCGACCGGCCGTCGGGCACGCTGTCGGGCGGCGAAGGGCAGCGGGTCAAGATGATCAGGCACCTCGGGTCCTCGCTCACCGA
>DATELR010000323.1:0-4588 GCA_035276345.1 Streptosporangiaceae bacterium | reverse complement strand
CGCTACGTCGTAATCGGCGGCGGGCGCGCGCTGGCCAGGTGTAATCAGGGTTGCGGGCGTGGTATCGGCCGCGGATGCGACCCTGCCAGCTCCGAGCGGCGCCGACTGCTGGGGGTTGTTAGGCATAAGTCATTCTTTACGGTCAACTGGGCTCTGAGCCCGCAGTGTCGCCCTTACGCTGCGCAGCGCGTCCGTGTAATGCCGCAAATCGGGCCGCATCGCAGCCGCCAGCGCGAGGTGCTCGGCGGCCGCTCCATGATCTCCGGTCCTGGCCAGCGCGAGGCCAAGCCCGAACTGCGCGTAGTCATCGCTAGGGCTGGCTTCGACAATCCGGCGAAAGCTGCCCGCCGCCTCGGCGTAGTGCCGCGTATCGAACTGCGCGCGCCCGAGCGCCTCGAGGATGCTGCGCGAGTTAGGCTCCGCCGCGGCCGCCCGCTCGAGGAGCTGGGCCGCTGCGGCTGGGCTGCCGCGCCCGAGCAAGTCCATGCCGCGCCGGTAGAGGGTATATATGTCTTCCTGTCCAGGTCTCGACCGATCGGCCGGGCCAGGCTTTTCGCCGGAACGGGAATCCTGGCCGCCCGAAGATCCTTCTGACATATGTGCAGATCCCTCCGTCGTCTCCAGCGTCAGCAGGCCGAACCGCAGCGGGCCTGGAACTGACGCCGTTTCGCGGCGTCCGTTACGCGCAGGACCGGGTGAGCGGGCTCGCCGAGGTCACTTCTCCACCGTACGACGTCATCTTCAGAGATAAAGAGGACCAGTTGATGGCGGCGGACCCGCATAACGTGGTCCGTCTGATTCTGCCCAGACCTGTGCCCGGCCGCCCTGGCGAGGAGTATCACGACGCGGCCGAGTCGCTGAGGCAGTGGCAGGACGAGGACATCCTGGTCGCCGATCCCGCGCCGGCCCTGTATCTATACGAGCAGTCAGCGGCCGCAGGCTCCGAACCCGGTTGGGTGCAGCGCGGTCTGATCGGCGCGATCCGGCTGGTCCCGCCCGACGCCGGAGTCGTTCTGCCGCATGAGGATGTCGCGCCAGGCCCGGTTGCTGGGCGGCTCGCGCTGATGGAGGCGACCCAGGCGAACCTCGAGCCGATCTTCCTGCTCTACGACAGCCACAGCGCCATGCCGGGTGGCGTGCCGACGCCGAACCCATGCGACGGCGCGGTCGGTGCAACGGCCAAGATCATCGCTGAGATAGCGGGCGGCTGCGAAGGATCGGTACCGCGAGAGCCGCTGATCAGCACATGCACATCGGATGGCCTGCGACATAAGCTTTGGGCGATCACCGATCCCGGGGAGCTGGCGGCGATCGCGGATGACCTGGGGCCTCGTCAGGCTCTTATTGCCGACGGGCATCACCGCTACGCGGCGTACCTGAAGCTGCAGTCGCGGCGACGGCAGGCCGGCGGCGGATCTGGACCGTGGGACTACGGACTGGCGTTGCTCGTCGACTCGGCAAGCTATCCGCCGCAGATCGGAGCGATCCACCGGGTGATCCCCGGGTTCGATGTGCAGCACGCGGCGAAGCTGGCCGCGACCGCGTTCACAGTCCGAGCGCTTCCAGGCGGCCTGGACAACCTGCCTGCGGCGGTCAACGCACTCGCGGCGGCAAGCGAGTCAGGCCCGGCGTTCGTTCTCGCGGATGGGCAACTGACCTACCTGATCAGCCAGCCGGATCCGGAGCAGGCCGCTGCCGCGATGCCGGCAGGCCGGTCGGCGGAATGGCGAGCCCTACCAGCCGCGGTCATGGAAGAACTCCTGATTACTAAGTTGTGGGAGCTCACCGACGACGATGACACTGTCCAGGTCGTGCATCACGACGCTGAAGCCGCTGTCAGGAAGGCTCGGGCCGCAGACGGAACGGCTGTGCTGTGCAGCCCGATGACGCCCAGCGAGGTCTACGCTGTCGCCGCCCGCGGTGAGAAGGTCCCGCGCAAATCGACCTCTTTTGCCCCGAAACCGCGTACTGGTCTGGTCCTGCGGTCGTTCGCTCAGGGCTGAATCGGTCATCCGCGCCGCACCCGATGTCCGGCCAGATGCTGACTGGCTGGGACGATAGGCGCATGGGAGACGAGTTCCGCACTGTCGCTGGTTCCGGCACTGTTACGGCGCTCGGGGACGAGGTCTACCAGATCGACACCAGGATGGCTGGCTACCCGGGCATCACCGCCGGGTACCTGATCCGCTCCGACCGGCCTTGCCTGGTCGAGACGGGCACTGCGCCTTCGGCGCCCGTGGTGGCGGATGCGCTGGCCTCGCTCGGCATCGGCGCTGATGACCTGGCGACGGTCGTCGTGACGCACATTCACCTGGATCACGCGGGTGGCGTGGGCGACATCGCGAAGATGTTTCCGGGAGCCGAGGTCGTCGTGCACGAACTAGGCGCCCGGCATCTGGCCGACCCTTCGAGGCTCATGGCCAGCGCGAAGATGGTGTACGGCGACGAACTGGACGCGCTCTTCGGTGCGCTGGCGCCAACCCCTGCAGACCGCATCCGCACCGTCGAGCAGAGCGGGGTAGTTGATCTCGGCGGTGGGCGCCAGCTTGAGAGCCACTACTGCCCTGGTCACGCGAAGCATCACGTTGGTCTCGTCGACACGGTCAGTGGCGATCTGTACGTTGGCGACGCAGCAGGGATCTATATCCCGGAGACCGGCGACCAGCGGCCGGCCACACCGCCGCCCGATTTCAACCTCGGCGTCGCGCTCGAGTCGCTGCGCATGTTCGCAGCGCTGCGACCGGCCAGGCTCTTGTTCAGCCATTACGGCCCGGTCGGGGCCGTCGACGAGGCACTCGATCGCTCGGCCGAGGAGATTCAGCTCTGGGTCGAGGAGACCAGGCAAGCGAGGGGGGCCGGCCTGGACCTCGATCACGCGGTCGCAATGGTGGCAGAGCGTACGCGTGAGCGGTACGCGGTCTTCGCGCCTGGCGCCGACCCTGATCTGGCGGCCAAATACGACCGGATCGCCGGCGCGCCGTCGAACGTGGCCGGAATCATGCACTGGCTCGACAAGGCCGACGACCCTGCCTAAGGAGCCGACCCGGGCCGCTCGCGCCGTCATTGGCTAGCCGACGAGATCCTTTTCCATAAAGACGCGGCTGTAGCCGCCATCGGTACGCCTGGCCGTTTCTCGGTAGCCGAGCTTGGCGTAGATCGCCAGGTTCTCGGTCATGACCTCGTTTGTGTACAAGGTCATCCGGCCCAGCCCGCTGACCGTCGCCTGCAGCTCAGCGAATTCCATCAACAGGCGGCCGAGACCGGCGCCTTGGGCGGCCGGACTAACGGCAACATTCTCGACGAGCATGCTGTCCTGCTGCGGCTCAAGCACGAGCACCGCCGTTACCGGATCGCCGAGAACCCACACCCGGCCTGCTTTGACGGCATCGGTGTAGTCGGCTAGAACCGGCCCCGGCGGCTTATCCATCCGGTCCCTGTAGCGGGAGTAGGCCGCCAGGACGAGTTCGCTGATAGCCGGGAGGTCGGCTTGGCTAGCGAGCCGGGGACGGCGCTCGAGGCCAGACGCCGCGTCGGCCGCTTCTGGCCGGTCAGCGGGCGTCATCGTGAATGTCGGCCAGATCGTCGGTCTCGTTAGCTCGCTGATCGTCGCGGTCGTCGGCGTACAAGTCATCGGCCTCGAGGTCATCAAGAGCCAGCACGTCCAGGTCATCAATGCGTTCGGCGGCATCCGTCTCGCCCGCAGTGTCAGCAGCCGCAGCGCGCCCGAGCCAGTACCGCGCCTCGTCTTCACGGCCGGCGTCGATCAAAGCGTCCGCGTAAGCGTAAAAGAGGCGCGCCGCGCCTGGCCGGAGCTGGCCATCGGTGAGCTCGGGTATCTGCAGAGCGACAACCGCGGCCTCCGGGAAGCCCTGATCCCTGCGGATGCCGGACTCCACGATTCGCAGCTCAATCTGGACGTCGCGGCTCAGGCCACGGGTCTCAGGACCGGTCACCAAGTCGAGCGCCCGGTCGAGGCGGCCGAGCGCTCGCTCACTGTCCGCCATCAGGGGCAGATAGCTGCCGTCTCCGGTGAGCCGCCTCGCGGCTCTAAGTTCAGCTAGCGCCTCGGCCCATTTGCCGGCCCGATAGGCAGCGATACCTGACGTTTCGCGCACGATGCCTACCCGCCCCGCCAGCCGCCGTGCCGCCTGGGCGTACTCGTAGCCGCGCTCGGCGTTCTCCGCCAAGCTCGCGGCGACGAGGAACCTGGCGACCGCCTCAGCGAGATCGCCGGGCAGTGTTCTCAGCTCCGCTCGCGCAGCCGGGTCCAGCTGATCAGCAGTGATGCTGGCCGGTACCGAAGGAAGACGCGAGCTGACCCCGTCACTATCCCGCCGAGCGCCGTCCTGGCGGGAGCTGTCCCTGTCCTGGCGACCGCGTCTTTCGCCACGTTCACCGCTTCGATCACGGTAGCCATCCCGGTCAGACCGTCGAGGACTGTCCCGACGCTCGCTCGAGCGATCGTCGTACCGGCCGCGCCCGCCAGCGGATGCAGGCCGGCGGCCGCTCGGCCGGTCACGCCATGCTGCGCCCGGGCGCGCGGCACGGTCGCGCGAGGTGCCAGAGGGACCGTCCGCACGTGAAGGCC
>DATELR010000322.1:0-13799 GCA_035276345.1 Streptosporangiaceae bacterium | reverse complement strand
GAGCATGGCCTCGCTGTGCCCGCCGAGCAGGATGGGGATCGGCTGTGTCGGCACGGGCGCCATCTTCACCGGCGGCACGGACAGCACGGCGCCGTCGTAGCGGAAATAGCCCCCGGCCGCCAGCCCGCGAATGATGTCGATGCTTTCGTCCATCCGCCGCCCCCGGCGTTCCCATGGGACGCCCAGTATGTCGTAGTCCTCGCGCCATGGGCTGGTCCCGACGCCGAGCAGCAGGCGGTTACCGGTGAGCACTGCGGTGGACGTCACCTGCTTGGCGACGAGCACCGGGTTGCGGACGGGGAGCTTGAGCACGAAGGTCACGAACCGCAGCCGCGTTGTCACCGCGCCAAGCGCGGGGATCAGCGAGAACGGCTCAAGGAATGGTTTGCCGTCCAGGAACTCCCTGGTTCCGTCCGGGCTGTACGGGTACGTGCTGGTCGCGTCCTGCGGGTAGCAGATGCTGTCCGGGATCACCATGGAGTCGTATCCGGCGGCTTCGGCAGCCTGGGCCAGCGGAACATAAAACGCAGGGTCGATCATCGACTCGGCGTACGAGAAGCGCACAGCGACCCTCCGGTGGCTCGGTGGCTCGGCTCTGGCCCGATCCTGCCAGCCCGGCACGGAAAAAGGTAGAACAGGTTCTAGTTGGGCCCGGCGGGCTCAGGCTGTGAGTTCGGCCAGGTCCGCGCTGACGTAGCGGGCCATCGCCGCTGGCAGCAGCGCACGCTGGCCGGCCGGCAACCGCTCAGCGGCCTGGTTCAGCTGCTCGGCAACGTTACGCGCCGCCGCCAGCAGGCTGGCAGGTTCGAGATCGGAGACCGTCGGCTCCATCCCGGCAGGCAACATGCCAGGAGCGAAGTCGAGGATGCTGGTGAGGCCGAAGTGCGGGTTGGGGACGTCGAGCACGGCCGCCCAGAGCCGCCAGGCCCAGTCTCTTGCCTCGTGCAGCCGCTGGAGTGCCTCCCACACCGAGCCGCGACGCAGGTACTTGCCGAAATCGGCGAGTGCGCACCAGCCAGCGAAGGCCCATTCGCGCAACTGCTCCGGTGTCAGCGTCGGCTGCTCGAACGCGACCACCTCGTGCTCGCCCTGGTTGTAGAGCATGACCTCGTCCCGGACAGGACCGACAGACTGCGAGGCGGGAATTACCACAAGGTCAATCTGACAGCGATTGGCGTACTGAGCGAAGATGCGCTCGTGCCGCAAGGCGCGCCCTGGCATCTGATGGTGGTAGCTGTCGACGAGTGGGCCTAGCCCGTCGATGACTTTTCTCACGTCGCCGAGCGCCGTCTCGAACACGTCGTCCTTTATCCCCATGCCGAGGTCGAGGTCGGAATACCGGTCGGCGGCGCCGCGGCCGACCGAGCAAGCGACCACGAGCCACCTGATGCTGTCGGTTGCCTCGCACGCGGCGAGCAGCCGTCGCAGCAGGGCTTGCTGGCCTGACAACTCCTGCGGCATTGCGTCAATCCAGTCACGACCGGCCGTATTCATCCCGCTATGAGATCACAGCAGCTGACCTGAGCGCCGCGGCGCCGCCGGGCGCCGTCAATGGGAGACTCGGCTCATGGTGGTGCAACTCATTCGCAGTGAGCGGCTGTATCAGGGCGTTCCTTACGCCTACGCGGCTGCGACGCCCGCAGCGGGACTGGTATTCACCGCGGGAGCCTGCCCGCTTGACGTCGCCGGGCAGGTCGTCGCTCCGGGAGATGTCGCCGCGCAAGCCCGCCAGGCGGTGGCGAACCTGAGAATGGCGCTGGAGGAATGCGGCTGCGGCTTCGCTGACCTCCTGAAGACCACTGTCTTCGTCGCAAGCAGCGACCGCGCCGACCTGGTGACGGCCTGGGACGAGGTGGCCAGCGCGTTCGGCGAGCACGATGCGCCGAGCACGCTGCTCGGCGTCGCGATACTCGGCTACGAAGGTCAGCTGGTCGAGATCGAGGCCGTTGCCGCCCGCTAGTAATCGCGCCGCGTGCGCCTTGCCCGCCGGCCCGGTTCGAATGTAGAACATGTTCTAGTATTCGGCGCCGGGCTAGCCAGGCGCGATCGAGCCACGCGAGCGGGAGGCCGGCTGATGGACCTGGTCGAGATGGAGAAGATCCGCCGCCTGAAGTACCGCTATCTGCGCTGCGTTGACCTGAAACTGTGGGACGAGATCGGCGACGTCTTCACGGCGGACGCCACCGCCGACTACGGAACGCCGTCCGCTGGCCGGCCGCTGAAGCTGGCAAGCAGGGACGAGATCGTCACGTTTCTGCGGGACAGCCTGGGCAACGGCATCATCACGCTGCACGCCGCCGGCCAGCCGGAGATCGAGATCACCGGCGATACCGCGACGGGGACCTGGCGGTTCGAAGACACCGTCATCGCCACCGAGTTCAACGTGGTCATTACCGGCGCGGCATTTTACGAGGACCGGTACCGCCGTTGCGACGATGGCGCCTGGCGCATGTCCCACATCGGGTACCAGCGGATCTACGAGGCGAGCATGTCCCTGGACGACTTGCCGAGCTGGAAGCTGACCGCCAACCGCTGGTCGGCCTGACCAGTGACCGCAGGATCCGCGCCGCTGACCAGGCCGTTCGCCGACGCCGTGCTCGAGGCCGAGGGGATCATTACCGGCGCGGCGCACATCCAGACCGCGCAGGATCTGGCCGAGGGTTATGACTATCTGGCCGGCTCGATCCGCGCTTCGCTGACCATGGCCTGGGCTTATCAGCGTGACTATCCGTTCTTCGTCGCCTCGACCGGCCCTTATACGAAGCTGGGACTGGATAATCCGGACACCTTGTATTTCCACGCCTACTTGCGCGACGACGCCGAGTACGTCGTCACCGGCCGGCGCGGCAGCACGGCCGACCTCAGCTTCCAGGTGCTCGCGGGCGATTATTCGCCCGTGCAGGTTCCCGACAGCCTGACCGCGTTCGATGACCGCGAACTTGACATCGGGACGGACGGCGCGTTCGAGCTCCGGTTCGGTCCGGCAAGGCCGGACGCGCCGCGCAACTATTTCACCCTCGGCCCGGGCTCGGCGATGCTGATCGTCAGGGAGGTCTACAGCGACTGGTCCCGCGAGGAACGCGGAACGATCGCGATTCGCCGGGCCGATACCACCGGCTCGGCGCCGCTCCCTGCCGATACCGCGGCGCTAGCGAAGCGGTACGGCGTGGCTGGCAAGATCCTGATTTCCCGGCTGCGGACGTTCCTCGCCTTTCCTGAGTGGTTCTACCTGAAACTGCCGGTCAATACGCTGACCGAACCGCGATCGACGCCAGGCGGGCTGAGCACCCAATTCTCCTCGGTGGGCCATTACGACCTCGCCGAGGACCAGGCCATGATCGTGACGGTACCGGCAGCTGGCCCGGACGTGGCCCCGTACCAGGGCATCCAGCTGGGCAGCATGTGGTACGTCTCGCTCGACTACATCAACCACCAGACCAGCCTCACCGCTGACCAGGCCAGGGCGGACCCTGACGGGATGTACCGGTTCGTCATCAGCGAACGCGACCCCGGAGTCGCGAACTGGCTCGAATGCACCGGCCACCGGCGCGGCTACATTCAGCTCCGCTGGCAACGGCTTACCCGTGACCTGCGCGGTGAGGACGGCCCACAAGCCGAGGTGGTCAAGCTCGCGGAGCTCTCACAGCGGCTGCCGTGCTACGACGATGCCCGGATCACGCCACGCGAATACGCCGAGCGGATCGCGGCGCGTCAGGCCGCGGTGGCACGACGGATGCTCGGTTAGCCCCCGATGAGCTGAAGCGGAGAACACCAGATGCTGCTGCAGGACAAGGTCGTCATCATCTCAGGCGTCGGTCCCGGGCTGGGCCGCTCGATCGCGATCAGGAGTGCTGAGCAGGGCGCCGACGTGGTGCTCGCCGCGCGAACAGCTTCGAGGCTGGACGAGGTGGCCAAGGAGGTGATGGCGCTTGGCCGCAGGGCGCTGGCTGTGCCGACGGACATCGCCGACCCGGCGGCTGCCGAGCGTCTCAGGGATGCGACGCTCGCTGAGTTCGGCCGTGCCGACGCGCTCGTGCACAACGCCCTCGCGATGCCGCCGATCAAGGATCTCTCGGTCGTCGATCTTGACGCGATCAAGCTGGCGTTCGACGTCAACGTCGTCGGCGCGTTGCGGATGACGAGGCTCTTCGCTCCCGCCCTGGCGGCGAGCTCGGGGTCGGTGACGATGATCAACTCGATGGTCGTCAGGTTCTCCCAGCGCACGATGGGGCCGTACAAGGCGACGAAGGCGGCGCTGCTCGCGATGGCGCAGTCGCTGGCCAGCGAGCTAGGTTCGCAGGGGATCAGGGTCAACAGCGTCGCGCCAGGCCATATCTGGGGCGACTCGCTGCAGTGGTATTTCGGTTACCTGGCGAAGAAGCGCGGGGTGGACGCTCAGGACATCTACGACGAGACGGCGGCGAACACCGATCTGCACAGGCTCCCCGAGCCTGATGAGGTTGCCGACGCCGTGGTCTTTCTTGCCTCGCCGCTGGCGCGGGCGATCACCGGCCAGTGCCTGGACGTGAACTGCGGCGAGTTTCACCACTGAGCGGCGTGGCGGTATGAGCGCACGGACAGAAGTCGGCACGGTCGCCGATCTGCACGCTTCGGCGATCAGGCTGACCGGCCTTGAGGACTTCGGTGCCGATGATTACACCGATGGTCTCGCCGTGCTGCTCGAGTCGTACGCGAGGGATGAGAACCTGACGCCGCTCGGCAGCAAGATGAGCCGCGTTTTCCTGCGCGGCTCCCTGGTGGCCAGGCTGATCAGCGAGGCGGGCTGGCGCCAGTATCCCGAGTATGCCGCCGTCGGCATCGACCGGCCGATCTTCGTGACCGGGCTGCCGAGGACTGGCACTACCGCGTTGCACAGAATGCTGACGGCCGATCCAGCGCACCAGGGCCTTGAGCTGTGGCTCACCCAGGCGCCGCAGCCGAGGCCGCCGCGTGAGACGTGGCCTGCCGACCCGGTCTACGCCCAGCTGCAAGCGGCGTATGCACAGCACCACGTCGAGCACCCAGAGTTCATGGGAGTGCACTTCATTGCCGCCGACCAGGTAGAAGAGTGCTGGCAATTGCTCCGCCAGTCGATGCGCTCGATCTCCTTTGAGTGCCTGGCGCATCTGCCGACCTACTCGTCCTGGCTCCGCGGTCAGGACTGGACTGGCGCCTACCGCCGTCATCGGCGCAACCTGCAGCTGATCGGGCTGCCGGACGCAGGACGGCGCTGGGTGCTCAAGAACCCGAGCCACCTGTTTGCCCTTGACGAGCTGCTGGCCGCGTACCCGGACGCGCTCGTCATCCAGACGCACCGGCCGCCGCGCGAGGCGATCGCCTCGGCGTGCAGTCTCGCCGCCCACGCGACCGGCGGATGGTCGCGCACCTTCAGCGGTGCGGTCATCGGCCAGGACCAGCTTGAGCTGTGGGCGCGCGGCCTCCATCACTTCATGGCCACACGCTCCAGGCATGACGAGGCCAGGTTCTGCGACGTCAGATATGCCGAGTTCGTCGCCGACCCGCTGGGGACCATCGAGGCCGTCTACAGCCGGTTCGGCGTTCCGCTGACAGGAACGGCCGCGGACGCGATGCAAGCCATCCGCGCCCACAGCCAAGGTGCCGGCGATGCCGGACCCGCGCACCGGTACGCGCTGGCCGACTTCGGGCTTTCAGCCGCGCAGGTCGACGAGCGGTTCGCCGGCTACCTTGCCGCCGCCGACCCTGGCTGACGTTCCTGCCATTCGCGGTCGAGGATCGCGTAGAGCAGGTCGTCGGTCCACTCGCCCTTCGCCCACGTGCTTTCGCGCAGGTGACCCTCGCGGCGCATGCCGAGCCGCTCGAGCACTGCAATTGACCCGGTATTGCGCGGATCGCAGCGCGCGAAGACGCGATGCTTGGCGCGCTGTCCGAAGAGGTAGCCCAGCAGCGCCTTCGCCGCTTCGGTCGCGTAGCCGTGCCCCTGGAACTCAGGGCGCAGCGTGAAGCCGATCTCGGCCTGCCGCGCATCCTCGGCGTCGATACCTGCGCCACAGTCGCCGATCATCTCGCCGGTCGCGCTCAGCTCCATCGCGAACTGGAACCACTGGCCTGGCATATCGGGGTGCTCACGGAGCAGCTCGCGGATCATGCGCTCGCCCTTGGACCTCGGGTAAGGAGCCTCCCAGCCCTGATAGCGCGCGACGTCAGGATCGGAACGGTAGGCGACGAAGGTGGCCAGGTCCGTCTTCGCGAACCGGCGCAGCAAGATCCGCTCGCCGGTCACGGAATGAAAGGAGCGGTCAGGCATCAGATTTCCCGCCTGGCGCGGTTCGTTGTGCCGGTCACCGGCGCCTGGCCGGAGGTGCTTCGGACTCGCCGACGTGATCGTCCAGCCAGCTGGTCAGCGGCTTGGTGGCCACCAGGAAGTCCCTGATGCGGTCGGCGGCCTCCGGGGTGCTCAGCCACCGCTCGACGGGCCATTCCCGGTACGCGGCAAGGCCTTTGTAGCGCAGCAGCTCCACGCGCGGATGATCAGGGGCGTAGCCGCGCGGCGCGGACTTGAGCTTGTCGTGCCCGATCATCGTGACGTCCTCAGCGGACAGGCCGGCCACGATAGCCGCGAGTACGGTGCCGCTGGCATCATCGACCACCGCGTCCCGGTACCGGGCGAGCTGGTCGGCCGCGAGGTGAAACTTGCCGCTGCCCGCGGCCAGCCCAGCCGCCGACAACCTGACGTACGCCGATCCGACCATCGCGCCGGCCTCGGTCTTGTACGGCGACTTGTCGGCGCTGAACCGGATATCGCGGTACGGCCGGAAGATTTTCACTGGCCCGAATTCCGCGCTCAGGTCCTCGGTCAGCTCGGTCAAGGGCGCGAGCACGACCTCGTCGTACAGCTGCCGGTGCGAGGTCCAGTAGGTCTTGGAGTTATCCCGCTCCAGGCCCTCGAAGAAGTCCAGTGCAGCCTCTGGCCAACCACTGAAGGACATCGCGAAATCCCCCTCCCGCACCGGGTTGCCTGAGCCGGGCCAGCCTATCGATTCCTGCCGTCAGCTGAGATTCCGGACTAACTCGCCGCAGGCAGATCAGGACCGAACGGCAGATGGTCCGGCCGGCTGGGTCGGAGCCAGCCGACCGGACCCACCAGGGACAGTCCGGTGACCGCTACCGGATCCCCGGTGACCCATATGCTGCCGGTCAGGTGCCCACGATCACCTTCGGCAGCTTGGGTGGTGTTCCCGGACTTCATGACCATCTGATGGCCGTTGTAGGCATAAACGTGTGAGTCGGCGCCTTCGTTTCAGCGCCTGACTCGCCGCCAGACCAGCGCAAGCGCAGCGAGCAGCAGAACGCCGCCGATAATGCTTAGCGCCCAGGTCAATCCGCCCGGCCCGGTCGAAGGCGGGGCAGGCGAACCTGCGGTGGCGCACCCGCGGCGGGCGGCAACCGGGCCCTTGCAGCTGGCCTGCGCGACGGTGCCGACCTTGTCGCGCAAGCCAGGTGCTGCCACCGGCAGCCGCACAGCAGGATTGTGCGGCGGCAGGCCCTTTGCCACAGCCAGCGCAATCGGATTGGCCGTGTTGCCCAGCGCCGACGCGTAGATGTTGCGGAATGTTGGCTGCGGCCCCACGATCAGGCGCTTGCTGATGACTCGCGGCCTGCCCGAACCCGCGCGCACCAGCAGACGCAACCGGTAGGCGCCGGCCACCCGGTAGGCGTGATGCACGATCCGGCCAGCCGCGAGATGCCCGTCGCCGAAATCCCAGACGTAGTGCAGTTTCGCCGCCGTTTCGCCCGGCCGGCCCGGCACGAACGCTCCGACGGCGCTAAAGGCGGTTTGCCGCGCGGGCAGGACCACGCCGGTGTCTGCCATGGCCACGACGGGACGGCCATCCGGCGCCGCCTGCCCAAGGATCCCTGGCTGGCTCAGCAGCCAGGTGGTGAGCAGGCCGGGCAGCCCGAGCGCGAGCTCGAGCGCGTGACTTGGCGCCGAGCCTCCGTCGGCGAAGACGTTCATCAGCCCGATCGTGTCCTGCGGCTGGTCGTACGGGTAGGAACCGGGCGGTGGCCGGCGCTGGTAGTACGTGGCGTTCCCGACGAACGTGGCGCTGCGGACGCCTGCCTGGGTGAACGGCACCTGGTCGCTGCTGCCGAGCGTGTCGCTGGCCACGTGCACGTTTCCGATCTCAGCGGGCGTGAATACCGGCCGCCAGACGTCCGCGCCTGCCGCGGCGTGGTAGGTCAGCATCTGGTTGCCCATCGCGCGATAGCGCCGGAACGCTGCGGCGACCGCTTCTTTGACCAGCGTCCGCTGCCGCCGAAGCCCGGCAAGCTGCCCGCGCGTCACGGAATAGTCGCGGTAGACCCTGTTCCCGGATAGCGGTGACAAGAAGGCAAAGAGCGGCATCGGCGGGTTCGACGACTTTCCCAGATAGCGCAACGGGTACGCGATGCCGTTCTGCTCCTCATTAATCATCATCGTGATATCGCGCACATTGTTGCGCGCGATCTTGTTGACATATTCGTAAGATCCGAACAGGCCCTGCTCCTCGGCGTCGAAAAGGACGAACCGCAGCGTCCTCGCCGGGTAGACGTGATGCGCGCGCCAGAACGCCGCCATCGCCTGCGCCACTCCAAGCTCGATCGCGCAGCCGCTCCCGTCGTCGTAGGCGGACTCGGTCGAGTCGGCTTCGCCGTCGTAGTGACAGCCGATCACGACCTGCTCGGCGGGCCGGGTCAGGCCTGGCACCGTCACCTCAACGTCGGCAGCTGGAGCCGTGGCCGGCCTGCCGTACCAGCCCCTGACCGGGAACCTGAACGTACGCGCCGTCGCCCCGAACGGCCCGAGCAGGCCGAGCATGCGGCTTGACCAGTACGTCGCGAAGCCGGAGTGGCCGGCAGCACCTGCCCGGTAGCCTGCCTCCCTGCGCTGGAAATGGGCCACCATGTGGTCGAGCTGGCGGTAGATGTAGCCGGGGTCAATGCCCGGGGTAGCGACGGCGGCTGCCGGCGCTGCGCCGCTGGCGCCCGGTGCCATCGCCGTGATGGCGAGCCCGCTGCACGCCACCAGAGCCAGCAGCGATGAACTCGTTATTCTCCGCAGCATTGTCCGGCGCTAGCGCCTGAGCCACGGCCGGCCGAATTCAGCACCATCTCAATAACGTAGCTCCGGGTAGCTACGTCGACTAGCGGACGATTTGCCGGTCAGGTTGCGGCATGGTCACAATTCGGTTCCTGGCGATCATCTGAACATGCCTGTGAGTCATTCAGCTACCTGACGCGAGAGCTTTGACCGAGCACCGCTAGCGTGCCCGGCCTGACGCCGCCGGACACCTACTGAGCTCGCGGCACAAGTGTCAGCGAAACCACCGCAGGCACCAGGTGACTAGCCGCTCGCAGCTGTCTGCGTTGAGTTCTGGCTTCAGGAAATGGCCAGCGCCCGCGTACTCCACATAATCCAGCCGATCAGGGTCGGCGGCGTAAGAGGGCACGAGACTGGCGTGGAACTCGCTGATCTGCTCGGCTGGCGAGTGTTCATCATGCTCGGCAGCTTGTGACATCAGCGCGACGGGATAGAACCGGCCGGGGTGCAGGTGCGGGCTGTGCATTCTGGGCAGCGTCCACCTCGGGCAGCCGACTACTGAGATGGCCGCGGTTATCCGGTCGTCAGCGAGCACGCTCGCGTAGGCGACGTTGCCGCCAAGCGAGCGGCCGGCGATAGCGATCCGGCCCTCGGCTGCCAGCCGGCGGCTGAGCAATTCGTCGATGAGCGAGGGCACTTCGGCGGCGGTCTCGTCGATCACCTGCAGGAACTCCGACTCCGTGGCCTCGAACTCGCTGTCCCATCGCTCATCGGAAAACTTCGATGCGAAGTCGGGGTAGCGGCGCTCACCGTGGCCGATCGCGTCAACGCTGACCGCGAGAAGTCCGGCTGCGGCGATGGCATCCAGATAGGCGCCAGGTTTCTCCTTGGTTCCGCCGAACCCGTGGTAAAAGAGCACCGTTCCCTGCCGCGCCGCGTCCTCCGGTTCGCCTTGAAATCGGAGCAGTACAGGAGCGCCGGCCATTGCGTCGGTGACATTTCCGGCAGTGGCCATAGCCGCAGCGAATCAGGCGCGTGGGTTACGCGCAATGTGTTTTAGGGCGGACAAGTGCGGCGAACCGTTGCGTGCCAGGATATGGAGATAGTTCAGGACAAGCGGAAAGGCGCACGCTGTGACGCAGGAGCATGCGGCCGAGACGGCAGCGGATGCTGGCGAGGTTCCGATCGGCGGGATTAACACCTCGGTTGCGCATCCGGCCCGGGTCTACGACTACTGGCTCGGCGGCAAAGACAATTTCGCCGCCGACAGGGAGGCCGCAGAACGCGTGCTCGCCGCCACTCCCGGCCTGCGGTTCCGGGTCCGGGCGAACCGGGCCTTCCTGGCCAGGGCCGTCCGCTACCTGGCAGGTGAAGCAGGCATCCGGCAGTTCCTTGACATCGGAACCGGGATTCCTGCGGCGAACAACACCCACGAAGTGGCACAGGCAGTCGCGCCAGATTGCCGGGTGGTCTACGTCGACAACGACCCGATCGTGCTGGTCCATGCCAGGGCGTTGCTGGCCAGCGGTCCGCAGGGGTCCACGCAATACGTTGAAGGCGACCTGCGAGACCCGCGGCCGATCCTGGCGGCAGCGGCCACGACCCTTGATTTCAATAAGCCGATCGCCCTCATGCTGCTCGGAATCATGCACCTGATCCAGGACTCGGAGGACCCGTACGGGGTCGTCACCGGGCTGATGGCGAAACTGCCCTCAGGCAGCTACCTGGCGCTGTCCCATCCGGCTATCGACATCAACGCCGCGCAGGCCGAGGCGCAGCGCAGGTACAACGAGCGGGTATCCACTCCGCAGACGTTGCGAACCAGGGAGCAGGTCGCGAGGTTCTTCGACGGCCTCGAGCTCGTGCCGCCCGGGTTGGGCTACGTGCACGCTTGGCGGCCAGAGCACGACGCTCCCGCGCCAGCCGACACGGTTTCAGCGCACGGCGGAGTCGCTCGCAAGCCCTGACTGCGAGCTAGGCGCGATGGCTGCGGCGGCCGCGTGCCGGATGCGCGGCTTCGCTCACCGCGCTGCTGCCGGCGCCGAGGAAACCTTCGGCCTGGGTGGTCTCAGAGGCGACCCGGACGCCATACCGGTATGCAAGCTTGCCGCCCAGGTAGCCGGACACGGCGAGAGCTAGGACGCAGGCCACCGAGAACAAGATCATCTTGTCGCTGACCGGCGACGCCTGACCATAGGTCCGGTAACGCAGGCCGAAGTCCACCCCGTAGGCGAGGATGAGCGTCACGTTGATGAACATGTGCGTGCAGCCTGTCCTGAAGGCCCGCGTGCCGGCCGGGATGGTGGCCAGGTCAAGAAAACCGACCGAGCCAGCCAGGATGGCACCGACGACACCGATGGCGATCAGCCACTCTGAACCTCTCGCGAGGAATCCAGGCGTACTTGAGATGTGCGACGCGATGTCGAATCCGAGACTTATCAGCCACGCCCCGATCGGAATCGTCACCAGCATCGGGTGATAGGGGTGCCCGTACGGTCCGGCGAGAAGCGCGCTGACCGGGCGCTTGGCGTGCCGCAACCCATTTGCCATCGGCTCCTCCTGACCTGCTGACCCGGGCCCTGCACCAAGCGGCAATCGATCTGGCATTTCGCGCGACCGGACCCTTCACTACGACGTACCGCGGCAGGTGTCAGTTCAATTCTGCGGGCTTAATTATGGAATGTCCTGTCTGTCATGAGAGTCAGGGGATTCATGAGCCCGGCGGCGCTGCCGAGATTGCCGGCCTGCGGGCCGCGCTGTCGGAACGAGCGGCAACCTGGACGGTGGCTTCACCTCGGCCAGCTTGAGGTGGGTCACCAGCCGCTGACCCCCCTTGACCGCAAGCCTGGCAAGCACTTCCTGCAGCTCGGCAACGTCGCGGGCGACCACGGTCAGCAGGTAGTCCATCTCACCGGCCAGGTTGTCGGCAGCGATGACCTGTGGCAGCGCCATCAGCTGCTCCTCGAAGACGTGGCTCGAGCGCGGGTCATGCCGGCCCAGCGTCGCTGCCACGTACACCTGAAGCGGAAAGCCTGCCGCGGCCGGATCGATGCTCGCGCTGATGATGCGGATAACGCCGGACTCCTTCAGCCAGCGCACCCGGTGCAGGGTTGCCGCCGGCGACAGCCCCGCGATCTTGGCCAGCTCAAGGTTCGTACGATCCGCGTCCTCCTGCAAGGCATTCAGAAGACGGATGTCAATTTCATCAAGTTCTACTGCCACATCACGAAACTTTATCTTGTTCTAGCTGCGGGTCATCAAATCCAACGCGGTGGTGTCCGACCATGGGCGAATGGAACGCAACCGTAGCCGCGCCGTCGCCGCGCTGATCGCAGCTGGCTTGCTGTGGGGTACGACGGTGCCCTTGTCGAAGGTGGCACTGGAGGCGTTCCCTGCCGCCTGGCTGACGTTCGCCCGCTTCGGCATCGCGTGCCTGATCTTGCTTGCCATCAGCCGGTCGGGAATCAGGGCGGCGTTCCGGCCCGCGATCCTTGCATCCGGCGCGATCGGCTATGGCGGCTCGGTGCTGCTGCAGAACGCCGGCATCGCGAGGACCAGCGTCAGCCACGCCGCGCTGCTGATCGGTGCAGTCCCGGTCCTGGTCGCGATCATGGCTGCGGTCTGGCACAGGAGGTTGGCCAGGCCCGCTGCCTGGGCCGGGTTTGCCGTGTCGCTCGCCGGAGTCGTCCTGGTCACGGCGGGCAGGGGAGCCGGCCAGGGTGGCGCAGGCTCGGGCGACGGTCTTGTGCTCGCGTCTGTCTTGCTTTCGGCCGCACTGATGGTCGCTCAGCCTGGCCTGCTGCGCGGCCGCGATCCGGTGGCGGTTACGGCCGTCCAGTTCCTGGGAGCGGCAGTGGGCGTGCTGCCGGTTGCGGCAGTCTCGGGCGGCGTCACAGTTCCGCCGGGCGGAGGGCTGGTCCCGATTCTCGCGACGCTCGCCCTGGCAGTGGCGGGGACCCTGGCTCCGTTCACGCTCTTCGCGTACGGGCAGAAGCGAGTTCCCGCGGAGTTCGCCGGCGCGTTCGTGAACATTGAGCCCGTGGTTGGCGCGGTCGCTGGTGTCGTCGTCTTCGGCGACCCCGCGGGACTGGCTCAGGTTGCCGGCGGGCTCGCCATCTTGGCCGGCATCGTGATGAGCAGCTGGCGCGCCGGAGCAAAGGCCCGCGCCGGCAGCGGAACAGGCGAGGCAGTCCAGGCACCAGCTCGCCCGGCTGGCACCGACACGGAAGGGCCGCGGCCGCGGGGGAGGGTCCTCCGTCCGCGGCGGCGCTCGGCTCGCCAGGTTCGCGCGGTGCGCTTGCGGCGGCATCGGGTGCCGATCCGGCCCGCGAGCTTGCGGCCACGGACAAGGCGTCGGCAGGTCAGATCGCGCCGGTTCCGCCCCCGGATATAAAGAACAGTGATGGCCCACCGATCGTCTTGTTTGACCGTCGGTGGGCCATAGCTGTTCTACATCGCCGGCTGCGGCAGCAGGGCGCTCAACTGCTCCATGTGCATGTCGAGGTGAAATTCGCCGTTGCCGAGGATCAGCTCGGCGATCGACATCGGGCTGTCCCTGACGATCTGGCCCTCATGCCAGATCCTCGTGGGCACCGGGCGATCGCGCTCATCGGCCGATAGCTGGTCGTACGCCACCGCAAGCCGGGTTGCAGACGCCTCGACAGCGTCGGCCAGACCGGACAGGTCGCCGTGCTGGTCTGCGTATGCGAGCAGGCTTGCGGGGTCGCTGACGGCGGCG
>DATELR010000321.1:0-3947 GCA_035276345.1 Streptosporangiaceae bacterium | reverse complement strand
TGAATCAGCCGGCTGGCCTTTTACTGTGTTCAACTTTGCTGCCTTCGACACAGGAGGTCCGCCGCCTGGGTCAGCTGGCGGGCCCCCCGCTGCCTTCGAGACTTAAGCGACCCGCCATCCGAAACAGCAGATGGCGGGCCGTCTGGTCGTCTTCGGGGCTTAACGGGTGGCCGTGGCGTCCTCGCCCGGCTTCTCGGTGAGCCTGGAGGTCTCGTCCTGGATCTCAACTGCGACCTTAGCCAGCGCGTCTGCGTGCTGGCGGTTGTGATGAGCGCAGAAGAGAAGCTCGGCCGAGCCGGGGAGGATTACCCTCACGTAGGCGGGGGCTCCGCACCGGTCACACAGGTCGTTGGCATTGAGCGGCTTCGTTGGGGCTATCGCTCCGGTCATGTCCGCCTCCCTTGCCCGGTTACCGCCGACGGTTTTGCCGACAGTTTCTACAACCTGCGATCTCTACCGCATCACAACACCTAGCCCGTCTCGTGTCATCCCATGCAGGCGCTGCGTACGCCGTGGGCGAACACATTACGTAGCACTGGAGTGATCTTTATACATGACCCGGCCCCGAGGCAAGTTGTCCCAGGTCGCCGGCTACGTCTGGTATGCGCCAGCGGCGTGGCTTACCGAGCTAGGCAGCCCCTCCGATTAGGCTTCAAACAGATAACTTCTTCGGCGGTGGGTAGCTCGCGGGCGCGACTTTGCGCGCAGGAGGCCACTACGCGAGGACAAGCACCGCGCTGAGGACCAGACAACCCGCGAGTATGAGGCAAACCGCGAGGATGACAACCACTGCGCGGTCCGCAACCGGGACCCCGCCGGACCGCAGGAGAAGCGTGAGAAGCGCCGAGACTTCCGGACTACTGCCGTGACCGCTGCCCTGCGCGAAGCGCCCAGTGGCGCCGCGACCGGTCCACGCGCCAGGAGAGCGCGAGACACACAGGCCGCCGGAGACACCTACTCCGCGCGCCACCTGACGGTCCTAGAAGGACTTGACGCCGTCCGCAAGCGGCCGGGCATGTACATCGGCTCGACCGACGGGCGGGGCATGCTGCACTGCCTGTGGGAGATCATCGACAACTCGGTTGATGAGGCGCTGCACGGTACCTGCACCAAGATCGAGGTCACCCTGCACGCCGATCAGTCCGCTGAGGTCAGGGACAACGGTCGCGGCATCCCGGTCGACATCGAGCCGAAGACGGGCCTGAACGGCGTCGAGCTGGTCATGACCAGACTGCACGCTGGCGGCAAGTTCGGCGGCGGCTCCTACACAGCCTCCGGCGGGCTGCACGGCGTCGGCGCTTCCGTCGTGAACGCCCTCTCGGGCCGGTGCGATGTGCACGTTGACCGGGGCGGCTACGAATGGGCGGTCAGCTTCAGGCGCGGCGTGCCCGGCGAGTTCGCTGGCGACGGTTTCGACGCGGCCTTCAAGCGGGAATCCGGACTGCGCAAGCTTGGCAAGATTCCCAAGTCGCGTACCGGCACGAGGACGAGGTTCTGGCCGGACCGGCAGATCTTCGTCCCCGGCGCTGAGATGGACGCGGAGGCGCTGATCCAGCGGGCCAGGCAGACTGCCTACCTGGTGCCCGGCCTGTCCATCACCGTCACGGACGACAGGCCCGCCCGGGCCGGCGCCGACGACGGCCTGCCGCGGACAGTCGAATTTCACTTCGACGGCGGGATCAGTGAGTTCTGTGCCCACCTGAGCACCGGGGAGCCGGTGACCGAGGTGCTGAGGCTGGCCGGATCCGGCCAGTTCACCGAGACCATCCCGGTCCTGGATGACAAAGGGCACATGACGCCGACAGACGTCGAGCGGCAACTCGAAGTCGATGTGGCACTCCGGTGGAACACCGGCTACGACACCGTCACCAGGTCGTTCGTCAACGTGATCGCCACGCCCAAAGGCGGCACCCATGTGACGGGCTTCGAGCGGGCGCTCGTCAGGACGTTCAACGAGCAATTGCGGGCCGGCCGGTACCTGCGTTCCGGCGATGAGGCGGTACTGAAGGATGACGTGATTGAGGGCCTGGTAGCGGTCGTCTCGGTCCGGGTACCCGAACCGCAGTTCGAGGGCCAGACAAAGGAGGTCCTCGGCACGCCGGCGGCCTCGAAGATCGTGGCCGACGTCGTCAGCACCGAATTGCGCGCCTTCCTCGAAGGCCGCGTCCGCGGGAGCAAGGCGCAGGCCAAGGCGGTACTCGAGAAGGTCACGAACGCGGCAAAGACCAGGATCGCGGCCAGGGAACACCGGGAGAACCAGCGGCGCAAGTCGGCACTGGCGACCTCGGCGCTGCCGGCCAAGCTGGTCGACTGCCGCTCGGCCGACGACCGTAGCGAACTGTTCATCGTCGAGGGGGATTCTGCGCTCGGGACGGCAAAGCTAGCTCGCGACTCGGAGTTCCAGGCGCTGCTGCCGATCCGCGGCAAGATCCTCAACGTGCAGAAGGCCTCCTTGTCGGACATGCTCAAGAACGCCGAGTGCGCCGCCATCATTCAGGTGCTCGGCGCTGGCTCGGGCAGTGCCTTTGATCTCGACGCGGCTCGCTACCAGCGCATCATCCTGATGAGTGACGCTGACGTGGACGGCGCGCACATCCGGACCCTGCTGCTGACTCTGTTTCACAGGTACATGCGGCCAATGGTCGAGGCTGGCCGGGTGTTCGCCGCCGTGCCGCCGTTGCACAGGATCAAGCTGACGAATCCGCGTAAGGGCCAGGAACGCTACATTTACACCTACACGGACGCCGAGCTCCACAGAAAGACCCTCGAGCTCGACCGCAAGAAGATGAAGTACGAGGACCCGCCGCAGCGGTACAAGGGCCTGGGAGAAATGGACGCCTCGCAGCTCGCCGAGACGACGATGGATCCGCGGCGGCGCACGCTGCGCAGGATCAAGATCGGTGACGCAGCCCTGGCTGCGGAGATGTTCGACCTGCTGATGGGCAGCGAGGTCGCGCCCCGGCGTGACTTCATCGTCGGCGGCGCGGCGGAGCTGGACCCGACCAGGATCGACACCTGACCGGCATGGCGGCGCAGCCAGCCCTGTACCAGGGCGCCTCGCTTGCTGACGGGCTCAGTTCAACGCTGCGCGGGCCGGTCACGGTCGCGGTTGATGGTGGCGTTATCACCGGGATCTTTGACGACGACGGCGACGGCGCGGCGGCAGCTGGCTTCACCGGCAAGGTGATTGACGCAAGCGGGGCGACCATCGTGCCTGGGCTTGTCGATTGCCATAGCCACCTCACGCTCCAGGGCGGCGCCGAGTGGATCGCGCGGGGCGGTGACCCGACACCCGACCTGATCGAGGCAGCGGAGCAGAACGCCGCCGCCCTCGTCCGCTCCGGGGTCCGCTGGATCAGGGACGTCGGCTCTCCCCGCCGCTCTGATGGCGGCGACGGACGAGACCGCGCGCTCGCGCTTGGGCTCAGGGACCGCTGGCGCGGTCGCGACGGCTATCCGTATATCCGGGCTGCCGGTACCTGGCTGACCAAGGCAGGCACGCTGCCAGCTGGGCTGGCGATCGAGGTCACAGACGCCGACGGCTTGCTGGCGGCGGCGCTTGGCCAGCTCGACGATGGGGCGGATCTGGTAAAGCTCTATCTGGACGGGCCCGAGACCGGCACCGCTCCGTGGTCCGCAGATGAGGTGCGGAAGGTGGTTGCCGCCGTGCACGCCCGCGGCGCGACCGTGGCTGCCCACGGGTCGGGGCTCGCGAACTGCAGGCTGGCGGCGGACGCAGGCGTCGACACCCTGGAACACGGGTTCGCGCTGGACGCCGACATCGCAGCGACGATGGCCGCCAGCGGCGTCACGCTGGTCTCGACGTTGTCGGTCATGCATTCGTGGCTCACCTTCGGTGCCACCACGACCATCGAGCGGTTCACCGATGACACGAGCCGGTCAGCGATCACCGAGCGGCTGGAGATGGCCGAGGAGAGCGTCAGGAT
>DATELR010000320.1:0-15258 GCA_035276345.1 Streptosporangiaceae bacterium | reverse complement strand
CACGCGCAATGAGTCCGAGCAGTGGCTGCTGCTGCACAAGGATGACGACGACGCGGTGCGGGGCTGGAACCCCGAAGATCACCCGCGCTCTGTCATCAGCGGCAGGACCAATGATGAGGTGCGCGCGGACCCGGACCGCCTCTGGCGGTCGGACCTGCCGGCGGACCAAGCGTCGATCCTGCTCAAGCCACCGACGATCAAGGGCGCGAGCGAGGAGGAACTCGATGCGCTTTCCGACCTCGGGAACAACGGCACGTGGGAGGTGTACGGCCGCGCGCTACGGCTCACCAACCTGAACAAGGAGCTGTTCCCCGGCCGGCCGGGCGCCCCGCAGGGCGTGACCAAGCGGGAACTGATCGGCTACGCGGCCAGGATCGCGCCCGTTATCCTGCCGTACCTGGCTGGCCGGCCGCTCAACATGCACAGGTTCCCTGGCGGTGTCGCCGTGCCAGGGTTCTGGCACAAGCAGCTGCCCGACCATGCGCCGGACTGGATACCGCGCTGGGACAACCCGGAGGCCGAGCGCGGCAAGACCACCACCTACCTGGTTATCGATGAGCCGGGCGCTCTGGTCTGGGCGGCGAATTTCGGCGCGGTCGAATGGCACGCATGGACGGCGAAGATAACGAGCCCGCGCAGTCCCACCTACGCGCTCATCGACATTGACCCTGGTTCATCGACGTCCTGGGAGGAGATCCTCGTTCTGGCCAGGTTGCACCGCACCGCACTCGGGCACATTGGCGTGCGGGCTCAGCCGAAGGTGACCGGGCGCCGCGGCATCCAGATCTGGATCCCCGTCACGCCGGGCATGACCTATGAGGACACTCGCGTCTGGGTCGAGCATCTCTCCAAGACGATCGGCTCGGTCGTCCCTGACCTGGTGAGCTGGAAGTGGGACGTTAAGGAACGCGGGGGCCTGGCCCGGCTCGACTACACCCAGAACGTGAGCAACAAAACGCTCGTGGCACCGTATAGCCCGCGCGCGGCGCCGGGCGCGCCGGTCTCGGCGCCGATCGCATGGGACGAGCTAGATGATCCGTCCCTGCGGCCTGACGGATTCACGATCCGCACGATCGGCGAGCGCATCGCCGAACGAGGCGACCTCTTCAAGCCAGTGCTCGGCGAGGGCCAGTCGCTGCCGGAACTCGACTAGCGGCTGGAGGGAGCCGGCGGCTCGCCCGCGACTGCGGAGTGAGCCCGGCACACCTCGGTGAGCTGATCGAGCTGACCCGAGCCTGCCACCGACCTGACCGAGTACGCGCACAGCAGAGAGAACGGAAACTGCGCGGCAAGCTCGTTCCACATGGCTTCGAGCTCTATCGCGGCTCCGATCTGGCCAGCTTCCCAGAGCAGGGCGACCATCTCACCGAAGATCCTGACTGGCTGCCCTGATTCGGCGGCGCGCCTGATGACCGGGGTGAGCTCGGCCCAGAAGCTGGCCGGATCGGCGTGGCTGTCCATGACGAACGTCTCGAGGATGCCGTTCGCATCCAGCTCCAGATACGTGCCGCGGGCCCGGGCGGACGCGAGGTCGACACCCGCGCGCACCAGGTACCTGGCGAACGCCAGCTGGTGTTCCCAGGTGCCGACGACAATCGCGGCTTCATCCGCGCGAAGAGCGCCTAGCAAGTACTCGCCGACCGTCTCGGTCAGCTCCCTATCGTTACGGGCTTCTTGGTAGAAAAGTACGACATGATCGCGAGGGCCAGCCCGGTGGACAGCCCGAGCATGCGAGTCCACGACTTACTCCAAGTACTCCCTAGTCTCCGGTCGACTTGGCTCTTCGGTCGACGGCTAACCGGCTTATGTGCCGTTCAGTCCGCATTTTATGCACAGCCGCCGGCGAGGCGGAGAGCGAGGCCGGCGTTCAGCCGCGGCGCCGGGACAGATAGCCGGAGATACCCTCGTCGGCCTGGCTGGCTATAAAGGCGCCCCGAACGGTCACGAGGATCTCATCAGCGTGGTCAAGACAGGCCCACAGCGCGTCCCCGGCGGCGTCGGCGAGCTTCACGCTGGCTGGCTGTCCGCAGGCATTGCCATCGATGTCAGTCACCTGGCAGGTGATCGTCGTGCCACCGCGCGACGCGACCACGGCCGCCGCCTCCTTGAGCAGGGAGAAGTGCGGCGACGCGTCGCCTTCGGGCTGCGGAGGCTGACTGGGAGATCGCTCCCGCTGACCCAGCAGCACTGTGTTGCCATCGGGATCGAGCATCTTGGCCTCGCCGCCCTGCGCGTGCGGCGGGTAACCCATGTGCGCCACCTCGACGCCACCGCCCCTGACCTGTTCTATGGCCGAGTCGACGTCATCAAAGTAGAAGTAGAAGAGCAGCGGGAGTTGCGGCAGATCCAGCGGCGGGCTCGTTGAAGCGAGCAGGACCATGTAGCCGCCGTTGTGCAGGGCGGACCATGCCGAGGTCTCGGCCTTGCCGCTTGCCTGCTCGGCAAAGCCGAGCAGCCCGTAAAAGCGCCTCGACGCGTTGATGTCCCGCACGTAGGTCGCGGGGACCATCTCCTGCAGGGCGGGCACCATTGGCACAACATACTCGGGTTTACATCACCGCCGTGCAGGTCCGCTGATGCTTGCACCGCTGGCTAGCGATCGGCAGTCGGCGCCGTCCCCGCGGGCTCGGGCGGTGCGGCGCTGGCCTGCTCGTTTGGTTCGGGCCGCGGTTCGATCCAGGCGCTCGCGACGTACGCGACAATGACCGCGACGATCGCGAGCGGCATGACCGCGAGGCCATCGGAGCCGAGCAGCAGGGTTGCCAGCAACACCGATGTCAGTGGGAGCTTGAGCATGACCGCGCTCATGGCGCCGATGCCCATCGCAATTCCGGCGACCAGCGGCAGGCCAGGCAGGTGTGACATGGCCATCCCGCCGGCGGCGCCCATGAACATCGCGGGAAAGATCGGCCCGCCGCGGAAGCAGCCGAGTGATGTCCCGTAGGCCAGGCCCTTGCAGGCCAGCAGCAGCACGAGCGCGCCGGCCGAGTAGCTGGCCGCATGATCGACTAGCGGCCCGAGCTGCGACTGACCGGAGAACAGAACCTCCGACGTTGATTTGCCCGTTGCCTCAGCGAACGCGATCGCCAGCCCGGCAACCACGAGGCCGCCGGCCGGCAAGACGAGCTTCGGGCGACTCGCCGCGTACTGGTGTACCCGCGGCGCCAGCCAGTGCAGGCCGGCGCCGATCCCAGCCGCCGCAATCCCTATGACGGTCGCCCAGCCGAACTCGCCGATATTCGGCTGGCTGAACCCCGGCAGTCCGGGGATGGCCAGGGAGAAGGTACCCAATCCCGTCAGGCTGTCCAGCCCGATGAAAATCAACGATCCGATGCCGCTGGCCAGCAATCCGGGCACGAGGGCCAACCCGAGCATCGCACCGCCGAGGCCGGAGGCCTCCATCAGCAGGAACGCGCCGAGGATAGGCGAGCCTAGCAAGGTGCTGATCGCCGCGAAGCTGCCTGCGGATGCGACGATGGACGTCGCCTGCTGCGGTGCGTCTTTCCTGGCAAAGCGGACGACGAGCGCCGCCAGCCCGCCACCGAGCAGGATCAAGGGCATTTCTGGCCCGAGCACCATGCCGAAGCACAAGGTCGCGAGGGACGCCGCGACGACCCCGGGGAGCTGCGCTGCTGTCGGCGGCTTGTGCAGCTTGAATCCGCCTGCCGGTGATGGGCCGCCACCACCAGGCAGGGTGGTGATGGCGACCGCAACGAGCGCTGCGCCGACCAGCAGGACCGGGACGGGCCACCACGCTGGAGCCGAGTCGTAACCGAGCCCGTGCGGCAGATGGGTGAAAAGCTCAGATTGCAGATAGCTGACAAGCGCAAGGAAGCCGTAAGCGGCCGCTGAGATCGGAACACCGAGCAGCGCGGAGATCAGGAGCACACCTAGGTAGCCTTTGCTCCGCAGCAGCGCGGCAGGGTCGGGGTGCTCGGTCATGGCCCTCCAACCCTGCGGGACAGGCAGCAGGTCGCCATCATCCGTGCCGGGTGAACGCGTGCCGCCATGTCGAACACGCGTTTGAATTCGGGTTATGCTGACGTTCATGACGAGTGCGTTCCAGGCGTCACTTTTCGATGCCGACCTGGACGGGGGCCACGGCGCGGGCCAGCTCGGACGGCTTGACCGGTCGGCCAGGATCCAGCTATCCCGCGGCGCCTGGCTTGACGTGGTGCCCGGGTGGCTGCCTGGTGCCGACGACCTGTTCGAGCGCCTGGCGTCGGCAGTGCCATGGCGAGCCGAGCGGCGGTGGATGTACGACCAGGTTGTAGCTGTTCCCAGGCTGCTGTGTCATTACGGAGCCGACGACCCGTTGCCGGATCCCGCCCTGGCCGAAGCGCGCAGCGCCCTCGACGAGCATTACCGCCCGGAGATCGGCGAGTCCCTCTGCACGACGGGGCTTTGCCTGTACCGGGACGGACGGGACAGCGTGGCGTGGCACGGCGACACCTCGGGCCGGCGGGTGAAGGAGACCATCGTCGCTATCGTGTCGCTGGGCACTCCGCGCGCGCTGATGCTGCGACCGCGCGGTGGCGGCCAGCGAGGACGATCCACCGGGGCTGCCCGGAGTCAGGACGGCCAGACGCTGCGGTATCTCGTCGGGCACGGAGACCTGCTCGTGATGGGCGGCACTTGCCAGCGGACGTGGGAGCACTCGGTCCCGAAGACCGCCAAGCCGACCGGCCCGCGGATCAGCGTGCAGTTCAGGCCGGAAGGCATCCGCTAGAGCACGCACGTGTCGCCGCGTCGCCCGGTTCCTGCGCTCAGAGAGCTGGGAGCGCGCAATGACCGGGTTCCGCCATTTCGCTATCCGGTCTAGCCTGTCCTACCAGGGAGGGCCGTGTTGTGCTGCACGTCTGCGTGCTGGGGGAACAGTCAATTACCGATGAACGGACCGCAAGCGTGCGGATCCGGTCGTCGCGCACGGTCGCGCTCATCGGGTTCCTGGCTGCCCATCCTGGTTCACCGCAGACGCGGCAGCGGATCGCCGGCCTGTTCTGGCCCGAGTCAGCTGATGGGCAAGCACTGACCAACCTGCGGCGCGAACTGCACAACCTTCGCCAGATCATGGGTGACGAGCGGTCGCTCCTGGTGTCGCCAAGGGATCTGTGCTGGCGGGACAGCCCAACGTGCCGCGTCGACTTGCGGGTCTTCGACAGCGAACGCAAGGCAGCGCTGGCGGCAGCCGCCGCCGGTGACGCGGCTTCGGTTCTCGCGCATGGCGACGCGGCGCTGGCGTCTTATCGGGGCGAGTTTCTGCCAGGAAGTTACGAGGACTGGCTGCTGGACATGCGGTCAGAGCTCGAGCGGCAGTGCGCGGATCTCTGCGACCTGATCGGTGAGACCAGGGCCGAAGACGGAGACCTCGCCGGTGCCGCGGCCGCCGCCCGCCGCAGGATCCAGCTCCAGCCGCTGGAAGAGGTCGGTTACCGCACGCTGATGCGGCTCCAGGCTGACCTTGGCGACCGTGCGGGTGCCCTGAGCACCTATCATCACTGCGCTTCGGTGCTGGAACGCGAGCTCGGTGTCGTGCCCGATCGCGCGACGCAGGACTTGCTGGGGCGTCTGATGAAGCCCGCGCATCGGGTGGTCACGCTGTCCGCGCCCAAGCCGCCCGTGTCAGCTAGCCGGCCAGGAGCCGCTTCAGCCCAGCTGATCGGGCGGTCAGCCGAACTTGCCCTGCTCCGTGCGAGCTGGCAGGCGGCAGCCGCTGGCCGCCCCGGGCTTGCTGTTGTGCGAGGCGGGGCTGGCGTCGGGAAGACGCGCCTGGCGGCCGAGGTTGCCGACCTGGCACGGGCGAACGGCGCCGTTATCGCCAGCACGCAGTGTTTCGCGGCCCCAGGCCGGCTGGCTCTAGCCCCGGTCGCGGACTGGCTCAGGAACCCGGCGGTCCGCCCGGCGATCGGGACCCTCGATCAGGCATGGCGGATCGAGGTGGAAAGGCTGGTCCCCTCCGATCACGGCCGCGGCCCGGACCTGGCCAGCTCGCGGGCGATGGTGGACGCCTGGCAGCGGCACAGGTTCTACGAAGGCCTCGCCCGTGCCCTGACGGGGGGAGGCAGGCCGACCCTGCTGATCCTTGACAACCTGCACTGGTGCGATGAGGAGACACTGGCCTTCCTCGCGTTCTGCCTCGCGCTCGATCCCGCGGCACCGCTGCTAGTGATGGCGACTCTGCGGGACGACGGATCCGAAGGCGACGAGGCACCCGCCGACTGGGTAGCGGGAATGCGGGCAAGCAGCCTGCTCACCGAGATCGCGCTGGCGCCTCTTGAGGTAGCCGACACGGCGCGGCTGGCCGAACGCATCTCAGGCCGACCACTTCGTGCGCCTGACGTGCAGCTGCTGCAGGCCACCACCGGCGGCTTTCCGCTGTTCATCGTCGAGGCCGTGCGCGGGAGCCAGGACGCGGGAGAGCGTACCGTGCCAGTCGGCGATCTATCCGCTGTTCTGCGGAATCGCCTCAGTCAGGTCAGCGCACCGGGCAGGGAGATCGCGGGACTGGCCGCCGCGGTGGGCACCGACTTCACCCTCAGCCTGCTTGCCGAGGCCAGTGACCTCGACGCTGACGTGGTGGTCGGAGCGGTCGACGAGTTGTGGCGGCACCGGATCGTGCAGGAGTTCAGGGACGGCTACGACTTCTCTCACGACCTCTTGCGTGATGCGGCCTACGGGCAGGTCAGCCCGCCTAAGAGATGGCTGTTGCACCGGCGGATCGCACAGGGCCTTGAGCTGCTGCACGCGGACGACACCGATCGGGTTGCGGCTCAGCTCGCCGAGCAGTACGCCCGCGGCGGGCAGCCCCAGCGCGCGGTCGCCTACTACGCACGCGCTGCCGAGCTCGCCGCGCGGGTGTTCGCGCACGCTGAGGCGATCAGGTTGCATCATCAGGCGCTGGCGGTCGTGCACGGCCTGCCGCTCGGTACCGACAGGGACAGCCGCGAACTGGCGATCCTGCAGGCAGTCGCCGCCCCGCTGAACGCGCGGTACGGGTACGCGTCGCCCGAGCTGCAGCGGACCCTTGAACGCTCGGTCGAGCTGGCCCAGGCCCTCGGCCGGAAGGAAGCTCTGCTGACCGGGCTGGTGGCGCTGAACACCTCCCAGTTCGTGCAGGGTCGCACAGCGCAGGCCGAGAAGACCGCCGCGAGGGCGCTGGCCCTGGCGGAGCCAGGCTCGCAGCTGAGCGGCCACGCGCACTTCTGTTTCGGTGGCACGGTGCTCAGCCGGGGCCGGCCCGCCGAGGCGCTGCGACATCTGGATCTGGTCGCTCAGCAGGCCGGCGGCGCCATGTGGCTGACGGTTGGCACCAGGCCCGATGTGCACAGCACGGCCTGGAAGGCACACGCGCACTGGCTGCTGGGCAACGCCGACGCAGCGCTCGCGGCCTGCCACGAGGCGATCGCCGCAGGCCGCGCCGTCGGCCACCCGTACACCATGGCCGTCGCGCTGGCCTATGCCGGGATCACCCACCAGTTCTGCGGGCAACTGCCCGAGCTGGGGGAGGCCGTCGCCGAGCTGCGCGACCTGTGCGAGCGGCACGACTTCGCTTACTACCGGGAATGGGGAACCATCCTCGCCGGCTGGCTGGCGCGCGACGAGCCGGGCATCAGCCTGGTGCGGCAGGGAATCGCGAACCTGCGGTCGGCAGGTGCATTTGCCCGGATGCCGTACTGGCTCTCGCTGCTCAGCGACCTGATGGGCCAGCTCGGTCGCCCTGACGCTGCCAGGGCGACGCTGGACGGCGCGGTCGTCACAGGCAGTGCAAACGACGACGTCTGGTGGCTGCCTGAGGTACTGCGGATGCGAGCTGCCTACGACGATGACGAGCAGGCAGCGCTGAACAGGCTGAGGGCAGCCGCAGCAATGGCCGCGGCCCAGGGGAGCGCGGGGCTGCTGCGCCGCTGCGAGGCCGACCTCGCGGCGCGGGGCGTTCGTCCTGGCGCTTCTGGCGTTCGCCCTGACGCCTGACCCGGCCGGGTACGGACGAACGCTCCGCGAACGCGCCCGGTTCTAGCTTTCTGGATGTCTGCCATGCAACGGGCTTCCGGAGGCAATCATGACCACCACTACCGCACCTGCTACCGCCGTCTCGTATGACGAGCTGGCATCCGGCCTGCGCGGCGAGCTGATCATGCCAGGTGACCCTGGCTACGACGGCGCCCGCGCGGTCTACAACGGCATGATCGACAAGCACCCCGCTGCCATCGCCCGCTGCCGCGACGCCGCCGACGTCATCACCTGCGTACGGTTCGCCCGCGAGCACGGAGTCGAGATCGCGGTCCGCGGCGGCGGCCACAACGCTGCCGGGCTGGGCGTCTGGGACGACGCTCTCGTCATCGACCTGTCTCAGCTTCGCAGCACGACCGTCGATCCCGCGAACCACACGGTCCGGGCCGATGCCGGGTGCACCTGGGGTGACGTAGACCACGCGACCGTAGCCTTCGGCATGGCGACGCCGTCGGGCTTCCTGGCCTCGACTGGCGTGGCCGGCCTCACGCTTGGCGGCGGTATCGGCTACCTGTCCAGGCGTTTCGGCCTCACCGTCGACAACCTGCTTTCGGCCGATGTGGTGCTCGCTGACGGCACGTTCGTCACCGCGAGCGAGACATCGCACGCCGACCTGTTCTGGGCCCTGCGGGGCGGTGGCGGCAACTTCGGCATCGTCACCTCGTTCACGTTCTGGTGCCACGACATCGGCGAGAACGGCGTCATCATCGGCGGCCCTGTCCTGTACGACATCGCCGACACCGCGGATGTGATGCGCTGGTACCGGGAGCTGATCCCGTCGCTGCCCGAGGAGCTCAGCGGCTGGATTGCGTTGCTGACAATCCCGCCAGCGCCGCCGTTCCCCGAGGAACTGTGGGGCCGCAAGGCGTGCGGGATCGTGTGGTGCTACACCGGGCCGCACGACCGGGCCGACGAGGTTCTCGACCCGGTCAAGAGCTTTGGCTCGCCGCTCGTGGTCGGCCTGCATGAGATGCCGTTCAGCGTGCTGCAGAGCGCGTTCGACGCGCTGTACCCGTCGGGACTGCAATGGTACTGGCGGTCGGACTTCTTCAACGAGATCTCTGACGCTGCCATCGACGTGCACGTCAAGTACGGCGCGGAGCTGCCAACCGGGCATTCGACGATGCACATGTACCCGATCGACGGCGCGGCGAGCCGGGTCGGCGCCGGTGCCACGGCGTTCGCCTATCGCGACGGCGGCTGGGCAGGCGTGATCGTGGGCGTCGACCCCGACCCGGCGAACGCCGAGCGGATCTCGGCCTGGGCCAGGCAGTACTGGGAGGAGCTGCATCCCACGTCGGCTGGCGGCGCCTACGTGAACTTCATGATGGCTGAGGGCAGCGAGCGGGTGAAGGCCTCCTATCGCGGCAACTACGAGCGCTTGTCACGAATCAAGGAGCGGTACGACCCGGACAACCTCTTCCACATCAACCAGAACATCCCGCCTGCTGGCGCGCAGGCGTCAGCCTGACCAGAGGGCATCGAGCGTTGCATCGATCGAAGCGGTGAGTGGGCCAGCCTGAACAACAACGGGGGGGTTCGGGCTGGCCTCCACCGTGACGCAGGCGGCCACGGCTGCCGCGTCCAGGAACCTGGTGATCTGGCCGAAGCTATGCCGATCATCACGGCCGGTGCGGTGATGGTGCAGTCGCAACGGGGCGTACAAGTGCAGCTGATCGCGCGCCCTCGTCACAGCGACGTAGAACAGGCGTTGCTCCTCTTCCAGGCCCGATTTGCTGGCAAGTGCCATGTCGCTCGGCACCGCGCCATCGACTAGGTGCGGCAGATGGACCACCGGCCACTCCAGACCCTTCGCCGAGTGAATGGTGGAAATGACCAGGTAGTCGTCGTCCAGCCTGGGCGGACCGGCCAGGTCGGAGGTAGACATCGGCGGATCAAGGGCGAGCTCGACGAGCGCGTCGTGCAGCGAGGGGCGGCTAGCCGCTGCGTCAGTCAGCCGCTGCAAGTCAGCGATCCTGGCCGCTGCGTCCTGGTACCTGGCCTTCAGTGGCCGGTCGAGCGCCGCCAGGACGGCCGTTGCCTGTTCGGCGGTCCCGGCGAGCAATCTTGCCTCAGCGAGGCCGTAGAGGGTGGCCGCCAGATCCTCTCTTGAGCGCGCGGGCGCCGCCGCTACCGCTTCGTTTTTCCGGCTGAGCGGCGTGTCGCCAGGGGAGTCAGGCTCGGACAGGCTCAGCGCCGCGCTGATCCGCCTGGCGTGCGCCGGCCCGATACCGTCGTGCAACCGCAGGACGCGGAACCACGCGATGTCATCGGCCGGGTTGGTGATCACGCGAAGCGCTGCGAGGAAGTCGCGTACGTGCGCAGCCTCGGTGAAGCGAAGGCCGCCGTACTTCACGAACGGTATGCCGCGCGCAGTGAGCTCGATCTCGAGCACGTCGCTGTGATGCGCCGATCGCACCAGCACGGCCTGATCACGCAGATCCAGGCCGGCTTCGCGAGCTTCGAGCACGCGGGCACAGATCTGGGTCGCCTGCGTGGCCTCGTCGTAGCAGCGCACGAGCGAAGGTCTCGCGCCGCTGGTGCGGCTGGCGCTCAGCTCAAGTTCGAGCCCCGGCGATTGCGGCCGGACGATATTGGCCAGCCGGAGCACCGCCTGCTTGCTCCGGTAATTCTTGGTGAGCCGTACGATCCCCAGCCCTGGGAAGTCGGTGTTCAGACGCCGCAAGTGCTCAGGATCCGCGCCGCGGAACGCGTAGATCGCCTGCGCGTCATCGCCGACACAGGTCAGCCCAGAGCCCTCCGGCCGCAGCAGCCTGACGATGTCTGCTTGCACGGCGTTGACATCCTGGTACTCATCGACCAGCACGGCATCGAACATGCCGCGCAGTACCGGCCCCGCCGAGCTGTCAGCCAGCGCGGCGCGCCAGAGCAGCAACAGGTCGTCGAAGTCCACGAGTCCGTGACTTCGCTTGTGCGCGACATACGCGCGGAACATCTCAGACAAAGCGCCGGTGAAGCTCGTGCACCAGGGAAAGCCGGCCTTGACAACGTCGGTCACGGGCTGCTGGGTGTTCACGCACCTGGTGTAGATGTCGGCGCAGACCGCTGCCCGCGGCGTCCGGCGCTCGGTGCTGATCAGACCGTGGTTGCCGCGGAGCACGTCAAACAGATCAGTGACGTCGCCTGGATCGATGACGCTGAACTGCGGCGGCAGCGCGAAGGCCTCAGCGTGCTGGCGGATGACCCGGTGCGCGATCGCGTGGAAGGTCCCGCCCCTGATCCGGCCGCCTCGTCCCGCACCGCTGGGTTCCGCTCGCAGCGTCGTCGGCGCGGAGAGCCTGGACAGCATCTCGTCGGCCGCGCGGCGGGTAAACGTGAGCAGCAAGATCCGGGACGGCTCCATGCCCTGGTCGCGGAGCCAGCCAGCCCGTGCGGTGAGCGTCCTTGTCTTTCCTGTCCCTGCGCCTGCCAGCACGAGCAGCGGGCCGTTCGGCCACGTCACTGCCTGTCGTTGCTCCTCATCAAGGTCCTCAAGTACCGCGCCGGATTCGAACATGACGTCGAATGTAACGGCGCCCTCGGACAACTTCGCTCCGCCTCGCCGGGACGCACGAGCATTTCTGGACCATCGCTCGAACGCTTCTGTGCGTCATCCGTGCCCGTTCCGTGGGTCAGCCGTGTGGTGATGCGTGCCGTTGTCGACGACATTCAGTTACATCGGCAAAACATGTCGGGAGGGCGGGGACCAATCATGTTGCCATTGCATCAACTTGCTGACGAACTCAACCGGGAAGCGCTAGCCCGGGCAGAACTGCGGCGCGCCGCCCGGAAGAACCATTCATGGCGGAATCCGCTACGGACAGCGCTTCGAAAAGTGCGGTCGATTCCGGCCGGTGCGGTACCGCAATCCGAGCAGGTAGTCGACGTGCTAGCTGCTCGCGGCCACTGACGCGGAGCCGGGTCTCCAAGGGCGACGGGGACCCGGTTCTGCTTGCCCGTTGACGGTCGATTTACGAAATATTAGTCGTCAATCACGCGTCGGCGATTGTCTGATTGCATCGTGTTACCAACCGATATACATTTGCGGGCAAGGTTCCGTGGATGGTGTTTTAGGCGGATGGCCTTGATGGGCGGAACAATGGGGGACGGTTGTGGGAGACGAGCGTCCCGCATCGGAGTTCGCGGCGCTGTTGCGTCGGCTAAGGGCAAGCGTGGGCATGACTCAGGAGGAGCTTGCCAAATCGGCGGCTTTGAGCCCCCGGACCATCAGCGATCTGGAACGCGGGATCAGTCTTTCGGCCCGCGCGCCAACCGCCAGGCTTCTTGCAACAGCGCTCGAGCTGACAGGTGCTGCGCGCGCCGAATTCTTTGCGGCAGCTCACGGTTCTGAGATATCTGAGATGCAATCTCAGTCAAGTCAGAATCGGACCCTGCCGAGGGACATCTCCGCGTTCACGGGCCGCACCGAGGAACTCGAGCGAATCCAGCGAGCCGTCACGAGCGCGACCGGCTGCGGTGTGATCGGGATCTGTGCCATCGGCGGGATGGCCGGCCTAGGTAAGACCACGCTCGCGGTCCACGCGGCCCATGCCCTGGCGCCGAAGTTTCCCGATGGCCAGATCTTCGTAGCCTTGCATGCCCACACGCCCGGGCAGCGACCCGCAGATCCTGCGGATGTGCTGGCAACCTTGCTTCTGGCTGCAGGGATGGACGCCCGGCAGATTCCCGCTGACCGGGATGGGCGCGAACGGTGCTGGCGCGATTACCTAGCGGGCAGGAAGGTGCTGCTCGTCTTGGACGACGCGACCGGCCACGAGCAGGTCCGGCCGCTCTTGCCCGGGGGCGGAGGCAGCGCCGCTATGGTCACCAGTAGGCAGCGCCTAACAGCGCTAGAAGACGCCTCGGCCATAGACCTGGACACGATGCCGGAGCAGGACGCCGCCAGGTTGCTGATACGACTTGCCGCACGAACTGGGCTCAAGGCCGACGACCCAGGAGTCCGCGAGATCACCAGGCTGTGCGGATACTTGCCGCTGGCAATCGGGATGCTGGCCAGGCAACTTCACCATCACCCGTTCTGGACCTCGGCCGGTTTGGCTGCTGCGCTGGCCGCCGCGAGGAACCGGCCGGAAATGATGCGCAATGAGAACCTCTCGGTCGCGGCTGCGTTCGACCTGTCCTACCGAGATCTGACCGCGGCGCAGCGGCGAATGTTCCGACGGCTCGGCCTGCATCCTGGCCCCGACGTCGACGCCTACGCCGCTGCCGCGCTGGCGGACGTGGGCCTCGCCACCGCCCGCCGCCAACTCGATGCCCTGTACGACCAGTATCTGATCACGGAACCGGCCGCCGGACGCTACCGGCTGCATGACCTGGTCCGCGATCACGCCAGAGCCCTAGCATCCGACAGCACCGCACACAACGAATCTGCGGTTGCTCGGGACTTGGACTACTACCTGCACACTGCCCTTGAAGCGGCGAAGCATATTCCGTCGTGGCCGACTGTGCCAGGCCCGACGGCACCGGGACAACCAGCTGCCTGTCGGCCAGCGATTGCATCAACAATTGAAGCGATTGACTGGATGGAATCCGAGCGGGCCAACTTGTATGCCGCCGCTAGCTATGCAGCCGAGACGTCGCGCCATGCATACACGATCGCGCTATCGGTGGCGTTGGCCGGCTTCCTCGAAGCCCGAGGTCCGTGGGACAAGGCGGTCGCACTGCAGTACGGTGCGATAGCCGCTGCCGAAAAGATAGAGGATTCGGTAGGTCTGGCCATAAACCTGATTCTGCTGGCCGGCATGCAGGCCGCGAGTGACCCTCTGACCGCTGCCGTCACCTCTGAACGAGCTCTACAGATTTACCGCGATCTCGGCGATCTTGCAGGGCAAGCCGAGACTATCGGCGGCCTGGCAGAACTACATGCGCTTACCGGGCGCTATCAGCTTGCGGCCGAATACGTCCGACGCGCAATTTCCCTATTTACCGATATCGGGGAGCATCGCGGGCAAGCCAACGCTCTCTGTGATCTGGGCGCTCTTCAACAGGCAGTCGGTGACTACCCGGCCGCTTTCGCGTGCTACCGGCAGGCGCGACAATTGTCGATCGACCTGGATGACCGGTGGGTGCACATACACGCCCTGATTGGCCTCGGCATTCTCGAGCGCCTGACCGGCGATTATGGCGCCGCTAAGACCTATCAGCGCGAGGCACTAGAACTCGCCGATGAATATCAGGACCGGTACCGGCTCGCGTTCATCACCAATGAACTCGGAGTTCTGCAACGGTTGAGCGGAGCCTACCAAGCCTCGGCCGTCAGTCTTGGCCACGCTCATGAACAGTTCCGCGACCTCGGTCAGATCCACAATCTCGCGATGGCCAGCAATGAAATCGGCCTGCTGCGGCAACTCACCGGCGACTATCAGGCGGCCGCCGCCAGCCACCACGAGGCGCTCACCATCTGCACCGAGTTGCGCATGCTGCCAGGGCAAGCCGAGGTACTGAACAGTCTCGGCGAACTGGCCACTAGAACTAGGGACCCGATTCAAGCTCGCGAATACCACACTCGCGCTTTCGGCATCGCGCGAGAATTGCCCTCGCCTCTGGAGGAAGCCCGCGCCCTGGAGGGAATCGGTCGCAGCAACCTCGGCTACGACAAGAGCGAAGCGGAGGTTCACCTTAGGAGGGCGCTTGAGATCTATCAGCGCCTTGGAAGCCCGGGCGCGTCCAGAGTCCAGGAAATGCTGGCGGACCTTGCCGTTGCCCAAGCATCTGATCCGGAATAGCGAATGGGATAAGGCGCGCTCGCCCGGATGCAGCCCTCGGTCAGTTGCTTGCTTGATCGTGCCAGCTCCGCTGGTCATCGCACGGCGCCAGGGAACCACGCCTTCGATCTCGGTCTCGAGCGAGAAGCTGAGGAATGTCCTGATCAGCACGATCAGTCCCAGAACGAGCACGTTGTCGAGTGTCGGCGAGACGGCCACGGTCCTGACCAGATCGGCCGCAACCAGGATCTCCAGCCCAAGGAGCAATGTGCCGCCGAAAGCTTGCCGAAGCGCGGCGTACCCGCGCTGTAGGTTGCCCGACCGGCGCCATGCAAGCGCTGCCAGGACGAACGACCAGAGCACGCCGAGGACCAGCACCGCAGCGCCGAGTGCCTCGAAGCCCTGCGCGACGTGATCCATGACGTCAGCGAATGTGATGCCGGTCTGGGCCTCGGCCGTCACCAGGGCGACAAGCGGCATGGACTAGGCGACCTCCCGCCCCTGTCATTCCCTTCATTTGCCG
>DATELR010000319.1:0-6649 GCA_035276345.1 Streptosporangiaceae bacterium | reverse complement strand
GGACTGACCGAGCGCGAGCGTGAGGTGCTGGCGCTGCTTGCGGCCGGGTCCAGCAACAGGGAGATCGGCAGCGAACTGTTCATCTCGCCGAAGACCGTAAGCGTGCATGTATCGAACATCCTCGGCAAGCTGAAGGCCGCGAGCCGGACCGAGGCGGCAGCGATCGCTCATCGTGAGGGCTTGACTCTCGGGGGTTAGCTCACATGGCAACGGCCCGCACTCGCTGATGCGAGCGCGGGCCGCCGGGTCCATAGGTTTGTCTGCTTATGGCTTGCCTGCGGTCATGCGGCCTTGACGTAGACCGGCGGGCAAGGCGGCTGCGGGCACGGCCCCTGCACGGCCCGCAGGTTGTGGTTGGTTGCGGCGCTGATGGTGATCGCGCCGCGCCGGGCGCGGCGTGCCTCACGCACACGCCGCCCCCGGTTGGCTGACGCCTGCATGTCCTTCACATGCTCGGCAGCCGCCATAGCTACGATCTGCGGATGCATTGCAACCTCCTGACGTTTCGGGCCTGTCCTGACCCGACACCATTGAGGATGCTCGTAAGGCCCCCTGCCCGGCATCGGGAAGATGCCTTATCTCTGCGGGTCCCGAGGCTTAGATTCGGCTGCCCCTTGCTTACGTCGTCTTTATGCAGGTCAGAGCCGCTGACGCAACTGATTTTCGAGTCCGAAAAAGTCCGTGGACGACGGCCGCGGCTCTAGCGCGTCGAGGGCGGCAACGAGCCTTCTTTCCTCCCACTGAAAATGGGACTCGAGAATCGCCGTCAGGCCATCGAGTTCGCGCAGGAGTTGCACGCTCTTGTCCGGTGTCAGCGTCGCGAGGATCTGGTTCAGCTGGGCGACAATGCCAGCGACCAGCCGGTGATCCTGTCTGAGCTGCTCGAGCACGTCAGCAAGGTCGGGAAAGGCCGCACCGAGCGCGTCGAAAGCGGTGTCGTCTTCGCTGGAGTGATGGCTGGTAAGCGCCTGGCAGAAGGCGATGCAGTGGGCCTGCAGTGGAGCGGGTAGGCCGGAGCCTGATGCGGCGTCATCGCGGATGCGAGCCAGTTCGGCCCTGAGCCACTGATGGACCGCCACGAGCTCGGCGCCGAGCGACCTGGCGCGGGCGATCGAGCCGCTGCCTGACAAGTCATCGGACATCCCCTGCAACCTATCCGGCTCCTGCTCCATTCGCGGCGTGGTCGGAACTCAGTGCCATGCGGTGCCGTTCCAGTGGAACATCAGCGTTTGGTTGGCCGCGCTCTCTGTGCTGCCGACCGCCCAGGCGCGGCCTGACCGCGGGATGATAGCGACGTCCTGCAGGAAGTACGCGTGGTGCGGCGAGGGGTTCAAGACCTGCTGTTGCCAGGTGTGTCCGTTCCAGTGCAGCGCGACGGCTTCGCCGGCACCACCACCCACAGCCCACGTATTGTCCGCCGATGACGTGCTGACGGTGTAAAGAGTGTTCGAGATGCTGGCGCACGACCACGTCCGGCCATTCCAGTGCAGGATCGCTCCGGCTCCGACAGCCCAGACATTCCTGGCTGACGTGGCGGCCACGCCATAGAGGCCGTACCGCATCCCGATGTCTGGCATGACCACGTCGCCCCACTGGCTGCCGTTCCAGTGCATCAGCCGCGGGGAGCTGCCCGTCCGGAAGCGGATGACGGCCCACGCGTTCACTGCGGACGTAGCGGCGACTGCATCGACCGCCATGACGCGGTGCTCCAGCGTGGCGGGTAGTTGCGTCCGCGTCCACGCGGTGCCGTTCCAGTGCAAGACCAGCGGGCCCCTACCAGTGAAGCCGACCGCCCACGCGTCGGTGGCCGAGCTAGCCGCAACGTCCTCCAGAGCGCTGCTGTACCTCAGCTTCGGGACCGGCACTCGCCGCATCGTCGTGCCCGTGACCCGAAGAATAAGGGGACTGCCGACGCCTCCTCCGTCACCGCGGTCCGTCAGACCGTACTCGCCGACAACCCACGCGCCGCCCGGGAACAAGGCCCCGGCGGCCGGGCTAGCTTTCGGCGGCAGCGCCCGGTCGCTGAGCGTCTTCCAGGTGGCGCCGTTCCACACCGCGACCAGGGCCGTCGAACGTGGGGGCCTCGGTCTTGTCGCACCGATGGCGAGGGCGCTACTGGACGACCTGGCCGTGACGTCGGCCAAACCGCCTGCGACCGGCGGCATATCCAGCGGCGAGCGCTGGCCGCTCGTCCGGATGACCGGTGCGGTGGCGTTGGGCAAGGCTGTGCAGGCGACTTCAGGGGGATGGTTCGCGTGCAGGGCTGGCGGCCAGGCATCTGGGGGCGAGACCGTGCATGCAGCCGTCACGGCGGCGACCACCACGATTCCAGCGAGACGCCAACGCCTGCAGCTGGGCTTCATCGGTCCGATGCTGCTCACATTCCTAAGACGCGTACCCGGAACCAATGTTGCTCGTCTGCACCGCGGCGATCCGGCATCATCTCGTGGGTGGATTACACAGACTTCTATCTCGGCAGCGTCACCGTCGCGGGAGCGCTGACCGGGCTGCTGTTCGTTGCCTTGTCGGTCGCCCAGGGACGTGAGGACGGCAAGACCTCGGTCGACCATCAGGCGGTGGCGGGCACCGCGTTCACCGCCCTGGTCGACTCGCTCTGGATCTCCCTGGTAGCGCTGCTGCCGGGTAAAGGCGGCATTCCCGCGGCCAATCTGGTCCTCGGAGTGCTCGGCATGACCAGCACCGCCGGGCTGGCCGTACGGCTCTTCCGCGCGCGGGCAGGCGAGCAGTTCACCCATCGCTGGCCCGTGCTCTTGCTGCTGATCCTCGCGACATATGGCTGGCAGGTGATCGTCGGCTTTACCGTGACGGGCAACAGGGCCAATGAGCTGTCCGCTGGTTCCACGTTCGTGCTGGTGTTCTTCGCCATCGGGATCGCGCGCTCGTGGGAGCTGCTCGGCATGCGCGGCGGCGGATTCCTTGATCTGCTCATCAGCCTGGGCGAGGGCCGGAGGCGCGAAAAGGCCGGCACTGGTTCCGCCAGCGCCGGCCCCTCCGCGGACCGTTAGCGCACCACGATCCTGAAGTGCGTCACGCCCCTGGTCCCGTTGCTGTCCTTCGCGGAAACCGTGACGTGGTAGGTGCCCTTAGCCGCCCGCAGCGTGCCCGTGATCAGGCCGTTGGTCGAGCCCCTGATCGAGCGGATGGACAGGCCCGTCGGCAGGGTTCCGTTGCCGTTGTAGTGCAGCAGGCTGACATGGCGGCTGTCCAGACCGATGATCTTGGCCGAGAACCTGCGGCCATGCGTCCCGGCCAGGCGACCCGGGTTGACGACGGTGACCATGGCCTTGACGCCCACGCCGAACCCGACGATGCCGTTAGGCGTGCCGAGACCGGTCGGGCCGTCGTAGCCGGCACCTGCATGGCACAGGTATGGCTGGCTAGCCGGGCACGGGCCGTTGTTCCCCGCGGTCACGTCGAACAGGTGACCAGGGCGCAGGTAAGAGTACTCGGCCGGGTAGGTGCGAACCTTCGGGCTGCCGGCGAGCGCGTAGATGCCGGTGATGATCGGGGTTGACGCGCTCGTGCCGCCGACCTCGATCCAGCCTGGCGCCCCGAACGTGTCGCGGACGACCACGCCAGTTGCCGGGTCAGCGACCGCGGAGACGTCGTTCAGGGTCCTGCTCTGGCAGCGATTGAGATCGGCAAGCTGCCACGACGGCTTCGCCTCGCCGTTGGAGCAGCCAGAAGCCGTGGCTACCTTGGCGGTAGTCCGCCAAACCGACTCTGACCAGCCGCGGCCGCCTGCGTGATGCACGAGGCGCGTTCCGCCGACGGAGGTGACGTACTGCAGCGAGGCAGGGAACGTGGCGCCGAACCCTAGGTCACCAGCGGCGAAATTGATGACGCGGCCCGGGTGGTTGAAGAAATGGCTGAATTGGTTCTGGCCGCGGAACTCGTGCGCGCCCCAGCTGTTGGACACGTACTTGGCGCCCATCCTGACGGCTGTGTTGACGGCGGCGCCCATGTTGCCGAACCGCGCGTTGTTAGCCTCCACCAGCAGGATGTGGCAGTTGGGGCAGATCGCCGAGACCATGTCGAGGTCGAGCGCGATCTCGACACCCCAGTTGCTGTTGCGGGCGGGCAGCGGCCGGGCCCTGCCCCTTTGGTTAACAATCCGCAGGCAATGGTTCGAAGTTGTGCACGGCGGAAGATGGAACTGCGATCGGTAGGCCCTGAGGTCAGCTGCGGCGCGCGGGTTGTTGAATGCGTCGACGATCGCGATCGTTTTTCCCCGGCCTCGGTGCAGAGAAGCGCCGGTCAGCTTGTAGGCCCTGCGAAGGTCGCCGGGGCGGTACTGGCCGTTGACCGCTGGCGTAACCCCCGTGGCCGGCAACGCGCCGGACGTGTGCATTGAGCGCACGATCGAGAAGCACGTCGCTTCGCCGGGCGACGCCGCGGGGCATGCGTAATGCTCGCCTGGCGGGAGCGCGGGTCGCGCGGTCGCTTGGGTCGCCGTGCTCTGCTGAGCCGAGCCCGAGGCGATTGCTGGCACGGAAACGCCAAGCACCCCCAGCACGGCAACGGCGGCGACCGTCACTGCCTGTCGTGTGAGCAACACTGTGCGCACAATTCCTCCGATAGATCGATTGACTAGCTCGAGCAGGCCGGGTGGCCAGATATATCAGAGGGACTTGATCAAATGGCGCATTTCGACGAGGGATAACGATGTCGTTATGTGCTCTCAGTAAGCACCGGTTACGTCAGGTGACTTGCCGGTCGCGGGTGCCTGGTTAGCCCATCGGGTAACGATGCATGCCCACCGCGTACTCGCAGCCGGCCCCCAGGCCGACGTAACCGGCCATCGAGCGCAGGAATTCGTCAGGATCAAAATCCCTGCCGAGCCCGTCGATGTAGGCCCGGTGCTCGCGCAGCGACGCGACGCCGAGGTCGATCGTGTCGGTGACGTCCACAAAGTGGGTCGGTTCTCCGCTCCCCAGGACGTAGGCGTCCTTGATGGTTGAGATCGCCGGCCCGGCGTCGGGGAAGACCCACTCGTTCGCGGCATCGCGGCAGGCATCAAGGACTGCCAGGCCGACGGCCCGGTGATCGGAGTGGTTGACCGGACCTTCTTCGCCCCACGTCAGATCGAAGCTGCCGGTGATGACCACGTCGGGCCGCAGCCTGCGGAACGCGGCCGCGAGATCGCGGCGAAGCGGTATGCCGTACTCGACCAGCCCGTCGACGTGATCGAGGAATTCCACCTCGGTAACGCCGACGACCGCCGCGCTGCGCTGCTCTTCCTCGACCCGAAGCGGCGCGACCTCGGCCGGCGCCATCCCGGCGATTCCCGCCTCGCCGCGGGTGGCGAGCAGGTAGGAGACCGACTTGCCCTGCCTGGTCCAGCGAGCGATCGCCGACGCGGCGCCGTACTCGAGATCGTCAGGGTGGGCGACCACCGCAACGGCGCGCTCCCAGTCCTCCGGCATTGGCTTCATATCGTCTCCTCGCAGTTCAGGTCACGCATGGTCCGCTGGGCAGGTGGCCGCCGCCCCGACTGAACAGTCTCGCGACGGGTCCGGCGTTGCCGAAGCGCCGCATGGCGCGGGCTGCGGCTCGTTGCCCGAGCACATACCGGTTGAAGAATGCCAGCGTGACCCGGGCGACGATGCGCTCGTACCGGTTTCTGCCCCAGTACGGACCGGTATGGTCGGCTCCGAACAGGTCCAGGTAGAACCGGTCGCTTGCCTGGTCAGCCCGGTACATTGCGACGCTGCATCCCGGCAAGTTGACCGTGTCTGAGCTGCCCTGGGTGAACAGCATCGGAACAGGCGCGCGCGCGAAGAACGCGCCAGGCATAGCTGGCCACTCGGCACCGGAGAGCACCGCGACGGCCCGCACCCGCCGGTCGGTGCAGCAGGAGTTAGCGGCGACGGCGGCGACGGTGTCGCCGCCGTCGGACTGACCGGCGATCGCGACCTTGCTCCGGTCGAGCCGTGCGCCGCTCACCGTGGTTCTGCGCAGCAGCGCGGTGATCGCGTAGGAGATGTCGTGGGGCTGGTTAACCAGGTCTGATTCCGTCGCGGCCGAGCCGACCCGGCAGTCGGACCGGGGGAAGTTGACGGCGGCGACGACGTATCCCGCGCTGGCCCAGGCGCGGAGCAGGTCACCGTACGGATTGGCGCACTGCATGAAGCCAGGTCCGAACACAATCAGCGGCAGCGGCCTGCTTGCCGTCCCTGCTGATCTGGTCGGGTGCCAGATCTGGATCAGCAGCCTCCTGCGCTGACCGGTTCCGGCGCTGGCGGGCTCGGTGACGGCAAGGATGCCGCGCGCCGTGCGGAACCGGCCGAGCTTGCCTAGCCGCACTTGGGCGTCAGGGGAGTGTGTCTGTCGGGCGTGAGATCGGCTGGGTGAGGCCACGTGACTGGGCCGGTGGCCCGTTGCGGGCGCCGGCGCTGAGCACGCCGAGAGCACTACCAGAGCCACGGCGACGGCCAGCCGGAGGACGACCAGCCGAACGGGCGGCAGGACTCGGTCGCCCAGCGGCGTGACCCTCGGGCGCGCCGCTGCTCCGCGCTGGCTGGCACGCATGGCGGTAACGGTAGCTTGAGAGTCCCGTTATCCAGCCAGAATGTCAGCGAGGTTGTAGCTGACCGGCTCCTCGAGCTGGGCGAAGCCGCAAGACTCA
>DATELR010000318.1:0-5105 GCA_035276345.1 Streptosporangiaceae bacterium | reverse complement strand
CGCGCCGGTGTCTCCGCTGGGATATGGCATCTGGGCTGAGGGCCTTGGCCTGGTGCTTGACCGCTTGCATCGGATGCTGCCGGGGACTCCGCTGCTGGTGGCCGAGTACGGCATCGGCACCGATGACGACGGCCAGCGCGCGGACTACCTCGAGCGCGGGCTGCTCGTGACCGCCGGCGCAATTGCTCGCGGTATTGACGTGCGCGGGTTCTTCCATTGGACAGCCGTGGACAACTATGAATGGCTGCACGGCTACGACGTCAAGTTCGGGATAATCGACAGCGACCGCCACGTCCGCCCAAGCGCGCTGATACTCGAGCGCGAGGCGATGCATCGTGGCTGACTGGATCTTTGAGGGCAATCCTCGGCATTACGATCTCGACGCCGCCGTGGCCGCCTCGCGGGAGCACTGGTGGGGAACGCCCAGGTTCCGAGACCAGATGGCCATCGGGGATCGGGTCTGGCTGCAGGTCGTGGGGCCGAAGGACCCCGGCATCTACTACGTGGCGACCATCGTCACGAAGACCTACGAACATCCCGTTGAACCGTCCGAGCCTGCGCATTTCCGGTGGCGGACCGATATTCGATTCGACTACCGGATCTGGCCGGCGCTGCTCAGATCGGAGCTTCTCGAGGATGTCCGGCTCGGATCCTTCCGCCCGTTCCGGGGCTTCCAGGGCTCGAACGTGCCCGTGCCGCCGGACGTCGCAGCCGCATTGGCGGCTCGAGCGGACCCGCGTCTCGAGCCTCTGCCATCCAGGCCCTGAGTTCGTCACTCGTGCCGGGTGAGCATTGACTCGGCTAGCGCTGCTCAGTCTGGTTACAAGATGCGACGATAAGTACATGTCGGTGAATGTGTCAGTGCGTTTGGACGACGCCCTAGCTGCGCGGCTGCGTCTGCGATCGCGGGCAGCGGGAGAGAGTCTGTCTGCCCGGCTCCGCAGGTATGCCGAGGAAGGGTCACGCCGGGATGAACACCCGTTGATCGCGTTCCGGGATGGTCCGCCAGGCCGGCGGGCCGCCGTCGTCGGAGGCCCGGACGTGTGGGAGATCGTGATGTGGCTAAAGGATCTCGCTGCCGAGGATGACCCAGCACAGCTACTGGCCGCCGAGCAGGACATTCCTCGCCCGCTGATCGATGCTGGCCTGAGCTACGCCGAGGCCTACAGCGAGGAGATTGAGGCGCGCATCGCGCTGCATCGTCACGACACGGCAGCAGCGGACCTGCTGCAGTGAGGCTCCTCCTCGACGAGCTATATCCAGGCCAGCTGGCTTAAGAGTTGGCTGAATACGAACTTGATGACCGCCTCGTCTACCTGGAGCGGCCTGGCCAGACGTAACGGCGTTCCGATGCACGAAAGGTCTTCGCTTGCGGCGGCCTCCCACCTACAGCGAAGCTTGGACGGGAGCGAAGGAGCGCCGGATATGAACACCCCGATCTGCGAGATGCTGGGCATCGACCTGCCGTTGCTGGCGTTCAGCCACTGCCGCGACGTCGTGGCGGCCGTTACTAATGCGGGCGGCTTCGGCGTCCTTGGCGCATCGATGCATTCGCCTGAGCAGCTCGAGCACGAACTCGCCTGGATCGACGAGCATGTTGACGGCCGGCCCTACGGGGCCGACATCCTGGTGCCGGAGAAATACGAGGGGAAGGGCCAGGGCCTGGACGCCGCAGCGATCCGGTCACTGATCGGCCAGCAGCAGAAGGATTTCGTCGCCGCGCTGCTCGAGGAACACGGCATCCCTGCGGATGACCCGTCAGCAGGCTCCAGGCCGGCCACGTCGTCGATCAGCGAAGAGGCTGGGGAGCGGCTGCTCGATGTGGCGTTCCGGCATCCGATCAAGCTCATCGCGAGCGCGCTAGGCACTCCGCCCGGTTACATGATCGATCGGGCCAGGCAAGCAGGCGTGCCGATCGCCGCGCTGGTCGGCGCGCGCGAGCATGCGATCAAGCAGGTCAACGCCGGCGTCGACATCCTGGTCGCGGCCGGAACCGAGGCTGGCGGGCACTGCGGCGAGGTCACCACGATGGTGCTGGTGCCAGAGGTGATAGAGGCCATCAGGCCGATCCGCGAGGTGCCCGTGCTCGCCGCAGGCGGGATCGTGACCGGCCGGCAGATCGCCGCGGCTATCGCGCTCGGCGCCGCCGGAGCGTGGACGGGCTCGGTCTGGCTGACCACCGAGGAGGCCGAGACCGCCCCGTACACCAAGCAGAAGATGATCGCGGCCACCTCCCGCGACACGATTCGCTCGCGCAGCAGGACCGGGAAGCCATCCAGGCAGCTGAAGTCCGATTGGACAGCAGCCTGGGAGGGCGACAAGAGCCCTGGTGCGCTGCCTATGCCGCTGCAGTCGCTGCTGAGCGAGCCGGTCATGCGGCGCATTGATGTGCTTGCTGAGCAGGGGAACAAGGGCGCGCAGGAGCTCGCAACCTATTGGGTCGGTCAGGGTGTCGGGCTGATGAATAAGGCCACAACCGTGCGGGACGTCATCTACGAGATGGCAAAGGACTACGCCGAGGCCGCAGAGCGCCTGGCGGCCACGGTCAGCGACTGATCACCGCATCGGCACCTTAGGCCGGCGACCGGAGAAAGCCGGACTAGTCCGCTTAGACTCAGCGCATGCCCATTGAAGGTGAATATGTCCCTAGTCCGCGTGGCTGGGTCCGCGACCAGGTCGAGCGGTTCGAAGGCTCCGGTGGAACCGAGGGAACGATGCTCGGCGAAAGCGACATGCCGGTTGTGATCGTCACGAACAAAGGCGCGAAAACCGGCAAGGTCCGCAAGACCCCGCTGATGCGGGTTGAGCATGACGGACGGTACCTGGCCGTCGCCTCGCTCGGCGGAGCGCCGAAGAACCCGGTCTGGTACTACAACCTCAAGGCCAATCCGAGAGTTGAACTCCAGGATGGGCCTAAGAGGCTCGACATGGTGGCGCGCGAGATAACCGGTGACGAGAAGGCGCAGTGGTGGGAACGCGCGGTCGCCGCTTATCCGCCGTACGCCGACTACCAGGCCAAGACCTCCCGCATCATCCCGGTCTTCATCCTCGAGCCGACCAGCAGTTAGCGGGCGCGCCAGCTTCAGCATTTACGCGGTAATCTTGTAATCACCTCGCTCGGTGAGCTCTGTGGAGGTGGTCGCATGCCAGCCAGTGCGCCGCTCGACGCGTACTCGCAGATTGTCGCGGGGGTTGCGGCCGAGCTCACGCCCAAAGTCGCCAGCCTGCGCGTGACTCGCGGCGCAGGCAGGCAGGCGGAAAGCCTGGGCTCTGCTGTTGTGTATACCGGCGACGGCTTCCTGCTTACCAACGCCCACGTGGTCGGCACGGCATCGGGCGGGACTGCCCTCTTTTCTGATGGTACGAACTCGCCGTTCACCGTGGTCGGGGCTGATCCGCTGTCGGACCTTGCAGTCGTCAGGGCGGGAGCCGGGACGCCGCCGCCGGCGGTGCTGGGCGAGGCAGAGGATCTCGTCGTCGGACAACTCGTGGTCGCCGTCGGCAGCCCGCTCGGGCTTGCCGGGTCCGTGACCGCAGGCGTCGTCAGTGCGCTCGGCAGGTCACTTCCGACCCGCAGCGGTGCCGCCGTCCGGCTGATCGAAGACGTTATCCAGACCGATGCGTCACTTAATCCCGGCAACTCGGGCGGGGCGCTAGCCGACGCCAGGGCGAACGTCGTCGGCATCAACACGGCCGTCGCCGGAGTCGGCCTGGGCCTGGCGGTTCCGATCAACTCGACGACCAGGAAAATCATCGCCGCGCTGATGCAGTACGGCCGGGTCCGGCGAGCCTACCTGGGCATCGTGAGCGCGCCGACGCCGCTGCCGGCCGGGCTCCACGATCGGGTCGGCCGCAAGGAAGGGCTGCGGGTGGCCGATCTCGTGCCGGATGGTCCGGCCGCGCGGGCTGGGCTCCGGGTCGGAGATGTACTGGTCAGCGCGGGCGGAAAGCCTGTCACCACTGCGCAAGATCTGCAGCGCTTGATGTTCGCCGAGGCGATCGGCAAGCCGCTGGAAATCACTGTGCTCCGCAACGGCGCGCTCGTCGACGTCATCGCCGAGCCTTCCGAGCTGGCCGCAGCATGAGCGCCCGCGACACACGTGCTTTGCTGACGTGCCCACGGTGCCCGCCGGCGGCATCGGAGGCTGGTCGCGGCCGAATTGCTCCCGCGAGTGCGTAAGAATGACGTATGAGCAAGCAGCCGAGTGCGCCGCCGCCGGGTGACCGGCCAACCCCGTCGGCACCGCCGCCCCCACCAGCCTGGCGGCACTGGCTTTGGCCGATCGCGCTGATCGCGACACTAGCGTTGTACTTCCTTCTGCCAAGCATTAACAACAACAACACGGTCACCTTGAGCTACAGCCAGTTCATCAGCGCGGCGAGTCAGCACCGGGTCAAGAACGTCACGTTCGATTCATCGTCGAACGGCGGCAACACCGGAGCCAGCGGCACGCTGACGAACGGCAAGTCCTACACGACGGTCATCCCGGGTTCGCCGAACACCCAGCTCGCGAACCAGCTCCGGGCCGACGGCGTGAAGAGCGTCGATGCGAACACCAGCTCGCCCGCGCTCGGCACCGAGATCTTGTACTGGCTGATCCTGCTAGCGCCGCTGATCTTCGTAATCTGGCTGTTCCGGCGCATGTCACGCGGCGGGGCCGGCGCCTTCCAGGGCGCGCTCGGGGTGGGCAGGTCCAGGGCAAAGGTGTTCGACGCCGAGCGGCCTAATACCAAGTTCGGCGACGTCGCGGGCTATGAGGGCGCAAAGCAAGAGATCAGCGAGATCATCGATTTTCTGCGCAATCCGAGCAGGTACCAGCGTGCCGGGGCGGCACCACCACGCGGCGTGCTGATGGTCGGCCCGCCAGGAACCGGCAAAACGCTGCTCGCCAGGGCGGTGGCAGGTGAGGCATCCGTGCCGTTCTTCTCGGTCAGCGGGTCGAGCTTTGTCGAGCTTTTCGTCGGCGTCGGCGCCGCCCGTGTGCGCGACCTGTTCAGCGAGGCGCGCAAGCGCGCGCCGGCGATCATCTTCGTCGACGAGGTCGATGCGATTGGCCAGCGGCGCGCGGGGTCAGGCGCGGTCGTCGCGAACGATGAACGCGAGC
>DATELR010000317.1:0-2097 GCA_035276345.1 Streptosporangiaceae bacterium | reverse complement strand
CGGAGTGGTGTTGCCGTTGCGGTTGGCGCCCACGGAGGCCAGACCGCCCTCGATCGCGACGCTTCCGGCCGGGCCGTCTCCGGAGACGCTGTCCTGGCGGACGACGCCGATCATGTCGAGCTGCACCGGCAAGGAGAGGCGACGCTCGAGGCGGCCGAGGCCGAGGCTGCGGATATTGCTCGCAAAGCTGAGGAAGGCCCGGAACTGGCTGCTGAGGTGCGCCGCGAGCTTGACGAGGAAGTGCGTGCGGTAACCACGGAGATCAGGCAGCTGCGCGGTGATCTGGAGCGACGCGAGGCCAGGATCGCCGAGCGCGAGCAGCGGCTCGATGACGAGACCCGCCGGGTCGATCAGCTAGTCACCTCGGTCGACGACATGCGCAAGCAGCTTGATGCGCGGCAAACAGAGCTTGACCAGATCGACGCCAGGCGGCAATCCGAGCTCGAGCGGATCGCCGGGCTAACCGCCGAGGGAGCCAAGGCCGAGCTGATGGCCGAAATCGAGCAGCAGGCCAAGCGCGAGGCCGCCGTCATGGTCAGGAATATCGAGAACGAGGCGAAGAAAGAGGGCCAGCAGCGGGCCAGGAAGATTGTCACCCTGGCGATTCAGCGCGTTGCCAGCGAGCAGACCAGCGAGTCGGTCGTCTCGGTCCTGCATTTGCCAGCCGACGACATGAAGGGCCGCATCATCGGCAGGGAGGGCAGGAACATTCGCGCCTTCGAGACCGTCACGGGCGTGAACCTGATCATCGACGACACTCCAGAGGCCGTGCTGCTGTCTTGCTTCGACCCGGTCCGCCGGGAGGTAGGCAGGCTGACGCTGGAGCGCTTGGTCGCCGACGGCAGGATCCACCCGCAGCGGATTGAAGACGCCTACGAGCAGAGCAGGACGACGATCGAGGAGCTTTGCGTCAGGGCCGGTGAGGACGCTCTCATCGACCTGGGCATCGCCGACATGCACCCGGAGCTCACCCATCTACTCGGCCAGCTCAGGTACCGCACGTCCTACGGCCAGAACGTGCTCAAGCACCTGGTCGAGTCGGCACATATCGCCGGGATGATGGCGAGCGAGCTGGGTCTCGACGCTGCGCTACTCAAGCGCGGCACGTTGCTGCATGACATCGGCAAGGCGCTGACGCATGAGGTCCAAGGGAGCCACGCCCTGATCGGAGCGGAGATCGCGCGCAGATATGGCGAGCATGAGGACGTCGTCCACGCGATCGAGGCGCACCACAACGAGGTCGAGGTACGCACCGTTGAGGCGGTGCTGACCCAGGCGGCCGACGCGATCAGCGGCGGCAGGCCCGGTGCTCGCCGTGAATCCCTGGAGGCTTACATCAAGCGGCTTGAGCGGCTGGAGCAGATCGCCCAGGCGCAGCCCGGCGTCGACAAGGTGTATGCGATGCAAGCTGGCCGGGAGGTGCGGGTCATGGTCAAGCCAGGGACGGTCGACGACGTCGGCGCGCAGGTGATCGCCAGGGACGTGGCGCGGCAGGTCCAGGACGAGCTGACCTACCCGGGGCAGATCAGGGTCACCGTGATCAGGGAATCACGCGCGACCGAGTACGCCCGTTAGCCCGAGCCGGCAAGGTTAGGCCTTGCCACCGTCCGTCAGCTTCAGCTCGGGAACGCCGACCGGCTTGAATCCCATGATCTGCCCGTAGAACGACAGCTCGGCCTCCAGCGAGGCGATCATCGACTCGGCTTTCCTGAAGCCATGAGACTCGCCCTCGAACGGGATGTACGCATGCCGGATGCCGTGCGCCGTCAGGTCGGCCGCGATGCTTTCCGATTGCTGCGGCGGCACCACCGGGTCGTCGAGCCCCTGGAGCAGCAGGACCGGGCAGGTGTTGGGGTTCACGTGCCCGACCGGCGCCCGCTCGGCATACACCGAGTCGAATCCCGGCAGCGGCCCGATCAGGCCGTCGAGGTAGCGCGACTCGAAGTCGTGGGTGAGGTCGGTGAAGCCGCGCAGGTCTGAGACGCCGAAGTAGGACACCGCCGCGCTGAACACCGGATCGTGGACAGCGCCGGTCGTGACCGCGGCGAGCGCGGTCCACCCGCCTGCCGAGCCGCCCCTGATACCCAGCCGCGCCTC
>DATELR010000316.1:0-5670 GCA_035276345.1 Streptosporangiaceae bacterium | reverse complement strand
CGTCTCCGCATGGCTTGCGCCGAGGCTGTCCCGCAACAGCCCTGTGGTCAAAGACGCGAAGGAGACATCGATGCGGTCACGCATCCCGCTGGCGGTCAGGCTCAAGAGGGCGACAACCCGGGTGCAGCCAAAGGGAATGTTCACCCGGTTCACGGGCCAGGCGATCCGCGCCGTCAACCTGGCGCAGGAGGAAGCCCGCCTGCTGCGGCACAACTACATCGGCACCGAGCACCTCCTGCTGAGCTGCTCTACCAGGGCGAAGGCATTGCCGCAGAGGCATTTCAGTCGCTGCATGTATCTCGCGACGACGTCCTCGACCAGGTCATGGAGATTATCGGATCTGGCGCATCGGACCCTCCTCCAGGCCACCTGCCATTCACGCCTCGATCGAAGAAGGTCTTGGAGCTATCGCTGCGGGAGGCGATGCGCCTCGGTCACCACCAGATCGGCACCGAGCACGTGCTACTCGGGATCATCCGCGAGGGCGAAGGCGTGGCCGCCCAAGTGCTGGTCAGGCTCGGCCTTGATCTGCCAGTCGCCAGAGAACTGGTGCTGAGCGTGCTTCGCGCGCACGAGAAGGCGGGTTGGCCTGCCCGCGCGCCGCACGTTGCCTCCGAACTCGTGGACGTTTCTGAACAGCTCGCCGACGTGCGGCGGCAAAAGGAGTTGGCGTTCGGCACCGGCGACCTGGACGTCGCCGCCGCGCTGCGGAACCGCGAACGCGATCTTCTCTCCGACCAGGGCATGCTTGAGCACGAGCTGAGCGCAAGCGGGGACCTTACTGCGCTGATAGCCGAGAATCGACGCCTGCTGGCCGACGTCGACCGGCTGCGCGACCTGCTTCGCATGTACGGGATCGAACCTGACGGCGGATCAGCCCGGAGCGCATGACGCCGGGCCGGCCAGCCCTGGGGACGTGATCTGCACGCGTTTAGGATCGACCCGATGCGACGCGAGTCTGCCACGATCGTGGTCCTGGTCGGCGAGGCCGGCGATGGGATGCTCGCCGGTCTGGCGCACTCGCCAAACGTCTCGGTCGCCAGGGCATCCGCGGAGGACAGCGGACAGCCGGGCGAACCCGACCCGAGCCGGCCTGGCTGGGAGCATGGCGCGCTGGCCATGCGAGCTGCGACGCGCCTGCGGTCAACCTACGTGGTCGTGCCACACGACCCGCTCGCCGACGTGGCTGCCGCCTGGCAGGCGATGTGGGAGGTGTCAGGCGGCACCGACGCCGCGATCGGCTTCGAGCAGCGTGCAGCTGACGCGCTCGCGGCCTGGCGGAACAAGCAGTTCGAGCTGCCTGACTACTACCTGGTGATGGCACCCGCCCGACCGGAGAATGCATCCCCTGACCTCTATCTCGGGCCGCTGCGGGCGGTTCGGCCGCACCGCGTTGCCGTCGCCGCCGTCACCCATACACCGGCGGAGCAGGCTCAGATCATCCGAGCGCTCAGGGAACTCGAGCACGGACCCTGGTGGCCGCCACTGGACGAACTGCTCGACGCGGCGCGCAGTTTCTACCCTGGAGCGCTCACCGACGCCCAGCCCGCCGTGACCCAGCTCTGACCGGTTCGGCGTACTCCGCCTCTTCGTCCTCATCTGCTTCGGACTCATCCTGGTCGTAGTAGTCCTCGGCCTCGTCTTCGTCGACCTCGTCCTCGTCGGTCTCGTCTTCCTCGTCATAGTCCGAGTCGTCGTAGTCGGCCTCGTCCTCGCCGTAGTCGCCTTCTTCGGACGCGTACTCGTCCTCTGGCTCTCCGGCACCGCCCTCGTGCTCTTCCTGGACGGCGGTTTCGTGATCCTTAACGACCTCGCCGTCCTTGATCGTGCCTCGCCAGCCCTCGATTTCATCGGGATGCAGGATGGCGTTCGTCATGACGTGGCGGCGGAAGTGCTTGAGTTCCAGCCGGGCCCGGCGGCCCTGTGCACGCCACAAGTTGGCGGTCTGCTCGAAGAACCCTTGCGGCCAGTACTCGAGCACCACGAGGACCCTGGTCATCTCGGGGTCAAGTTCGTGGAATGTGACAGCCCCGTCTACATGCCCCTTCTGGCCCTTTGAGGTCCAGATGATCCGACGATCGGGGATCTGCTCTTGGATCGTCGCTTCCCAGCTGCGGTGGGACAGGAAGATCTGCGCCTGCCAGTTGAGCTTCTCTTCCTCTTCCTGTTCGACCTTCTCGACCTTCTTCATAAAGCTCGGAAAGTCCGTGAATTGGGTCCACTGGTCATAGACGAGGCGGATCGGGGCACCGACGTCGATCGACTCGACGATGTTCGTGACCTTGTCCTTTCCGCCACCTCCGCCGCCGTTGCCACCGCCCTTGCCGAGCAATCCGCCTGCCTTCTCCTTGACCGCGCTCATGCCTGCGCTGAGCGCCGCGCGACCGCCCGACTCGCCCTCCGCTACCTTTTGGGCGCCGGTTAGGGCGGCCTTAAGGCCTGCGCCGCCACCATTGTCGGCGTAGTCCTGCAGCCTGCCTGCGGATCCCTCGACCTTGCCGAGCGCTGACTTGAGAGCCCGCCCAGCCAGTGCGCTGGCCAGGCTGCCCGCTTCGGACTTCAGCCGGTCGAGCGGCTGAGCGGAGTCGGCCTTGCGAGACGTCTTAGTTGCCATCGATGTCACTTCCCTCGCCTGCGGCTAGATGACGTCCTTGACTCGCCATCTGCGCTGGACCGCCGCGCCGGCCGCTTGATCTCGCCGTTGCCCTCCGGTTCGCGCCGGCGTGGCCGCTCGCTTCCGCGGTCATCTGGCTTGCCGCGGCGCGGCCGTTCAGAGTCACGCCGAGCACTCGGCCTGCTGCCGCCGCCGCTGCGGCTTCGTGGCCGCTCGCTCCCGCCACGGCGATCTGAGTCATCTGGCTGGTCCTGTTCTCCCTCGTCGGGCTCCGCCGGATTGCGCAGTCCCTCGGCGCGGTCATGCAAGGAGTCGGTCAGCGATTCGATCCTGCTCGCCACAGCGGCCTGAACCGCAGCCTTGCCCGCGTCGGCCAGGTCACCTCGCATGGTGCCCACCACCTTGGTGAGTTCAGGAGACAGCTTGTCCAGCGCTCCGGACGAGGCGGCTAGCGAGCCACCGCGCTTGAGCGCATTAGCTGCGACGTCGCCGACCCGGCCGGTTGCCGCCGCAGATGCCACGATCAGCGCCATGCGCAACTTGCGCTTCCTGCCGAGCAGATAGCCTGCTCCCATCGCTAGCGCGACAGTTGATGCCTTATTCATCCTGGAATCCCCTCCGGTCACGGTCCCGAGACCGTCGACCGATCTGTCCAGTGCTTCCGCGTCGGCGCGCGGCTAGCTGTCGACACGAACACCTCGTCGGTCCCGTAAATCGCTTGAGGCTCGGCTACCCGGCCAGGCACGGTGAAAACAGCGCCATCAGCGACAACTGCCTGATCACCGGCGTGACGTGTCGGGAAACCCGGGCACGCAAGGCTTTGTGCCCTAAGCAAAGAAATCTGAATCCGCAGCACGCCCGCGTCCAGTAGATGCCCTTCGGGGCTCGCCGGGCGCGTCGGCATCCTCCAGCCACGCTGCAATTCGGAGGCTGGCGCTCACGTTCGTGCAACGGGTGCCTTCGCGCACCTTCCGCGGCAGACCGCGTCGCTGTCGTATGTGCTCGACGCGCGCCACCCCTTCGGAGTGAGTATGAAGGCGACCCGGCAGGTGGAACCGGATGTCCTTTGCCTCCGCCATGGCGTCGATCTCGAACGTCGGCGGCCGCTCTCCACGTGCTGGCATTGGGTCCTCCGACATCAAGAGCCTGCTTCCTTACGGCCGGTCCGGCGGCCTTTGCGCCGTTCCTGTGATGTGTCCGACGTGCCCTTACCACCGCGTTTGGGCGCCCGGGGCGGCCTGCCCTCCGGAGCCCCGCGCCGCTTCGGCTTTTCTCCCGCGGGAGCCAGTTGTGCCGAATCGCGTACACCATCCCCCGCGGTCTTTGCCACATCAGACGCGGTGTCGCCGGCCTCTTCGGCAACGTCGCCCACCGCGTTCGTAGCTTCGCTGACGGCGCCGCCTGGCTGCACGGCAGAAGAGGCCGTGTCTGTGACGCCCTCCGCGGCCTGGGACACCGCACCGCCCGGCTTCACCGCCTCTTGCGCGGTGCCGCCCACCGTCCCGACCGCCTCCGTAGCTGCGCCGCCTGGGCCGAGAGCCTCCTTGCCGACCTCGCCGACATCACCCGCCAGCTCGCTCACGGCACCGCCAGGCTGGACCGCCTGTTTAGCGGTTTCGCCGACGTTGTCGACAGCCGAGTCGACGGTGTTCAGCAGGCCCTGCAGGATCTCCGGGTTGCGATCGACCGTCGACAGCGCCCGATCCAGGATCTGGTACAGGTTCTCCAGCCGCACCTTGAGCAGCGCTTGCGCTTCGACGTCCTTAATGTCCAGCTCGACCTTGCCGATATGCACGTGGACGCCCGCGACGAGTTGCACGAGGTTGGCGAGCTTTGCCTGCAAGGACAGGTGGGCGTCCAGGTCTTCGACGTCGAGATAGATCTCTCCGACATGCACGTCTGGCACGTGCAGGAAGACGTCGGGCTTATCGCTCGGCGGCCCGCCCTGCGTGCCTGGTCCCTCGCGGGCGGCCCGAGTCCCCTGTTCGCTTCGAACGCGGGGTTCACTTCGAGCCCGCTGTCCGCGACCATCGGCGGCGGCCCGTGCAGGGCTGCCCGGATTGTTGCGATGATCGCTGCGTGCGGCGGCAGCTGGGCGCCTCCCGGAATTTGACGGCACAGAAGCTCTCCCCCGGCTTTGTCAGGTCAACAACCAGTAGCCAGTGTTTCCAGCCGGACAGGTTTACACCTGAGGCGACTTGCGAGATTCAGATCGGGCGTCTTAATACCGGACGAGGAATGTCCGCATAGCTCTTTATCGTGAATCCATGACTCATCCTGACTATCCATGGGAACCGCCTCTGGCAGGCAACGAAGCCGAGCAAATCTTCGGTGCACTGGACAGGCTGCGGACCACGTTCCGCTGGAAGGCCGATGACCTCGACGCCGCAGGGCTGCAGAGCCGCATCGGCGCGTCCGCGCTGACTTTGGGTGGATTGCTCAAGCACCTGGCGCGCGCCGAGGAGCAAATCTCAACCGCGAAGCTCAGCGGGGCCCCAGCGGCGGCGCCGTGGGACAGCTACGTCGATGACGGCAGCGACCCCGAATTCACATCAGCGGCTGACGACAAGCCTGAATACCTCTACGAGTTGTGGGACGCCTCCGTCGAGCGTTCCCGCGCGAGGTTTGACGCAGCGCTGGCCGACGGCGGACTTGACCAGCCCGTTCACATTGCCTGGCCCGATGGCCGGCACGCGAACATGCGCCGGCTTGTGTGCGACCTGATCGAGGAGTACGGCCGCCACACCGGGCACGCCGACCTGCTGAGGGAAGCCGTAGACGGCCGGGTCGGTGAGGATCCGCCGGCTGGCTGGCGCCCTAAGTCGGGCCGATCGAACCCCTGGCGGTAACGGATACCGCTGAACCGAGGGCACCCGCGGCCTCGTTCGCCGCGGGCGCCTGCTGACGAGCGCCGTCCGGCGGCAGCTGCCAGTCAACGGTCGACGTCAGGGCCTCTGGCGATGACATCGGCTGGCAGCATGCCCATCAGGCGGCCTATTGACCGCAGCCCGATGAGGTTCACCTCCTCCCCGCAGCACTCGGCGACTCAGCGGCGA